>CALJGU010000204.1 GCA_938075565.1 uncultured Opitutales bacterium | reverse complement strand
ATTTCTTCCTTTATCAATGGCGCTCAATCGTCTAATCAATCCAATGAAGTTTCGGCAACAACATTATCCATACCGCTTCCCGAGGCACCAACAGAACTGGTTGTAGCTTCCCAAACCCTCAGTCAAGTGAGCTTATCTTGGACGGATGAGTCTGAAGTTGAAGATGGCTTTAAGTTACAACGAAAAGTGGGTAATGGAGAATTTGAGGACCTCGTTACTGTGAATCAGAACGTGACCTACTTCAATGATGACACTGTTGAGGAACGTACGAGCTATACTTACCGCGTGTTGGCCTTCAACTTGGGTGGTGAGACAGCCACAAGTAATGAAGCAATAGCGGATATACCATTTGCCCCACCTCAATTGCTTGAGGGGAGTGCAACGGCATTTTCTCAGGTTGAACTTAATTGGGTTGATTCGTCCTCCATTGAAACGGCTTATAGAATCGAACGCCGTACAGGTGATGCGAGTTGGTCTTCAATTGGTAATCTAGGGGAGAACTCAGTTATCTTTGTAGATTCCTCGCCTGATGCAGCTACGACTTATTCTTACAGGGTGATTGCCATATGGAACGGCCTGGAGTCTGAGCCAAGTAATATTGTCAATGTAACTACGCCTAATGTGCCTCTTCCAAATGGTCCAACAAACTTGGAAATTGCCTCACTGTCTCCGACTTCTATCTCGGTATCCTGGCAGGACAATTCTGAGAATGAACTTGGGTTTAGGATTTTCCGCAAGGAATTGGACGGAGGAGTCTGGGTTCTGCTGGACGAAGTCTCTCCAGATATAAGCCTTTATGTCGATTATACTGCCGTTGCCGGTGTGAATTACTCTTACAGTGTAGCTGCCTTCAATGATGCAGGTTCTGATGACCCGGTTGAAACTGAATTCAGAAATCCGATTATTGGACGACTGATTAATATTTCGACTCGGGGTCTGGTTGAGACAGATGACAATGTAATGATTGGTAGTTTTATCATTCGTGGAGATGGGCCGAAGACGGTCTTGATTCGCGGGATTGGAGCTAGTCTTGAAGGAAGCATCAACGCACCTGTGTTGAACGATCCTCAATTGACCTTGGTCAGTGGAGCTGACCTGAACAATCCAATCGCCTACAACGATGATTGGCGGGACACAGATGAAGCAGGGATTATCGCCGCAGGGTTACCTCCAACAGCCGACACTGAGTCTGCCTTGGTCGTCCGATTGGATCCTGGGCCTTACTCAGCCATCCTAAGCGGAGTCAATTACTCGACTGGATTTGGATTGGTTGAAGTTTACGAAGTGGATTACTCGAAGAATACTCGAATCATCAACATTTCTACACGCAGCTTTGTTCAACCTGATGACAAACGTATGATTGGTGGATTCATCATTCGTGGTGATACTCCTGCACGAGTATTTATCCGCGTGTCTGGTCCAAGCTTGTCTTCGACTATTGAAAACAGACTTCAGGATCCGACATTGGAACTTTATACCGGGCAAGATCTTATCGACTCAAATGATAATTGGAAAGATAGCCCGCAGATCGGAGATATTATATTCTCAGGAATCCCGCCTAGCGACGATCGAGAACCAGCCATTGTGGCAACTCTGGAACCAGGGAGCTATACCGCCGTTGTTGGTGGAGCAGGGAATACCTCCGGTTACGGACTCTTAGAAATTTACGACTATCCTGAATAGTACCCTGATGACCCAAAACAAAAGGGCGTTCTAGCTTGGTGGAACGCCCTTTTTGTATTCAAACAATGGATCCATGCTGTGTGCTTGTAGTCTAAGAGAAAAATTGTTCTTGTTGCTTTTATGTTATCACTGTCAGCCAAATTTTTCTGGGGAGGGATTTCCGTTGCTGGAATCGCTGTTGGGGGAATTCTGGGAGTCGCATTTCTTAAGACGGGCCTGACCATTCAGGCGTTACTGACAGAGAATAAGGAGCTCAAGCAGGCGATTGAGAATCTTACGGACGAAGATCAGATTGGTTATGCCAAGGTGGTCCATCAGAGTGATGAATCCGGCAAACTGCTCACCACCCTTAAATTTGTAGAGACTTCGAGAGATGATCCACTCGATATCGTTTTCAATAGTGAGTTTACGATAGAGGGAAGCGTGGTGCATTTCGACGCTCTCATTGTGAAGTTTAGTGACGAATTTGTGAGTGATGGAAAGGCCAGGTCGCTTTATCTGTGGAGGAGAGTCTATGGCGAACACATGGCACCCAATGATGGCTTTCCCATTGAAGTGCATGGACGTGAACCAGAAAGATATCGAGGCTTGTTAGCTCGATTGCCTATAAATCAACGGGAGTTGTTTTGGTCGGAAATCTGGGATCTAGCCCATGAGAAACAGCGTTTGAAAGAATACGGTATTGAAGCGGTATTCGGAACTGCAGTTTACAGCGAACTTCGACCAGGCCTGGTCTATATATTTAAGGTCAGTGCGACCGGTCAGGTATATCCGGAGATCATCCCTGATCTCTAATTATTCAAATACGGAATGGTCATTGGCCCTTCGGGTAGAAATGCAATGCTTGCCGTTCTACCAAGTCGATGGATCTCAGAGTCGATCACAGATCTGATGTCATCTATCGGTTCGAGATGAGCTTTACGGACGTCATCATCCGATAATTCACTGTAGAGTCCTACTCGTGCTTTTATTAGGATGATCGCTAATAGCTGCACCTGCCATTGATCCATGAGCTCAAATTCGGGAGAGCAAATTTTGTCGAGCATAGCCTGTGCAGATTCGTTCTCGAACAGGAAGCTTTTAAATTCTCCATGATCGGGGAAGCCGTCGTTGCAACGCGAGGCCGAGATAATCAACCCATCTTTCTTAACGATTTGAGAGGCAGCTGACATGCCTTTAACGGTTTGGTAAAGGTTTTGATCGAGCGGGTAACCACTGTTTGATGTTACCACGATATCAAACGCATCCTCACAAGGAATCATGGCGGTGTCTTTGCAGAATATACAGCCTGCATTGTGTGCTTCGATGGGATGTCCCAAGAAAAAGCCGGTAATCTCTCGTTTGTTGTTCAGGGTAATATTGACGAGGAAATCAACGGGGATCAAGGAACCACCTGCCCTGACGTTTTCCTGAGTTGGGTTATCGTCGAGATTGCCCCAAGTGCTGCCTGGGTGCCCAATATTCTCGGAGCTATGATACTTCATGATGGTGTCCACTCCAGTGACTCCGGGGAAGACCGCTTTGTAGCCGCCGGAAAACCCAGCCATAAAATGCGGTTCTATGAACCCCATGATGATGCGTCGATCTGCATCTGCGTATTCGCGATTAAAATACACATCGTAGCCAAAAGGAGATGTCCCTGCTGAAATGAGGCTCCCTTTATCAAATCCATTGTGGTTTATGCAGCGATACTCTCGGTAGATCGTTTCGCCAACCATGTAGATCCATTCCTCTGGAGTGTTTTCCCTATGTGTCCCAGTTCCGGAAATGATCTTAAAATTTTCTCGCGGTACGTGTGCCAACTCCTTGAACACCCAGTTGAGCAATCGCTCATTGGGCAGCGCACGTGTAATATCTGGGATTACAATAGCTACCGTCTCATCTGCATCTACGATGGTTATTAGAGGACCGGTGCCAATTGGGTTAGCAGCAGAATCCTGAAAGGCTTTTTCTTCATCGGGAAGGCCCGGCAAGAATTTTGGGGAAAGAAGGGTTATGTCCAAACACTCTAAGTCGACAGAGAGTCCTGTCTCTCCATAATCCAACTTGGTATTAGCGTTCATGTGTTAATTGCATGTCCTTTAACACCTATGTGGACTCTATTGGCCGATTTTGGAAACTAAAAAGCCTGCTTGGATGCAGGCTTTAAAAAGTGGCGGGATAGACGAGACTCGAACTCGCGGCCTCCGGCGTGACAGGCCGGCGCTCTAACCAACTGAGCTACTACCCCTTGGAAATAGAAGATTGAAACGTATGATGAGGATATAATTCCTAGTCAAGTGGGATTATCGACAAAGTTTCACTTTTTTCGATATTAGGGAAATTTAACTCTGCCGTTGAATTTTTTCTGAGCTCCCCCAGAATTGTAAAAAATGCAATTTCGTCAGGGAAAAACGCTTCAAGAATACGAAAAGCGGACCACTCCGAAATTTAAGTTTGGGCCGCTCATTTGGGCTTTGATTATTCAAGTGGGTATATTGCTCGCAGCGGTATTTGTGGTGGTCGTTATTCCTAGCATTAAAAAGGATCCTGAATTTGTTGCGAAGAAAACGATCTATCTCCCTCAGCGTGAACTCGAGCATTCCGTGGCTCTTTCGGAGTTTCAGCAAGTAGTCAGCAAACCTGCCTTGATGGAGCGCCTGACCACCGAGGCACTAATTAGTGCTGATATGCCATCCCTTCCGAGTCTTCCAAGTCAGGAGTTTAATCCGTTTGATAATGCGGCCAACTCGCTTGATGACACGGCTGCTTTATTAGGGGCCTCGGGGTTGATGGGATCTCTCCAAGGTCTCGTCTCGGAGAGTTCAAAGGTTAGTTTCTTTGGTATTGAGGATCAAGCCACGCGTGTCGTTGTGGCTTTCGATATATCACAGTCGGTTCTGACAAAGGCGAAAAAGAGCGGTGTTTCTATACGTCAATTGCAGGCCGAGGCCACAGAGCTTGTTCAGGGACTCAATGCGAATACTCTGTTTGGATTGATTCAATTCAGTCGCAGTTACGATTTTTTTGAGGACTACCTGGTAACAGGGACCAAGTCTAACAAGGCAGCTGGGGTGACGTGGCTCCAAAATGAATTCCGAACTGATGGGAAATCAGGGCGAAATTGGATTCGGCAGGATATCAATGGTGTTCAGTCTGTTATCGAAGCTGCTTTTGCATGGCAGCCAGATGTCATTTTTATCATTTCAGACGGAGATTTTCAGCGGACGAAGTCGACAGGAGGGAGTCAAAATGTTTCGTGGGAAGAGTTGTCACGCGATATCCATCGTCTGCAGGAAGCATCGGAAAAAGATGCACGTAATCATTTCGTTGGATTCCAAGTGAAGCCTCAGCACAAAGCAGAACTCCTCAACTTGGTGGGGCGGTACCAAGGTCAATATCGCGAGCTTTAAGCCAATTTGGCGGCTTCGATCTCTTCGACAACCTCAAGCCAGGTTTCCAGCTCACTTTCTATTCCGTGTTTTTCTAAGCCGGCTTCTATATCGGTGCGTCTTGGTTCCTCTATTCCTTGCTTTTCGTCTCCGGGTAGGAACGGCCTTTGCAAACAGGCTAGGTACCAGCAGGCCCAAGCTCTCCATTTGCGCTGTTCATGGCGGTCTCCGCAAACGCGGGTGGCTAGGTGTTGAAAGTGCACCCGTGGATTCCCAACGAAGGCCTCGTCATCATAGTGAGCGAGCATCCAGGCCATTGCTCGGTAGGGGAGTGGCCAATCCTGAATCTCAGGTTCCTTTCCTGTGAGAGACGTCAATAAAGCTCGATCAATGGCCAGAAGAGCTCGTGCAGGTAGGTTTTTTAGCCAAAGCACCTGCCCATAGCTGAGAGCGGTCCTATAGAACTGGGCGTTCGAGACAGACTTGCTTTCCTGCATTGCGCGCCAGTCCATGGATGGATCTGCGTCAGGTAGGTATGGACAGGGTTCGGTCATGAAATTTGCAATTCAGCATGTTGAGGCGAAGTAAAATGCGTCAACGCAGGAATAAGAAAAGCCCCGGACGAATCCGGGGCTTCTCATTTCAGTTTCTTTTTCTCACGAGTGCTTAATTAGAATCTGGGCGCAATGCCGACAGTGGTGCGGGGCTTTACCGCTACATTCTCTCCTTGAGACCATGTGGTGTCATTGATCAGGAATTTGACTTCGAAGTCCGACTTGGCCGTGGACGTGGTCCATTGCCAGGTTTCGGCGTCGACGTTTTCCATGATCGTTCCGTTATCCCAGCTCAGACCTGGAGCATCTCCTCGCAAGAGAAGTGTATTTCCATGACCGACGTCGAATTTGGCCACAATAGTCGTGGCTGTTTTCTTCGCTGCTGGTTTTTTTGCGGCTTTCTTGGCTGGAGCTTTCTTAGCGACTGCCTTTTTAGCAGGTGCTTTTACAGCTTTGGGAGCCTTTTCGGCCGCGGTTTTCTTGGTTGTGGTTTTTTTGGCTACTACCTTTTTAACCGCCTTCTTTGCAGGAGATTTTTTGGCAGCGACCTTTTTGGTTACCTTCTTAGCTGGCATAGCTTTGTATTGGTTGCTCGTTAGTTTCCTTGTGGAAAGTGTGCGCCAGGTGGGTTAATTCTTTTAAATCCGGTAAATAGGGGAGCAAAAAACATTCCAAAACCTTCAGAGATCAAGCCTTTTGTAGGGCTAATTTACGGTTTTGAGAATAACAGTGGGAGGAGTTGTTAGTTTTTCTCCTAATCGTGTAACCCTTTGAAAAAATGACACGTTATTGAGACAGATACATAATCCAGGGTTTTTAGAGGATTAATCCGCTAATAATCAGGAAGATACCGGAAATGAATCCATTGTTAAAAATACCTAGCCAGCTATGAAGAAACTGTCCTCCCAAGGAAAGGCTCACCAAGCTCTGTTGAGGTTTCCTTTTTCAAGGGTCCTCATGATGGGATCATTTCAAACATTTAACCGATTTCAACAGGCCAGGCGCAAGCAGGCAGCTCATTGTGCCAAAACCTAACAACCCGTTCTTTAACATACAGTGCCTGAGATTGTCTCAGGTTAAAAAAGCCAGAAGTGTTTCATTGTTATCCCAGTTCGTTTCCTCTAGCAGTTTCTGAAGTAAAAATGGATTCAGAGTCTGAAACAGATAAACAATTGGTGGAGCGCGCCCGTGATGGCGACTTATCAGCCTTTGATACGCTCGTTGTGAAACACCAAGGGATGATCTCCCGATGTCTATTTCGGTTCTGTCCGCATCAGTCGGATTTGGAAGATCTTGTGCAGGATACCTTCATTAAGGCCTATCGCAAACTGCACCTGTGGAAACCCACCGCGCCCTTTGAAAACTGGCTACGTCGTATTGCCTATAATACGGGCCATGACTATTTTCGTCGATCCAAACGCACTCCAGTGTCTCTCGCCTCACCAGGTCAGGAGTCCAATGAACTGGAATTGCTGCGACTGGAAGATCGTACTGATATTCAGCAAGAGTATCAAACCACCGAGCAAGTTCAACAACTGCTCTCCGAGTTACCGGCTGACGATCGACTACTGTTAACCATGCATTACCTGGAAGAGCGCCCCCTTGCGGAGGTGGCTGAAGCAACCGGGTGGAGCTTATCAAAAACCAAAGTTAAAAGCTTTCGAGCAAAGAAGAAATTACGTAAATTACTAAATCGTTATGACATCTCCGAATAAAAACCCTAACCAAAGCTGGACCGATATGGTCGCCGCAAGCAGGAACGAATCTCCTGTTCATGTGGACGTCCGTTCTGCGGTTCGTGCTGAGTTGGAGAGTCTGTCAAGTAGTAGCAATCAACAAAGCTGGGCCGAAATGGTCGCCGCTAGCAGGAATGAATCTCCTGCTCCAGTCGACGTTCGTTATGCGGTGCGCGCTATGTTGGAAAGTCTGTTACGCAGTGGCAACCTCCGTGAAGACGCTGAAGCGGATTGGACAAGTGACATTATTCGCTTGTTTAACCCGGGATTCGTCAAGCTTGGTGTGGCAGCTGCGTTTGTAGGCATGCTAGTACTTGCCGGCACGAACTCGGTGCTAGACTCCGAATTCGACTCTGATTATGCCGATCCACTTGTGACCATGAATACGGTCGAAGCTGACGCAGAAGCCGAGTGGTCTGATTGGCTATGAATCAAACGGTCAAAGCAGCTCTGATCCTTGTAGTTGTCTTCGCCATAGGCGGGTTAGCTGGATTTGTGGGCAGTAAACGATTGGACGGACGTTCTGGTCGTCCGCTAGGTCCGACTCTGGATCCCTTCAGGATGGAGCATGGGATGTTGGATCATATCCATGGTCGGTTGACGAATTCCTATGACCTCTCTGATGAGCAACAATTGGGAGTACGAAAGATTTTGGAAGACGCTCAAGAAAAGTACGAGGCACTTTTTCGTGAGACTCGTCCTACCTTGGAGCAAATTCGCCGAGCTCAGCAAATGGCTATCCGTGAATCAATGACTGAAGCTCAAAAGGAACAATTTGATACATGGCTGGAAGAACGGCGGAAACGCTGGGAAGCGCGTGGCAGCCGTGGTGATCGTGAAGGCCGGGGAGATCGTCCTCGCCGCGATGGGAATGGTGGTCCAGGTGGTCATTGAGGGCCGAAGCCTCCTGATGAGGAATCATCCGATAAATAAATTTCTAAGACCTGGATCATCGATCCGGGTCTTTTTTTAGTACAATTTATCTGCCAGTCCATTTAAGGCCTGCCGTGTTTCGTGAAATCCTTGATAGAGATCGTCGTAAAGTTCCTGCATCGCGAACTCCTTGGCTAACGGGTGATTTCTGGCTGCCTTGAAATGGCTCCTTCCCATGGATTCATAGTAGCGCAATCCTGGAGCAGCTCGGCGTTGTTCCCGGTGACGGATGTGATTTGGGAAGAGGCCGGAGAGAAAAAGTGTGTTTGATTTCCCAGATGGGCGTATAAGAAGAATCGGTGGTAGTAGTCCGACTTCTCTATCTGCGTCACGATATCGATCAAGTAGTGCATCGGCTCCTTCAACTCGGGAAAGAGTTTTTTCTGATGATCTTCCCGCGAAAAGCTGATGAGCAAACTTGCGATATAGTCTGCCATCTCCCGATCATCGATATCTGCATTCAAGAGAGTTTGCCGGACCAACACATAGAAATAAAGCTGAGCTGAAATGTTAACGGTCAAGGCACGATCCTGAATCGCTTCATACAATTCCTTTTGATCCAAGATAGCGTCCAACATCTCAGGGTCGAGCAGGAGAGATTTCAAAGCTATTTCATCCTGCACGGTCTCAAGGAGCACCGACTGGATAAACGCAAAATCTTCAGCGGACAAGCGAGTCCGACATTTTGGACGGACGAGATTCATTGGCCAAAACAATAGAGCAGTGCACATGCTATTCATAGCCTAAAAGGGGATTGTTTCAGTTTTATCACTTTCTTAACCCACTTCTTCCGAATCTTAAACTTCTGCCTTGTCCCCCCATGGGAAATGAACTGCCTTTTCTCTCTATGGAGATTGTGTTTATGGGAACGGGTACCTCACACGGAGTGCCAATGATTGGCTGCGATTGCAACATATGTACCAGTGACAATCCCAAGAACCGGAGAACTCGGACTTCGATCCATGTCCGTATGGGTAACCACGCCGTTCAGGTTGATATTTCTCCAGAGTTTAGGCTCCAATGTATTGCCCACGAAGTGGATCATATAGATTGGGTCGTACTCACCCATGCTCATGCCGATCATGTGGCTGGCATGGATGACCTTCGACGGTTTGTAGATTTTAGAGAAGGGGGGGGTGTTCCAGTCTATGCCTTTGATGAGGTCTTGGAGCGGATCCGCCTCATGTATCCTTATGCAGTTCGAGATCGTCCCGAATTTCGTGGTTACCCGGCGTTCATCCCGCATTCAGTCGATCGCCATTCAACGTTGGAGTTTCCCTGGGGGACTCTGGAAACGACTGTGTTGCCTCATGGTCGGTTCGAGGTCATGGGTTTGGTGTTTACCGAAGCTTCATCCGGTAAGAAATTTACTTACTATACCGATTGCAAATCAGTGAGCGAAGAGGCTCGTGAACTTGCCAGGGATTCGGACTTAGTAGTTCTCGATGGATTGCGCCATGACCCGCATCCGACTCATATGAGTATCGAGGAAGCAGTGGAAGTGGCTAACTCTATTGGTGCTCCACAAACCTATTTGATCCACATGACCCATCATGTAGATCACGACGAAGTGGATTTGCAATTGCCGGATCGAGTGAATCTTTCCTTCGATGGCTTGAAAGTTCGGTTGTAATCCTTCCAGGAAGGGGTCCCTTGTTTCAGAAGGGCCAAACCATTGGTATTAGAAAAATACTTACGCTGAAACACATCAGGTTGAGCGGAAGGCCAAATTTTATGAAGTCACTGAATCGGTAGCCGCCTACACCATATACAAAGGTATTGGTTTGGTAACCTATTGGTGTGGCAAAGCTGGCTGAAGAGGCGATGGCAGTTACTACCAAGAATGCTCGTGGATCTACTCCCATGCTGGCTGCTATGCCGATACCGACAGGTGCCAGCAATGCGGCTGTAGCGTTGTTTGAAAGTATCTCAGTCAGTATCGAGCACATGAGATACATGACGGCTAGCATCACGTAGGGTTGCCACTCAGGCGCTACAAAGGTATCCACGGCCGAGACCGCATTGTCTGCGATCAGAGACGAGGCACCAGTTTCCTGCATGGCCAATCCGAGAGCCAACATTCCATAAATGAGGAAAATGATGTTCCAGCCCACCGAAGAAAAGGCCTCTTTGGAGCTGATGCACTTGGTAACTAAAAGTACTGCGAGTCCGATAATAGCTGACGCCACGATGGGGAAATTTGTAAAGGTGGTGAAGCCGACAATGCCCAGTATGGTTGCTAAGATAATAGGGATTTTTTTCCTTCTACTCCTTGAGTGCACATGAGGTTTGTCGAGCAGAATGATATCATCGGAAGTTCGAAGTGAACTGATGGCTTGATCGGTGCCCATCATGAGTAGCGTGTCACCAAATTCCAAGGGTAGCGTTTGCAGCTTTTCCCTCACGTTCTTTCCTCGTCTGTGCAATGCTAGGACGATCATATGGAAGCGTTGGCGGAAATTAATTTCTCCCACCGTCTTTCCGACGATAGAGGAGGCAGGCCCAATAAAGCCTTCAACGATTGAACCCTCTGATGCGGCTACCTGTTCTAGCCCTTCGCCAATTTCTCCGAGGAAATCGACTCCTTCTAAGTTTCTGGCCTGAGCCATCCCATGAGGTTTACAGGCCAATACCAGTCGATCTCCTGATTGAAGGGTAATCTTATTCAATGGATCTTCCATTGGCATACCAGATCGTACGATTTCCAGAATGCGAACACCTGGCGTTCTCAGGATACCAGATTCGATGATCCCTTTTCCTGAAAGAGGAGAGTGGGTATTTATATAGGCTTCGGTGATAAATTCACGTCGTTCCTCGGGTGACAAAATTTGCGTGAGTGTTTCACGGACGGGGAGCCGTTTCCTTGAAAATAGCATGAGGTAGATCGTGCCTAGTCCAAGTAAAGGGAGACCGACTTTGGCCAACTCAAACATGGAGAAGGGCGCCATGTCGTAAGTCTCTGCGATACCACTGATGAGGATGTTGGTGCTTGTTCCCATCAAAGTACAGACTCCGCCGAAGATGGATGCGTAGGAGAGTGGAATCAGTAATTTGGAAGCCGGAACATCCATCTCTCGAGCCAAGCTCAACAATACTGGCATAAATATTACAACGACCGGGGTATTATTGATGAACGCCGAAACAAACGCCACCGACAGTATCATGACAAATAGGAATGGGATGTAACCCGCCTTGGCTAACTTTTTGAAATAGCCGGTCATGATCTCGATCGCTCCACACCTTTCCAATCCAGCGCTGACCATGAACATGGCACCTACGGTTACCGGCGCAGGGTTTGCCAGAACACTGAGTGCTGAGTCCACGGGTAATAAGCCTAGGGCCAAAATAAGGGCAAAGGCTGAGATGGCCGTGACCTCGACAGGCACTTTTTCCCAAACGAAGCTAGCGAGTGTTAATGCCAGAATGGCGAACACTAATACGATATCCAATGTCATACCTAATTAATGAGTAGTCCAATATTGTGACTGCAAAATAGAGGAACGCCACGGTCGGCGTAAAGTGCGATTCCGCTTGTTGTTTAAAACAACCAACGATCTACCACGAGTACGGCAAATAGCAAAGGGAGATGAATGATGGAGGCAAAAAAGAGTTTTCTCGCAGGCCCATCCATATCGACTGCCTTAAAGAACTGCCAGGCCCGCCAGCCTATAAAGGCACTCAGGATGGTGGCTCCAGCCGAGTAAAGGTGTCCGGTAATGGATAGTAGGATGGGAACCAAGGTAACTGCTATCAGCAGTATCGTGTAGAAAATAGCGCTGTAGCTTATTTTCACTGCTCCATTCTGAGTCGATACCAGCATGCGAAAGCCACCACGTTGGTAATCTTCCCGATACATCCACGAGATGGCCATGAAATGCGGCATTTGCCAAAAGAGGAGAATGCCAAACAATACCCAGCCCAAGGTAGAAATGGAGCCTGTTGCAGCTGTCCAACCCATGAGAGGAGGAATGGCTCCTGGAAGGGCACCGATTTCCGTAGCCAACGGGCTTACTTTTTTAAGTGGAGTATAAATGACTACGTAGATGATGACTGTCGCAAGGCCGAGCCAGGCAGTCATCGAGTTGGTCCATATGAACAATACGGCGACTCCTACGATTGTTAGCACGATCCCTAGAAACAAAGCCGGCAGTGGCGAGATGACTCCACGAGGTATGGGCCGATCTTGCGTCCGCTTCATCTTTTTATCGGCATCCCGTTCGAGCCATTGATTGAGCACAGCTGCTCCAGCCGCGGCAAAGGTTGTTCCGATCGTCAATCCAAGGAAGACGGGGACGTTTTTAACCGGACTCGCCGCAAAGTAGCCGAGCAAAGCCGTAATGATGGACATCAAGCTTAGCTTGGGTTTGGTCAATTCCAAGTAATCAGCAAAACGTGCTTTACCCACGGTGGGTTCTGGTATCAGTGGTGACGATGAATCTACCGCTGAGTTGGAATCTCCCTGACTCATGAATGAGATTGTCCGGTGGAAACTTCGGAAAAGTCAACCGACTCTATTTTTTCTTCAGATGTAGGGAGTGCTGTTTTCAACGCTGGATTGTATTGGAAAAATGTAATCAGCCACGTGGTGGCGAAAAGAAAGGCTCCTACGATAACATGAACCGTTGTGGGAATCGGACTCCGGTAGGTCCAAATGACCATAGCTCCAAGAGTTACTTGAGTGAAGAGGAGTAGCAGCCCAATACCGCAAAACAATTTAATTCGGCCGTCTAGCTGTTTAGTGGTCAGTATTCGACTCGCCCAATAGATATAGACTGCAACAATGGCCAAAGCTATCGCCCTATGCGCAAAGTGGATGCTAACCCGGAAATTCCAGGCTTCAGGAATTAGACCTCCCTCAGGGGTCAGTGGAAAAGTCGGTATGGCTAGACCGGCACCGGAATGACGCATAATTGCAGCAACGATTAATTGCACAAAGATGAGCCCGCACACGACCAGGCCAAATCCTCTTATCTTAGCTTTACCCCTTGGCGGAAATGAGAGTTCACGGAACCACCACCTGGATTGTCCGGCAGCGATAGATACCAGCATGCATAGGAAGACTTGAGCCAGGCAGCCATGAATCATGGCGAATTGCAGACTGTTGAATAACACACGAAATCCTCCAAGTAGACCCTGCAAAACGACGGCCACCAATGATGCTATTGCTAGTATTCGCATCCATTTCCGGCTATCCTTTACCCATATCCAAATCGCGAGGGTCAATGTGAGTAGACCAATCGTCGCTCCTAGGAGGCGGTGACTATGTTCTGCCAGCATGGCTTGGTTTTCCAACCAGCCCTCGGGATTGAGTGAACCATTGGACAGCGGCCAGTCTGGGAAGACCATTCCTGCACCAATGGATGTAGTAAACCCTCCAGCATAAAGCAGGAAGGTCGTCACGAATACGACGAACAGGCTATAAAATGCCAATAATGCCTTGTAGGCTGGGGATTTGGACACGGTTTTGTGGTTTCGGATAGTTCCTTTAAAAAAGGTGAGAGGCAAGAAGATCAATTTTGATCGGGAAATCAACCTTTAGGACCATTTAAAGTGTAAAAAGATGTGTATTCCAAATTTACAGTTTGGCCATCCGCAAAAAATCAGATTCAAACTCTAGTCTTTCTCATACTTTTTCATCTCTCATAAAAATTGTAGAACTTTCTCCTAGAACTTACGTCTAAATCCCTGATGAAACTGCTATTGCTTTGTTTTTTATGCCTATCGCCTAAGGTACTTCTTGCCGATGGTTCCTGGTCATTTTCAGGTGTTATTCGTTCGGTGGATAAAGAAGAGCCTAAGATAGTGGCTGCACATGACGGGATTCGTGGATTTGCTGAAGAGGCCGGCGAGCTTGAGTTGATAGTCGGGACCGGTGATCATCAAATTGCGAAGCCAGAGAGTCTCATTAAGGGCCGCTTAGTAGAGAAAGGAGGCGTCTTATCGTTGGAAAACATCTGGCCATCAGAGCCTGAAGCTGAACGGTCCATGATGCTCATCAATAGAGACCTGACCCGACCCCGTATAGGTGCTGTTAGCAAAGGCATCTTAAAGGTGGGTGACGATCTTCCCCGGTTTGCGATGTATAACCAATTGGCAGATCTGATTACCGCTGAACAGATAGAGAACAAAGCCATTGTTCTAAATTTTATTTTCACACGGGGTAAGGTTCCCTCGATGAGTCCAGCCACGGCTGATCGAATGGCAGAATTACAGGATAAGCTAGAAGCAGCAGGATTGGCAGATTCAGTTTGTTTGGTATCTGTCAGTCTGGATCCAGAGTTTGATACGCCAGGATTGTGCTACGAGTTCTTAGATGAACGGGGTATCAATCATGAGGGGTATTGGATGCTTACTGGATCGAAGAAAACCTTAGACTATCTTACTAAGCAAGTTGGCGTTGTCGTCGCTCCAAGTGAAAAAACCATTCTCAACCACTCCATGGTGGTCTTGGTAGTGGATACGAAAGGAAAGATCTTTCATCGTATTCCTGGAACACGATGGAAGTTAGAAGACGTATACAATCGACTTGAGGTGATGCTCAAGGGGTGGAACTAGGGGCAGTTGCTGCTCGCTCTAACCAAAGGTCTTTTTATTCCATCCCCAGTGTGTTCGAGCGGGCGAATCGAAACGGATGTATATTCGAGCGGGTTCGATACATAGCTGCTGAAATAGGAAATCGCAAATGAGAGGTGCTAATTGAGCGGGTTGGTCATCGCTTAATCCGAGCGAGGCTAGTTCTACCGTTGCTGCCGGTTCCTCCGTGCCACCGAAGGACAGCTCAGCATTAAATTGTGTATGCACCATGCAGTAGGTCTCAGGTTTATTAAGCCACTCAGCTAGTTTGGACGAAAGCTGCTTTCTCAACGATGCTTCATCTGTGGGCTTTGGCTGATTGGTGATGACGGATATCTGGGGCATAGAATAAAGGTTTTATCTTATGAAAATAGCAGCGCTAAGCTCTTCTTTGATGAAGGAACGCTTGTAATTCTTATTAATCACTTTCAGATAAAGAGATATGTCAAATAGCCCCAGGCCCAACATTTATCTCGTCGGTTTTATGGGAACCGGTAAGTCGACGATTGGGCGACAGCTTGCACAACAGCTGGAGTATAGCTTTGTCGATAGCGATCATGCCATTGAAGCGAAAGCTGGCATAGGTATTCCTGAGATTTTCGAGAGCCAAGGTGAGTCAGCCTTTCGTGTCATGGAAAAGGCATTTGTTGAAACGGGCCACGACAGTGAGGGATGTGTGGTTTCTTGTGGAGGTGGTTTGGTATTCCAACCCGGTTTGACTGAGATGCTTCAAGCCAAGGGCGTGGTCATCACATTATTTGCCTCTGCGGAAACGGTCTATGAGCGCACACGGTCGAACAAAAACCGCCCACTTCTCAATGTGGATGATCCCAAAGCGGAGATTGAGCGTTTATTGAAAGAGCGAATGCCTGTCTATAGTGAGGCTGGGATTGGAGTTCTTACGGATGGTCGCGGTATAAACGACATCGTCTCGCACATTATCCGGATATACCGCCGCAAAGCCGGTCTTTGAGAAGCTATTCGTTAGCTCCGTTTTGTGCGAACAGGTCCACAAATTTTTTGGGTGGCCGGATGGGCATCCCCTCGGGATTCATAAA
>CALJGU010000203.1 GCA_938075565.1 uncultured Opitutales bacterium | reverse complement strand
GGACAGGTATAATAACCGCCGGTCACATCGCCGCGTTCTTCGTTATCGAGGACGAAGTGCTTTTCGACAGTCAGAGTTTCGGGGTCGAAGCGAATGAGTGCGAGCTCCATAGGAAGCGCTCGATCTGGGGCCGGCCAATTGCGGCCGCTGAGGAAATATGCTCCACCGTATTTGAATAGTCGTGGTCTTCCAATATAGGAGGACATCGCGGATGAGTCTTCCGTGAGGTTTGCTTCCTTGATCAATTTGAAATCCATATCCACCTGGTGGATTCTGGCAAAGTTGTCGTAACCACGGGTGGCTACCAGGAAACAATTTTTGTAGGGGATGAGGCTGCTTTCGTTGATCCGGATATCTCCAAATTCCTGGCTCAAGTTTCGTATAAAATGCCAGGTCTTTCCATTGTCGTCGGTGTAAAGGGCATCCACCGAACGCCTGCCGCCAGCGAGGTATTCGAAGGTCATAATCAGCGCATACAATCGTTGGCCCACAATCACCGAGTTAAACAAGTAGCCATATTCTACGCCGTCGATAACTCCCACGCGTTCGAGAGGCCCGAAACTCTTTCCGTTGTCGCGACTGATGGCTCCTCTCAATCCGATGCGGATCGCATTGCGGTCATCATCGGTTTTCTGGGCGTCGATGTAGGTGGCTAGGCTACCATCGGGAAAACGTACCCATTCACCCATCTCCATAATCCTCTCCGGTATTCCAAGATGGATGGGGTCTTGAATGGCTTGTCCACTCTGCAGATCGAACCGGGTGATCTCCAACTGAGCGCCGGGATCCCAGCCGTGGTCAGTTCCTCGCTTGTAAGAAAGCATGATCTCGTTTTCACCCGAAGGAACAATCGCTGGAAATCCCAGGTAATCCATCGTTCCTGTTCCGCGATAGGAAACGATGGTTTCTTCGATCTTATAGTTGGGTGTGATAGGGATCGCTGCCGTTGGCTCCTTCGCCATCAAGGAGGGAAGGATTATGAGTTGGGCAAGGCAGATAAAGTTACGAAGATTCATGGTCACTCAGAAAGAAAATCTGCGCTGTCGAACTGGAACCGAATAATATCAGGCGAATTTCCAAACAATGCGCGGTAGTCGAAAACGTTGAGGAGTTTGCGATCTTTAGTTTCGAAGAGAATGGGGCAGGGGTAATAGCCATCCGTCACATCAGCTCGTTCGATGTTGTCTAAGACGAAATGTTTATCAACGGATAAGTTAATGGGATCGATTCGGAATAATCCCAACTCCATCGGTATTTCCCGGGTAATGGTTCTCCAGTTGCGGCCAATCAGAAAATACTCTCCACCATAACTGAACAGTCGCGGCCTTCCAAGGTAGGAGTCCATGGTTGGAGTATTGGTCGTCAGGTTACGTTCCTGGATGAGATTGAACTCTCGATCAACGTGATGCAATCGCTGCTGGTTGTCGTAACCGCGAGTCGTTACCAGAAATCCATCTTTGTAGGGCAAGAGGCTACTTTCGTTGATGCGAATGTCTCCAAATTCCTCGCTCAGGTTTTTGACGAAATGCCAGGTGCCTCCGTTGTCGTCGGTGTAGAGTGCATCAACGGTTCGGCGACCTCCCTCCAGGTATTCGAATGTCATGATCAAGGCGTAGACACGTTGTCCCACCGTGGCAGAGTCAAAGAGGTATCCGTATTCCACACCGTCAATGGTGCCAACCGGTTTGAGTGTTTCAAAGGTCTTACCATTGTCCTTGGTAAGCGCTTGTTGTAACCCGACGCGCGTGTGTTTCCCGTCTTTTACGATCTGGGCATCAATGTAGGTGCGAAGAGATCCGTCGGGAAATCGAATCCATTCACCCATTTGCATGATGGTTTTGGGAATGCCCAGTTCGATAGGCTCCTGCGTCTTCTTTCCGCTTTTCAGATGAAAGCGAATAATTTCAAGAACGGCTCCGGTGTCTCGAGCATGAGCATTGCCTCTTTTGTAGGAGATGAGAACTTCGTCGTCATTGACTGGCACGATGGCTGGGAAAGCGACGTAGTGGTTTGTTTCCTCTCCCTGGTAGCTTACCAGTGCCTCTTCTTTGATAAACAAAGGACTGGTGGGCATCGGTGGCGTCGGTTCAATCGCATGGGAGCAAAGAGGGATGAAGAAGAAAGTGGGTAAAACCGATTTCCAGGGTATCATGATTAGGTTATACCATAAAACGAATGAGAGTTGTCAGCAAAACTTATTGTTCTTTAACTTAAATAATGGTGATACTGCTACGTGTCTTACCTTTCTTCTCCAAGTTCTTCTAAGCCCCATTCTATTGATTGCTTCTTTCCGTTTTTTTCTGAGTAGGTCATTTTGGTCTCTTGGTGTATTCCTTTTCTTTCCGTTGCTTGCTCAAGCGGCTGAAAATGGTCAGGCTGGGAACAGCCCAGGTTCGAGCGGACTGGCAGTTATTGATTGGGTGATTATTTTGGGCTATGCTTGCTCGACGCTCTTTCTGGGGTGGTGGTTCGCCAGAAAGCAGAAAAACACTAAGGAATATTTTGTAGGCTCGGGGAATATGAATCCATTGCTGATTGGGGTCTCTTTATTTGCCACGTTGCTTAGCACCATTTCTTATATGGGTTCCCCTGGTGAAACGATCGGGAAAGGGCCGGTATACCTTAGCAACATGCTAGCTTACCCCTTTATTTTTCTTATGGTGGGATTTGTACTTCTGCCGGTGTACATGCGTCAGAAAGTGACCAGCGCCTACGAGCTTCTGGAAAACAAACTGGGTATCAGCATCCGCCTTCTGGGTGCCACGCTGTTTCTGGTTCTTCGTTTGTTTTGGATGTCGTTACTTATTTTTCTGACCGCCAAGGCTATTACGATTATGATTGGGGTCGATGAGACCTACATTCCCTGGATTGTGGTGATGACTGGAGCATTTGCGATCACCTATACTTCTCTGGGTGGGCTCCGTGCTGTGGTGATTACCGATCTTATGCAAACTCTGCTGCTTTACGGTGGAGCTTTGTGCGTGATTGGAACCGTAACGGTGAAGATGGGTGGGTTTGGCTGGTTTCCTAATGAATGGCAGACCGATATCTGGGATTCTCAGCCAATCTTCAGTCTCGATCCTTCCACCCGTATCACCGTCGTCGGGTCTATCATATCAGTATTTATCTGGCATAGCTGTACTGCCGGGGGCGACCAGGTATCCATTCAGCGTTTTATGGCCACGAAAGATGTCCGGACTGCTCGTCGGGCCATCGCAATGCAACTTACGGTTGGGGTCGTTGTCGGGCTAACCCTGGGCTTGACTGGTATTGCCCTTTTGGGCTTTTTTCAGGCGAATCCTCAGCTACTTCCCGCTGGCATGGCGCTCAAGGAAAACGCAGACAAAGTGTTTCCTCATTTTATCGCCTTTCACCTGCCTCCGGTGGTGTCAGGACTGGTCATGGCAGGATTGTTCGCAGCGGCCATGTCTAGTATCGATTCCGGAGTCAACTCTATCACCGCCGTGGTTATGACGGACTTTCTCGGACGTTTCGGTAGAAAACCGGAGTCGGAGCGCAAGCAGGTAATTTTTGCCCGTTGTCTAGCTTTGACTATCGGCATCATTGTTGTGCTTGCGAGCACGCTGATGGAATACGTCCCAGGTAATATCACAGCCGTAACTACCAAAACGGTAAACCTCCTGACTGTTCCTATTTTTATCCTGTTTTTCTTCGCCCTATTTGTTCCCTTTGCTAACACACGGGGAGTATGGGTGGGAGTAAGCTGCAGTATTCTAGTTGCGGTGCTAATTGCTTTCTCAGGACCCATCTTTGGAATGAATGAAGAGGTCCTCGATCCGGTTAGCTTTCAGTGGATTTCACCTGCGGCATTGGTAGTCGGTATGGGTGTGGGTAGCTTGGCGTGCCTCCTTCTTGGTTCGAAGGAAAGAAAGGAAATTGCTGGGTGAAGTTCTTGAGAATGTTAACTGGTGTTTCGGTTGCGGTCTTCATCAGCTCCGGATTCTGGGGATGTGGAGAATCGGACTCCGATGTGATCCAGCTTTCTGACAGCAACCGAGCTAAGAGTCTGGAGATCTTGCGTGCAGGTTTATGGTCGGATGAGTTTTGGCCGTCTATGCACGCTGCGGAAGGGCTTACTCTCGGAGGATATGGGGACGAGGTGGTTGCGTATTTGGAGCCGAAGTTACCTGACGAGGTGGATGACCAACAACGCTGTGGTCTGGCTCGCGAGTTGGTCCGCGCTGGAAAGAAGGAATATGTTCAGGTGATGCTCGATATTCTAGCTGGTGAGGATTCGCATGGGCATGTTCATGCCGCTGAAAGTTTATTTAAAGTTGGGGAGTTGGGTGATGGTTCAATCATGCGTCGAAGGTATCAGGAAACGTCCAACGTGACTTTGAAGATCATGGCTGCCGCGGCCATGGGACGTGCAGGAAATCCTGAGGCGATGGCCTATCTTCGAAATCAACTAAACAAATCCGACCTGAATATGGTTCGTATAGCTGGTTGGGTGCTTGCGCGCATTGGAAATGAGAGTGATATCCCAGCAATTCGAAAGGCTCGCGATAACGCTGAATTAGATCTTCAACGGGTCTTTCACCAACACTCACTTGCTGCTCTGGGTGATGCCGAAGGACTGCAAGGCCTGCTGGCTAATCTTAGTTCGGAGGACGCAGGAACGCGGACTTACTCAGCCACCTTTGCCGGAGATGCTCGTGTATTGGATGCCAAGAACCAACTTGTTGTGCTATTGGATGATGCTAATCTTGATACGCGCATTCGGGCCGCCCAGTCGCTCTTAGTGCTATCGACTCCAGCTCCATCGGGCCAAGAGGAAGATATTGCAAACCTGGTCTTTACACCCACCGATGAGAACCCACGGTACACCGAAGGTTCTGTCTTGGAGTTGAATGACGGCTCATTGTTGTTTGCGATTACAGAGTTTTTCGAATCAGGAAGTGATTTTGCCAAAGCCCACATCATTGCCCGACGTTCTGGCGATGGTGGGCTAAACTGGGGCGAACCGCGTATCCTTCAAAAAAATACGGGAGGATTGAATTGCATGAGTGTGACTCTGCGTCGACTTCCCACTCCTGATTCTCCACAGCGCATAGCTCTGTTTTACCTGCAAAAGAATAGTCACAGTGACTTGGACCTGTTTGTGAAGTATTCAAACGACGAAGCGGAAACATTTGGGGATGCCATATTGGTTACCGATATGCCCGGATACCATGTGGTGAATAATGATCGAGTGACACAGTTATCGACAGGGCGCCTGCTGGCTCCGGCTGCTTCGACGCCCGACGTTACCGAAGTGAACCATTTCGAGAGCCGTTGTTTTATTTCTGATGACCAAGGGCAAAGCTGGAGGGCAGGGAAGGAAGCTGTAGATCTTCCCAAGCGCGGAGCAATGGAGCCTGAAGTGATTGAACTCGAGGATGGTCGAGTGCTGATGATCATGCGCAACCAACTCGGAACGATTTCTAAAGCTTACTCAGAGGATGGTGGGGAAACTTGGTCAGAACCTTCTTCGCTAGGACCGATTGCGCCGGAAGCACCTGCTACGCTGAGACGGATTCCGTCAACGGGAGATTTGCTACTTATTTGGAATAAGAACCTCGATCCGAGTGCTAGTCATGGTGGGAAGCGTACGCCGCTCAATGTCGCGATCTCCAAAGATGAAGGGGAAACGTGGATACTTGAACGCGAGTTGGAAACGAATCCGAATTTAAGCTATTCCTATCCCAGCCTTACATTTGTGCGAGATCGAGTTGTTCTTAGCTACTGGGTCGGGGATTCCTCCAAGCGCCAATGGTCTACCAAATTTCGTTCCTTACCCGTTTCCTGGTTTTATCAATAATCCCAATCAATTATGAGAAAAAGCAAAACCCTTGCTCGCATCCGTAATAATGAACCGATTCGTATCTGCGCTCTTGGTCATTACATTCCCTGTTATGTCAAATACGCAGCCGAATCTGGCTTTGATTGTATCTGGCTAGATCTGGAACACCGGGCGATGAACGATCGTGAGGTGCAAGCGCTCATGGCATTCTTTCACAAGTATGACATCGACTGCATGTTGCGTCCATCGACTCTCGAGAAATCCAAACTCTATCGTTACCTTGAAGATGGTGCCAGTGGTTTTCTAATTCCCCACGTATCAACTCCTGAAAAGGCTCAGGCTTTGGTCGATGCCTGCAAATTTCCTCCTCTCGGTGATCGTGGCCTTGATGGCGCAGGCATGGATAATGACTTTATGCTATTCGACGATGACTACCCGGCGCGCACCGATGCCGAGACATTTTTGGTCGTGCAGATTGAAACGCCTGAGGCGGTCGACAATGTAGATGCCATCGCGAGTATTGAAGGAGTCGATGGACTCTTCATCGGTTCCGGTGACTTAGGCTTTCGATTGAAACAATCGCCCGATTACCCTGATTTGGAAGCCTGCATCGAAACTGTCGCAGCGGCAGCCAAAAAGCATAACAAAGTCTGGGGGCTCCCGGTGGGAACTGCCGATGATGTTCGCAAACGCAAAGAGCAAGGCGCTCTACTGATGCCACGAGGAGGCGAAGTGGTCGCAATGATGCGGACCCTTGCCGAATGGGGCGAGGAGTTGGACGAGGTTTTGGGCTAATTCACTCAAATACCTGCCAGCGCATTCCGAATGTCTCTCGCAGGAGATTTTTGACAGGACGGTTGTTCGTAAGTTTGAAGCCAATATCATGCGGACTGACTTGTAGAGATTTTCATTATATATTTTCGAAAGGAAACATCGGCTTACGGCGATGCGCGTAGCTGAGCTTCGTCATGTCAGCCCGAGTGACGCCCGGTGTGTCGACATGGATAAATGATCCGGCAATGGGGCGGTAGGCTGCAAGGGGGGCGATGACACCTTTCGCAACAATGACCTTAAGTTGTTTAGGGTTAATTCCAAAAGTAGTGAGTTGTTTTAGACTGAATGGAGGTACGCGCTTGCTCGTAAGCATGATGGTGATCCTACCATCTATTGTTTCAACGATGGCGGTCGATCCCTGGTCGTAATCAGTGAATCCTCCATGGCGTGCTTCTGTTTCTGAAAACATTCCATCGTGAAGCGATAGCACGCGAACGCGTGTACAAAACGAATCTCCATGAAGCGAATCGCTTTTCCCGCCGATACTCAGTTCCAGTTCTCCACCAGGACTAGCTTGGGAAACCGCTTCCGCGTCGTAAATGCAGACGAAGGAATCCGACGCATTCTGGTTATTGAGTTCAGCGAGGAGGGTAGTGCCGTCCCCAGGAGAACCACCACCGACATTGTCGCCCATATCCAAGAGCACGACTGGGAATGAGTCCGCTTGAAGAGCCTTCGCTACTGCTTGACTCGCATTCACAAAATCGGGTTCGAAGGAATGGCGTTGCTCCCACAGCTGGTTGGAAATCTCTTGGGCGGTTTCATCCGCTAATGGTTGATCATCGTCCGTGACAACAAGAATTGACGATCCCATTTCGGGCACATCGGAATAGGGGAATCCAAGAACGATAGAATGAGACAGGACTTTAGCTTGATCAGCCCGTGCTTTGGCTACCTGGTAAAAGTCAGATAGGGGAGCCTTCGATGTTTCCTGGGATTGTATGTTGATTGCCGTTGATGGAAAGACGGCAGCTTGTGTTGGGCGCACCTCTCCACGTAAAGTCTTTGTGAGTAGGTCGGCTGCTTTGCGTCCGGTATCGCGCTGATCTAAGTGTGGGTTGGTTGAGTAGGCGATGATTGCGTTGGTGGCCTCGACCATGGCGCTAGACAAATTCGCATGTGGGTCGATGGTGGCTATAATGGGGATCTCTGGCCCGACAAGCTTTCTGACTTTCCCTAACCAATAGCCGTCCGCATCAGCGTGGTTTTCCGCGACGGTGGCACCATGAGGTGAGGCTAGTATCCCATCCAATGGTCCGGCTCTTTGAAGTTCGCTGAGCATGGAGTTCACTAACGAATCAAACGAGGCAGCTTCGATGACTCCATAGGGAATTGCCCGTGCCAGGAAAATGGGTACCGCTTCTATTTCTGAAGTCGCTAGCCCTTCAAAAAAACCCCCCACCTCGTGTGGGGCATCCGCCATGTGTTCTCTGATATCTTCTCCAACCAGGTAGAGGTCTTCCTTGAAATATTCGAGTGTCGTTTTGTCCTTTATGAAGGTATTGGATTCCTGAAGAAGTCCAACAATGCCAACGCGTTTAGATTTCATCCCGGACAACAGATTCAAATGCTTCAAAGCTATCAACGAGGGGAGCATTTCTGTTCTCAATCATTCGATCAATCGAAGGTGCATCCTTGAATCCCGATCCTGTAATGAGACTCGCGATTCGAGCGTCTGGATCTACTTCGCCATTCTCTATGGCTTTTGCTGCACCAACCAGGGCAACTACGCCTGCCGGTTCGGCAAAGATGCCTTCTTCGGAGGCAAGTCGTTGTTGGAACTGATAGACTTCATCATCGCTGACCGTATATCCGGTTCCTCCTGAGTTTCGACACGCAGCAAGCGTCTCATTGCCATCGACCACACTGGCGACTTGGAGCCCGCTTACCTGGGTCGTGCACTGGCAATCCTGCGCTTGCTCAGCTCTTTCGCGAAGAGGGGTTGCAATGGTGTCGTTCCCCTCTGGCTGAACGCAATGCACAGCTATCAGTCCATCAAGAGAAGCGAAGCCTCGAGCTACTGCCAGTGTGAGACCTCCGCCACCGGCTTGAGTAAAAACGTGATCTGCCCCTTGAGGTAGTTGAGCTGAAATTTCGTGGGCTAGTGTTTGGACGCCTCCCATTCCTAAGGGTGAGAAACTAAATGCGCTTACCTGCACGGTCGTGCCAAGTTCATTTGCCAGAGCGTTTAGCTTCTCAATCGTTTCTTGTGTACATTTTGGGTCAGTGCCGAAATTACGGATACGAACGAGCTTTGCGCCATAGGCCAGCATTTGGGAAAGTTTCGCCTGAGGTGCGGTATCGACAATGGCTAGGATACAGGGAATACCCGCAGCAGCTGAGTATGCGGCGAGTGCGGCACCCGTATTTCCACTTGATGTGCCAAGGCATAGGGGCGACTCGGATTGTTCTGCCAATAAATGAGAAATGGCTGATGCAGCAAATCGGTCTTTGAAGGAGCCCGTGGGGTTGACTGTTTCCAGTTTGAAATAGAGATGATTGAGCCCCAGCGAGGGTCCTATAGAACGCGAACGAATAAGTGGTGTATCTCCCTCGCCCAGGCTTATGCGATAGGATTCTGGTGGAGATGGAAAGTGTTCATTATAATTCCAGATGCTCATTAAAACTGACCTGGCCGGATCCGATTCTTTATATCACGCGTCATCCAAGTATGGCGTAAACCTCCATCGACGGTAATCTCAGTGGCAGTAATATAGGATGCTTCACCACTCGCCAACCAACGAGCGGTCTGAGCTATTTCTTCAACCGTTCCCCAACGTTGCATCGGGATGACGGACTCAGAGTAATCGCGCATGTCTTTAGAAAGCGATGTATTGGCTGGTTGATCTTCTTTGCCTCCGCTGTAATCTGCCCCGAAATCGGTTTCGATGGCACCCGGAGAAAGTGCTATGACCCGGATGCCGTCCCCAGCTAATGCATTCGCCATTTCCCAGGTGAGGCCTAAGAGACCTGCTTTTGTCGCTGCGTAAACGGCGCAAACCCCTTTGGGGATATGTGCTTCGACCGAAGTAATATTAATGATAACACCTCCATGCTTTTTCATGTGAGGAGCAGACCACTTAGCGAGAAAAGCCGGTGCGGTAAGGTTGACATCCACTGCCAGTTGCCAGTTGGCCGGTGTAATCTCTCGAATGGTTTCAAGCTCACGGGTGGCCGCATTGTTGATTAGAGTATCAATGCGACCAAATCGCTCTGCGGTTTGCTTTACGGCATCTTCAACTTGTTCGAGGGAAGAAAGGTCGGCCACGTGCGACAACACTTCGGCACCTGATTCCTCCAACTGGGTAGCTGTTTTCTTCAATTCATCACCATCTCGATCAAGAATAGAAAGGGCGTAGCCAGCGTTGGCAAATTCTTTGGCGGTGGCGGCTCCGATGCCACGGGCGGCTCCGGTGATTAATGCAACTTTCATATCGGTTTAGTTTCGAGGATCACGGCTAAACTGTCACCTTCTTTTACCGAAGGGCAGCAGCGCAGCACAATGACGCGGCCTGAGTGATCAGCAGAAATTTGGTGAGTGCTAACTCCAAGTGGATCGAGAACCTGACCGAGAATCTGGCCTTGTTCGACGGTCTGCCCCAGAGTAACAGCGGCTTCGAAATAACCATCTCTTGGGCTGAGGTGACAAATTTGCATATTTCCAGAGCTGGGGCGTGGATCTTCTATGAGCAGGTTAGGATGTGGAGAAAGTGGGCGAGTATCTATCATCTCCAACTCGGCCATGATATTGAGGCAGCCTTCCAAATAGGCATCAACTCCTTGATCGGAGCATTTTCCGCCTCCCAGGTATTCAGCATAGATCGCGGGCACTTTGGCATCACGAGCGATGGAGAGGGAGCGGCCTTCTAGATTGGCTGAAGTTCCCCAGATGATGGGGAGTCCGAAGGCCCTGGCCATGCACCGTTGAGTTTCCAGTATGGATGAATCGGATACGAGATTGTAGCCCACGAGTGGATCTACCTGCATGATGCTGCCTCCGGTGTGTAAATCGATAAAGTAGTCAGTATCCTGAATGAGTTGAGAGAGCTGGTGCGCCACACGTTCTGTGATGGTGCCGTCCTCTTTGCCGGGGCAAGTCCTGGCCAGATCAAGGTCGTCTTCTCCGGTCCTTGATCTAAGAGCAAAAGCGGATTCGTTAACTACGGGCACGAGGGTCAATTGTCCACGGAGTTTGGTTTTATCTATGCTACCGATGAGTTGTCGGATGGCGACCATGCCTTCGTATTCATCGCCATGAACACCAGCGGTAATCAACAGATGTGGTCCATCGCCTGCTGTACCTTGAATCTGGTGGAACTGAAAAAGGGCGGGCATGGACAGGGGCTTCTAAATTATAGATCCAACGGGTATTGCGAAAGTCGTTCGCAACCGGATTCGGTGATCAAATAATTCTGTTCCAGTCGGATACCGGCCTTCAGTTCCTCGCCGTAGAGTCCGGGTTCGACTGCTACGACATCACCTGCTTGAAGTGTGTCATCCCAGTGGGGATTGAGGTGAGGGTATTCGTGAGCGTCGAGGCCTATGCCGTGGCCTAGATGGTGAAAGAATGAGTAAGCATTCCAACCCTCGAGCTTCGCGTGCACTTCCTCGAACAAGGTTTTGCAGCTGAGACCCGGACGAAGGTATTGCTCGAACTGCGTATGCATTTCGGCGAGTCGCGCATGCACTTTTTGTTGCGCTTCGGTGGGTTGACCATCGACTGCAAAGGAACGGCAAAGATCTGAACGATATCCACGGTAGCCAACTCCGATGTCGAGGACGGCTAGCTCTCCAGCCTCGGCTGATCGGTTTCTTGGGAATCCACCGGGTTCACCGGATCTGAAATCGTTGCCCCAGCCCGATAGAGGTTCACCGAGCGCTTCACCGGCTGCTGCATGCATAGCTCCAAAAAGGGTAAGTTCGCTAAGTCCGGGCTTTAAGATTCGTCGGGCTTCTTTATAAGTCGCTTCCGTGGCACGAATGGCGAAGCGGAGCATTTCGATTTCGTCGGCCTCTTTGCTGCGACGTATGAGCTGATACTCGGAAGTAATGTCTATCCAGTTGGCAGCATCTACGAGACCGGGAAGTAATTCACCTGAAACGCCGATTCGATCGAACGATTTTAGAGTAGGACGAATTGCATCTGCCAAACGACCAGGAATGTTTTCAACCAAAGTGCATAGTTCTTGAGGATCGTAAGACACATGATTCTCAATTGCCGGGGCACCCAAGTCTTCTCCCGGTGCGAAGAGAATGGTGGCTCCTTCTCTGGTAATCAAGGCCGCTACTTCAGTAAGCGATTGTTCATGCCAGTAACGGGTGAGTGCATGGACATAGTTACGGTTTGTTAGAAGAGCTGCATCGAGTTTCTTTTTGCTTAAGAGCTGACGCAGTGCTTCTTGGCGCTTGCGGCAAAGGGTTGGATCCAGCTTAGGTGATTTGGGATTCATTAGAGTACGCCGTATTTTTTGTAAGCTTCAGTGGCAGACATGCCTTCGCGAATGGAATCGCGAGTGATATTCTCAGCATGCACTTTTTCCCAGGCTGCTTGAATGGCCTCTGTTTCAATTTCCTGTGGCACAACGACGATTCCGTCTGCATCGGCAATGATGAGATCCCCTGAATTAAAAGTGACTCCTCCTATGTCAACTGGCACATCGATGGCGGTCGCTCGCTGACGATGAAGGCTATCCAGAATATTGGTTTTGAGAGCAAACACTGGGAAATCCATGTTGCGCATGGCAACCGTGTCGCGGACCGAGCCATCGACGATGGCGCCGATACAACCTCCATTCTTCGATGCGGTGGTCAGGAGCTCGCCCCAGATGCCTGAGCGATCTGACCCGTTGGCGGCGGCTATAAATATATCGTCGGCTTGGCAAGCATCGACCGCTTCTAGCTCAAGCTTGTAAGGTTCGGGATCCTCGTGATGAATGGCTTCCCAGAGTGTGGTTTTGGCCCGACCCACCAGAACTGTGGAGTCTGTTGTGAGGTTCTTAAGTTGAGCAGAACAGGATTGAGAGCGAAATCCGGCTGCATCAAGCGCGTCAGACACGACGGCGGCATACAGGCTTTCGCGCATTTGACTGAGGGTGATGGTGTCTGGATTAGATGACATAGATGATTCTCATAGTTTCAAACGTCTTCACCATCGCAGGTTTTAAGCAATGAGAGAAGATCGAGTTTCGGAAACAAATATATGATTTCATAACCACAAAAAAAGTGAACATCGTCGGATGCGCTGCCGAAGCCTAAATTCGACATGCGCGATGAGCTGCGTTCCAGCCCGCAATCCACTTGGCCATGTAGTTATCTACATTCCCGCGCCGGCTTGCGAGCTGCGCCTTGCTCCTCATCACATCTCGAATTTTTGAAACGTTTGAGAGAATTTGACGAGAAGAAGGGGATTCGACGACGTAAAAAGCTCAGTTACTGTAAACTCGGTTCCGGATGATTTTGAATTTGCTGAACGAGGTGTTTCATTTGAAATATGACAAGCTATGCAACTCTCCACTGTTCTCCAACCACTCTCTAAAGAAAACCTCCGGCTTGCGGCTCAATGCGGTGTTGAGGGTTATGTGGCGCGTTATCCAGGTCCCAACTGCCAAGACCTGCTTGAGATGAAGCAGCAGGTTGAGAGCGAGGGACTCAGTATCGTGGTTGTCGAAGGCTTTCTTCCCATTGAAAAGATCAAGCTTGGGACTGATACGGATGGCGTAGAATTGGAGGCTATGAAGCAACTGATTATTCATATGGGAGAGGCGGGCATTCCGGTGCTTTGTTACAATTGGATGGCTGGGACCGACTGGGTGCGAACCCAGTTGGACGTCCGTGAACGGGGTGGGGCCAAGGTAACGGCGTTTGATTTAGGGGAAGCTAAAAAAGCAGTGAAACTCGATCACTCAGGGGGTGGTGATTTTTCCGTCGGCAAGGATGACGAGGCAATCGATGCCGAATCGCTTTGGAAAAACCTGGAGGCCTTTTTAAGGGAAGTCATTCCAGTAGCCGAAAAGGCAGGTGTGTATTTGGCGATGCATCCGGATGATCCGCCTTTGCCTGAGCTGTTCGGTAATGGACGTATTATGAACAGCGTCGCCAATTTTGAGCGGCTGGTGAATTTGGTGCCCAGTGCGAGTAATGGAATTTGTTTTTGTCAGGCGAATTTTGTCGCGATGGGTGCCGATGTTTCTGATGCGATCAAGCGATTGGGAAAACATATAAAGTATGTTCATTTTCGCGATGTGAGGGGCACTGCCGAATCGTTTGTTGAAACCTTTCATGATAATGGTCCTACCGACATGGCAGAGGCGATACGTGAATTGAAAGCAGCTGGCTTTGAGGGGGCGATTCGACCGGACCACGTTCCTCAGTTGGAAGGTGAAGGAAATGAAAATCCTGGCTATACCATGCTGGGACGATTGTATGCGTTTGAATACATACGAGGATTATTACATGGGTCAGAATAAACGAAAACGCGATCAGGGATCGAAACTGTGGGTGGTTACGAGCTACTATAATCCCGCCGGATATAAAGCCAGGCGGGTTGAATTATCAGCGGTTTAGAAATCAATTGAATTTACCATTGGTGACGGCTGAGTTGTCATTCGATGGTCGATCTGATCTGACATCTGCTGATGCCGAGATTTTGTTAACTCTGAAACAGGGGGACATTTTGTGGCAAAAAGAGCGACTTCTCAACCTCGCGATAAAAGCTCTGCCTGATCATTGCGAAGCAGTCGCATGGATTGACCGTGACGTGTTGTTTGACAGTGATGCGTGGGCGGAAAAAGCACTGAAGCTGCTTGATCAATATTTTCTCCTGCACGCCTTCAACCAAATCTATGATGTGCCTCCTGGAAATGATGCTGATTTAGCGAAAATCCGAAGCGGACAGACGCCCACTTACTCTGCTATTCAAAACTGGATTGAAGGCGAAATAGACAAAGAAGACATGGGGGGTGCTGATGTGACTAAGATGAAAAAGAGAACCCGCACAACCAAGACTGGGCAAGCTATCGGGACTGGTGGTATTGGTTGGGTAGCGCGTAGAGAATTTATTGAATTTAAACCTCTGTATGATGCTTGTGTCGTGGGTGGTGGTGACGGAGCATTAACGCAAGCCATATTCGGCATTCCGGAAGTCCAAGTGGCAATGAAACATATGAACCCTGAGTTCGCCCGCCATTACTTGTCATGGGCTCAAGACCTTCAAGCAGGTCTTAAAGATAATTTTGGTGTGGTTCCTAGTGAAGCATTTCACCTCTGGCATGGAGATTTGGTAAATCGCCGATATTGGCAGCGTCATGTTGATTTTGCGCAATTTAACTTCGACCCATTAAGCGATTTGGCACTCGCAGCAGATGGGAGCTGGAAATGGAGTTCTGATAAACTGGATATGCACCGGTGGGTACGTGAGTTCTTTTTGTCTCGAAAAGAAGACGGCTAAAGGTTGTCGGGTTTGAGGATTTAAAGACTGTCCTTGTCTCCGGAATTTATGACCGTTTCTTATTGGTTATTCGCTTTTGAAAACGATGTGCCACTTCGGTCGCGACCAGCTGGTGCGAAACTGCTCAGCACTACGAATAGCTACTTTGCCGATATCGGTTCCATCGAGGAAGGTTACGAGTTTTAACTCGGCGTCTACTTGGTCATGCTCCTGATCGAATTTAATGGCGATCTCATTAGGAGAAAGTAGCAGGCGGCCGCCATTCATCTTGGGTTCGAGCTCGATTGAATCGATGGTTTCGTAGGCCTTGTGTATCAGTTGAGAGCATACAAGTGCCGTATCTATACGGAAATCGAATTGATAATTATAGGGTTTCCCAAAGTGAGGTAGGGCAGAGAGGAGTGCATCCCAGCGATCGGCTTTGGAAACCTGTGGCCGCAATACCGCTAAAGAGTCTGCTGTGGCTGATGCTGCAAGCGTTTGGAGGACGACTCCCGGGCCGAGCGCTTCCATGACGGAAGGGAATATTCCTGAGCTGTCTGATTGGGTTAGCTCTGCATAGACCTTTGGAAAGCGTTCTTGAATAATCGCTGAAGGGGTCTGTTCATTCATCTCGGACAGATCTGCGAAGTAGAGATCCATTTGCTCAAGCGAACCAATATGAAGTGCGGCGTGGGTCCAATATCCTGGAATCCCCAGATTGGTGAGATGCCATTCGCGGCGGGTGAGAAAAATATCTCCGGGCAACAGTTTATCAGACTCAGCTTCCAAGTGATTTTGAGTAATAAAATTCTCACGTTTGGTGGTGCGGACTGCGGCAATGCCCAGGGCCACGCCTTTTTGAACGGGAAACCAGGCCTTTGAGGCTTTGTGCTCAAGCACATCCAGTGGGTTCTTTACAAAGACACCCACATCCTTTTTTACCAGGTGATCTATGTCTTTGATTTGTTCTTTGGCTCGAATGACGGTTGGGTCATCTGCAGCGAGACGATTCTGCATCAGCTTCAAATAGGCCCGTCCAGCATTGAGGCGAATGATTTCATCGGGACGGGTGACCATCAATTGAATACGGGCAAAGCTGCCTGAGGGAATGCCCAATTGCGGATGCGCGTCATCCAGTAGCTTTTTTGCGGTTTCCTGTTTGCCGATCTTCGCTGTAGCCAGTGCCGCTGCCCGGTATTGACCCAGGTGAGCGGCATAAGCGATGAGGAATGACTGAGCGTGTAGCTTCGGATGGGAAAACCCATTTACCTGATAGAAAGTTCGATGGCGGTTCTTCAGCATGTCCAACTCGAAACTGGCTTCGAGGAATCGGGCCCATACGGCTTCCAGCTGTTCCGCTTCTGTGGTTGAAATCTGAGCTGCCTCAAAAAGGGGACTCTCTTGAATCTCTTATAGAGCCGCCTGCATCTTTTGGTCGATAAAGGCCAAATGTTGGGAATCAGCTTCGAGCAGAGCTGAAAGCTGGTCTTTTTCGACACTGGCCAAGCTAGACTTTTCTGTAGGTATTAATACTTTGAATACCCAGATGAAGGCGATCGAAGTAAGTCCGAGGAAGAATTAAGTGAGTAGTCCTTGAACTTCGGTTCCATTCCCGATGTGAATCTTCCAAAGCCTTTGAAGTGCCCAAATAAAGTGGATCCATCCAACCCCGTAGAGGGCGATCGCCAGTTGTCTATGATGTGGGTGGGCGATCCTAAGAACCAGGATCAGGAAAGCTCCCACTGCGCAGAGGGATGCTAGAAGGAGCAATCGTTGGTAGGTCATCTAGGCCGGAGCTGGCAAACGGATGGGGTCGGGAAGTATGCCGTTAAGCGGGAGTTCTTCACCCAACTCAATCCGGAGTGCTTCCAGCTTCTTTCTCAGCTCATTTCGTTTGGCCTTGTACTTGGATTGGCCCACTAAGTTGTTTAGCTGATAGGGGTCATTCTTCAAGTCGTAGAGGATCCAGTCGCCTTCCATGTGGTAAGTGTAGACCCACTCTTTAGTGCGGATGCCGCGCCAGTCACAGCCGGGGCCACCTCCGTTGTGCGTGTTAAAGATGAATGCCGAATCACGTGTCTCTTTGCTTTTTCCATAGAACAGATCAGACTGGTCTAAGCCTTGAACCTGATTGGGGACGTTGGCGTCACAGAGACCCAGTAGGGTTGGCATGAGGTCGACGGAGGAAACGATCCAGTCCTGATTCTGGCCTGCTTTGATTTTATCCGGGTAGCGAATGATAAACGGGACATTGATGGATTCTTCCCAGGGACGCTGTTTCAGTCTGTGCCCTTGGGAACCTAGCATATCTCCATGGTCTGAGGTAAATACAAGGATGGTGTTGTCGGCCACCCCAAGCTCTTCGAGTTCTGTTTTGATGCGGCCTACGCATTCATCCAGGCTAGTGACCATCGCGTCGTAATGAAGAAGCTGATCTTCATCCTTCTTGGCGCGAGGCGGCACATTCGGCCGCTCTTCGAGTTTGCGGTCTTCATACTGCTTTAGAAAACGTTCAGGAGCTTTGTAGGGATTGTGGGGTGGGCCGTAGGAAACCGATAAGAAAAAGGGATGATCTTTGTGAGTTCGCATATACTCAATCGCCACGTCCGTCTGCACGTCGGGTTCCCAGCCATCTACGGTGGTTGGCTCGGTGTCATCGTTAACCCAATACTCGGGATCGAAATGAGCATGAGAGCAATTTCGGACTGCCCAGAAGTTCCAGTTGCGACGATCTTCAGCTGCGACCGGATTATTACGGTGACCAGCCAAATGCCATTTTCCGATATAACCAGTATGATAGCCGGCTTCCACCATTTGATCGGCAATGGTGGTTTCGGAATTGGGGAGTTTGATGTCGTTATGGACGACACCGGTTGCGTGGCCATAACGGCCTGTCATCAGCTGTCCGCGGTAAGGGGTGCATACAGGAGATGCAGCTATCATGTTGGTAACGAGTAAACCCTCGCTGGCCAACTGATCCAGATTGGGTGAAATAACCTGCGAGTTTCCCATGCAGCCCATGTCGTGTGCTCGCATCTGATCGGCAAACAGGAAGATGACATTGGGGCGGGAATTATGATCGGCGTGCAAAAGAGTTGGAGCGTTGGCGGTTGCCGCGATGCCAGCTGCTGCTGTTTTAAAAAAATCTCTACGTTTCATACTTGGGTAGTTATCGGGCGTTGTTTTCTAAATTACGGAGCTGTGGAGTGTATTGATTTAATCGTTACGTTGTTCGGGGCTTTGGGTGGCGCTCCATTATTTTTAAAGTTCTTTGGGTATACTGTAATGGTGTCACCGGGTAAAGCATGGTTCATGGCTTCTTTCACCGGGTTTGTGTAATTCTTTGTAGGGTCAGCTTGAGCAATCCAAGTGCTATACCAGTCCCGGGTGAAACCCTCCTTGCTCTCCCTGCTGATTGCAGTCGGCATTTTCGCATCAACTCGCCTTAACCAATCAAACAAGGTGGTTTCCAATTCTGTTTCCAGGGGTAAATTTGTTCCTATAAGATTCTCGTCTGCGGATTCACCTAGGTTCTCGTTCAATTGATAGAGTTCCTTCCCTGACATGAAATAACCGTCTTCCATCTCCCTTCGGTTTTTCAGGTTCTCCTCATCTTCCCAATACCGCATGTATTTGTGGCTGCCCTTGAGGACGGCGCTGTAAGGTGCCGAATGTTTGTAGTGGGGCACATGCCAGAAGATCGCACCATCGTCAGTCGAAGTATCGGGATTATTCTCACGATGGAATGCTGACCTTTCTCCACAGAACAGAGGGACTAGGCTCACTCCATCTATTTCCTTTATTGAAAAGCCAAAATTGGATGCCTTCTCTACGGCGCTCATTTCGATTCCCGCAAGTTCAAGAATAGTGGGAAAGAAGTCCGGACCTGTCACCGGTACGTCACAGGTTTGGTTGGCACTGATTCCCGGCCCTCTAACGATTAACGGAACGCGTGTTCCACCTTCATAGCCATGCGTTTTTTCACTGCGCAGAGGGTTGTTACTGGTAAAACCGTTTCGTTCGACTCCACCGTTGTCCGAGTAAAAGAAAATAACGGTATTGTCGGCCAGGCCTGTGCTTTCCAATTGGTTCATGATGCGCCCCAGACTTTCATCGATGCTCTTAATCATTGAAGCATAGGTGTACTGCGTGCGATAGGTCTTGCTGTCTGGAGGAGGTTCGATCTCGTGTCTTCCATCTTGACCCCACCGTTGGGCAAACATCTCGGCATGCACTTCCTCGTCCTCAACAGTTATGTTTCCGTCAGATTTTGTATCCTTTCTCTTGGCCTGCATGGGGCTATGCACGCCGTAATGCGACATGTAAAGGAAGAAGGGCTGTGACTGTTGGCTGGCCAAGTCTATGAATTCCAAGGCCCGGTGCGTGAGTGCATCGCTTAAGTAGCTAAGCTTCTCAAAGTTTTTATCGCTGGAGCTTGAATGAGAATCCGAAACCAAAGGCCAACCAGAACCGTACCTTTGGTTGGGATTTTCTAGATTCGGGAAATAAACATTACTCCATGCAGAGCCTCTATAAAAATCCCAGCCTGGTCTGTCTCCTCCTGCTGGTTGTCCACGGAAGCTGCCTCCGATGTTGTAATCAAAACCGTGTGCTTCTGGCCCACAATCGGTGACCCCTTCACTATAAACATGCCATTTGCCAATGGTGCAGGACAAGTAGTCCTGGTTAGTCCCATTGGTCGGCTTTAGCGCTCGTGCGATAGAGGTCTCTGTTTGCGGATCCAAGTCTGTCACCAGATCAGGCTCTACTGGTTCGGTGAAAATCATTTCACTGGGCATAAAAGGACCCGTGCCCTGGTTTTGATCGTGAGTATTGTTGTTGGTGAAGCCAATTCTCGCTGGGTATTTACCTGTCAGGATACTTGCTCGCGCAGGTCCACAAAACGGGCAGGCTGCGTAAGCGTTGGTAAATCGCATACCTGCATTGCGCAGCTTTGCGATGTTGGGGGTGTAGTAATAGCGACTGTCGAATTCGCCACCTGCGTTTTCGTAAGTTTCACCATTCGGTCCTTCGAAGCCATTGATGTCGGTCCAACCTAGGTCATCTACCAGGAAGAAAATGATATTGGGTGGCGGACTTTGGGCTCTGTCTGATGCGCCCCGCAATCCGGGGGCATTTATAAAAGAGGATCCCAGAAATAACGAAATCAAACAGAAGCTGAATTTCATTTTAATCCAACCACGGGCGCCAAATTTTTGGCATGGTAAATTCCTCGGGCACTGAAGTTTCTGAATTTCCTGCAATGCCGTGAGGAGGGTAGGAGGATTTTCGGTATGCTTCAATTTTTGCCATGATTCGTTTCAATACCTTTGGGTGACGTTTTTTAAGATCCTCTTTTTCATAAGGATCTGCCTCGATATCAAATAAATGGACGAGCATGGAGGAAGCACCATTGACCGGTTCTTCAGCGCTTATGACGAGTTTCCATTTGCCATCGAGTAGCGCTGCTCGTGTAGGTGCAATGTGCAGAGGGACTTCTGTTCTCGTTTGTTTGGCACCCTTGAGCACTGGAAGTACATTCATGCCATCTATTCCCGAAACATCCTGACCAATGATATTAGCTAGGGTGGGCAAAACATCGACGATGTGGACGACTTCGCTGATCTTCTTTCCGCCTTCAAGATGACCGGGCCAATGAATAGCGGTGGGGACGCGAATCCCGCCTTCGAACAACTCCTTCTTTCCGCCTCGGAATTTTCCGTTCCTCGCGCCGAAGCGAATGCGTCCACCATTATCTGAAGAAAACATGAGCAGGGTGTTTTCTCGCATCCCTTTCGACTCAAGTGCCGAAATTACTCTTCCGATCGCGACGTCCATACAGTCGACCATGGCAGCAAAAATCCTTCGTGATTCGTCTTCTATATGAGCATACTTCTTCAGGTATTCTTCAGGAGCTTGAAGTGGAGTATGGGGAGCGTTGAAAGGCACGTAGAGAAACAGCGGTTGATCAGCGGAGTGTTGCTCAATCACCCGCACGGCTTCATCGCCCATCAAATCAGTGGTATAACCCTCCTCGTAAACCACCTCACCGTTGCGGTGCCAATCAACACCACCTAAGCGGTCGTGAGTGAAATAATCGATCATACCGAGGTAGTGTCCGAACTGGTAATTGAAGCCTCTGTTTTGTGGCAGGAATGCTTGCTTGCTGAGTCCCAGGTGCCACTTGCCTACGATGGCGGTCGCGTATCCCGCTTGCTTGAAATATTGTGGAAGCGTTTTCTCTTCCAGGTTCAGTCCATAAACGTCCCAGGGGCGTATCACATCTACCTGCAAGCCTAGATTGAATGCATACTTTCCGCTCATAAGTGAACCACGGGTAGGTGAGCAGATAGACTGTACGTAAAATCGCTCGAGCTGGATTCCCTCATTTGCCAAAGAGTCTATGTGAGGTGTTTCAATCACACTTCCGTTAAACCCTACATCCTTCCACCCCAGATCATCCGCTAGAAAGATCACTACGTTCGGCTTCTCAGCGACCAGCAGGATGGGTGAGAGAAGTAGAGTGATAGTAGATGCCCATTTCTTCAAATCCATGCTGCTGTTGTGTCTTTTACACTCATCAAAGTCGATCATGATTTATGTGATCTAAATGAACTGGCGCTCTCGGATGATTTGAGCCCATAGTTTCCATTGATGAAGAGATGTGCATTTCTAGGACTTTGTTTTGTTTCGGTTCTTATGCTGACCGCTTGCCAGGAATCCGTAAAAGATCCCGTCTACAAATCTGTATCCCTTCTTGGGATTACCATGAATGTGGATGGTCAGTTGGATGAAAAAATCTGGGAGACTGCTTATTGGGAAAGGGACTTCACCTTTCCCTGGCAAACGATGAAAACACCTGCCACTGCCTTTTGCTCCGCAAGCGATCGCGAGTATCTTTATTTTGCCTTTAAGGTCCAAGACACGGATATCGTGTATGCCTCCGGACCTGATACGGATGAGAAAGGCGTCGCCAAGGGAGATCGGGTAGAGATCTTTTTCTCAAAGGACGAAAGCTTAGAAGATTACTATTGTTTAGAAATGAGTCCGAAGGGTCGGGTTATGGATTACCGGGCATCGCACTACCGGGAGTTTGACCATAGCTGGACTTGTGAAGGGCTCCAGCTCGCTGGCCAGGTTGTTGAAGATGGCTATGTGGTAGAGGGAGCCATTCCATTTAATACCTTAATTGAATTGGGCCTAGGTAAGCCGGGGCAAAAGAACCGAATTCTAACAGGATTGTATCGTGGAGAGTTCAGTCATGGAGCGGGTTACACCATCATTCAACGTTGGATCAGTTGGATAACGCCAGACGCTGAGACACCGGATTTCCATATTCCTTCTTCTTTCGGACATCTCGAAGTTTCCGTTGGAGCGAAGTGAATTCTATCGTCCTCAGCTTAACTTACATAGGCTGCCCATCCGTATGCTGCGGTCACCACTAGAAATACGGGCGCCAACATATGGTAACCAGCTTTATGCCAGGTCTCCTTTGGGAAAGCACTCATGTCGAAGAATCCATACTGGATGATGAGCCTTCCTCCCCAGAAGAGTGCAAAGTAGATGGGGAGGACTTTTGCCAGGACCGATCCTGTCGCCAGCTCATCGGCATAGGTGACTGATATTATCCCCATCCACATAATGGTAAAAGCGGTGTAGCTCATGTAGACCCAAAATAGTTTTTGGTGGAATCG
>CALJGU010000202.1 GCA_938075565.1 uncultured Opitutales bacterium | reverse complement strand
GGGAGCGATCCGCACGAAGTAACCGATGGCGTTTCGAAGATTGGCTTCATATTCGGCCATAGAGGTCACCTGCTCCCCTTTTGCTTTATCCAAACTCCTACCGGCAACATATTTCAAATCGTGCAATCCCACATTGAACTGAATCACGTCCCACTCGAAGTCCCAATGATCTTTCATCATCCTCCGAAGCGTATCCACTTTTTGGATTATCGAAGATGAGTCGCCCCCGTTCACATGCAAGCGATAGACATTGGCTTCGCCTTCTAGTTCAGACCGAACCGCAGGCGTATAAGCAATGGAGATCGAATCCCCATAAATAAACACATTCGGCAGACTTGAATCATTTTCGACAAACGCAAACGCCTCACGCTTTTTAAAGTTTTCACTCAGGAGACTGCTCCAGGCTTCTTCAGCTGTTTCAGCGGTTACTCCAAGGGAAGGTACAAATAATAGGAGGATGAAGATTCTCATGATTTTATTTATTAGAGATGTCTGGAGACCAGCCCAAGCAAAACTTGTTCAAATATTTGAAGATTGCGATGCCATCGAGGCGACTAAATAGTGATCTAAACTGACTAAAGATCTTCTATGAAATTCATCTACTCCACCTTCCTTCTTCTTATTTTCAGCGTTCATACAAATGCCCAGAACAATGGCGCAAACCAAGTAAACATAAAGACCAAGCATATCGCCGGCTCCGTCCATATGCTGGAAGGCCGAGGTGGGAATATCGGGGTTTGCGTCGGAGAAGATGGCGTTTTCATGGTCGACGACCAATTTTCTACACTCACAGAGAAGGTCGTTTCTGCCATCCGAGGAATTTCAGGAAAACCGATAGAGTTTGTTGTCAATACTCACCTGCACGGTGACCATGTAGGTGGAAACGAAAATCTGGCAGCCATGGGAGTAAAAATAATCGCCCATGATCTGGTTCGGGATCGATTGAAACACCGCACCGTTAATCGGCAAACAGGAGAATTGGGGCGTGGAGCTCCAGATTCGGCACTCCCCCATATTACTTACGACCGGAAGCTAACCTTCCATTACAACGGCGAGGAGATTCAAATCATCAAAATGCACCCTGCCCATACCGATGGTGATAGCATTGTACATTTCACCGGTTCCAACGTCATTCATGCAGGAGACGTATTTCGCACCACAACCTACCCTGTGATTGATTTGAACCACGGCGGAACCTTTCGCGGAACCCTTTCCACGCTCGCTTATATTATCGATATCGCCGATGACGATACGATCATCATTCCTGGGCACGGAGTACCTTCCTCCAAAGCGGACATCATCAAATGGCGCAAGATGCTCACGACCATCGCCAGTCGCATTCAACAAAGCGTAGATACCGGCGATAAACTGGAGGAAGCACTCGCCAGAAATCCAGGACTCGAGTTCAATGAACGCTGGGCAGCCGAACAAGGCTGGGCTTCGACTAAGACGTTTATGACCACGATCTATACTGAATTAAGCCAATAGAATTCCCGTTCAGCGGATGTATCAATATATTCTTAATTTTACTAAAAACACGAAACAACCAGTAGTATTCGATCATCAAGGAACTACGTATTGATACATCCTCGGATCGACATGCTGAGTGTGATCCGGTCTGCTTTGCAGCCGGCCTTGTCGTCGTTTTACTCCTCGGAACCTTCCTTCAAAACTCAGTCACGCACACGAGTGCTCTCCCTCGTTTATCAGTCATCAAGCTCAACATCTCAATTCCGTGAAACAAGAATTCTAAATCGCAGAACAATCGGACCCAAACAATGATTCGCCTAGTAATTTTCTACCTCTTAGCCACTTCAACAATTTTTGGTGCCCGTGGCCTCATCGTAAACGAGCCCGAAGCTTTCCAAGGCTACACACTCTACACGCCACTCAGATCGACCGAGACCATCCTACTCAATATGGAAGGCAAGGTAGTGCACCAATGGACTAGTGAATATTGGCCCTCCAACTCAGCCTATCTCCTCACTAATGGCAACCTTCTACGCTCCGGGAAATTTCGAGGAAATGAAATGTTTGGTGACCGTGGCCCCAGCGGAGGCCGAGTCCAACTCTTTAGCTGGGGCGGTACTCTCCTTTGGGATTATATCTACTCGAACGATAGTCATCACCAGCATCACGACATAGAACCCCTACCCAACGGCAATGTCCTCATCCTAGCCTGGGGGAGGGCAACCAAAGAAGAAGCCATCGCGGCCGGGCGCAAGCCAGACACCATCCACGAGAAAGGCATGTTTCCAGACACCGTAGTAGAGGTGAAACGCACAGGTCGAACCACGGGAGAGGTGGTGTGGCACTGGAGCGCTTGGGATCACCTCATCCAGGATTTTGATCCTTCCAAAGAAAACTATGGCAAGGTGGCAGAGCATCCCGAACGGCTGGACGTTAATCTCAACCCCCGACCACGCAGCGACTGGATGCACACCAACTCCATTGATTATAATCCCATCCTTGATCAGATTATCATCAATCCACGCAGTTTTAACGAATTTCTGGTTATTGACCACAGCACCACCACTGAGGAAGCCAAAGGATCTAGCGGTGGACGTGGCGGAAAGGGAGGCGATATCCTTTACCGCTGGGGTAATCCCGCAAACTACCGCGCAGGCACCCGCGAAGACCAACAGTTCTTCCAACAACATGATGCACGCTGGATCCAGGCCGGACAGCCAGGCGCAGGCAACATCACCATCTTTAACAACCAGGCCGGCCAATCCAAGGGCGACTACTCCTCTGTGGATGAGATCGATCCTCCCTTGGTTCGCAACGGCTCTTACCGCATCACCAAGGGAAAAGCCTTTGAACCCAGTAAACCCATCTGGACCCACGTAGCTAGCCCACCTACCGATTTCTATTCCTCCTTTATTTCAGGAGCTGAACGCCTTCCAAACGGCAACACGTTAATCTGTTCTGGCGCTGAGGGTATCTTTTTCGAAGTGACACCAGAGGGGAAAACGGTGTGGGAATACCACAACCCCGTCACCTTGCCGCCCGTTGGACCAGAGGGACCTCACAGCACCTTTCGAGTGGTGCGCTATCGTATGGGTTACCCGGGAGTGAAGCTGAGATAACTGATCTGGAATACTAGAATATGGAGCCATATCACATGCTTCGTTTCGACAGAAATCTAATTGGAGATCTAAAGGCGTCTCTAGAAGGCTTGGGCCTTAATGTGTCTCGCAGAAATGAATCCTGGTTATTGCATGACTACATTAATTTCACGGAAATAAAGTGTTCTACCGAGGAAGAGTGTATTGCATATGCTTATGCTTCATACCCTAAAGATCCTCAATTTAAAATCTTAGTTTATCCTAACATGCTTAATAACAAAGTATGCGGTTTTGTGAGAACATATTTAGAGGACGAAGGAGCTGAATGGTCATATTTTAGGTAAAATTGTGTGTCTCTACCATCCGTAACCAATCGCTGATATATTAAGCCACTGAATCAACATTAATTAGAAGAAATGGAGGATAGTTCTAGATACATATGGAAAGTATTAAGCGGAATTGTTATTGCCTCTGCGGTCCTGTTGATCTTCTTCGGAGATTTCTTAAGAGAAATCGGAATACATAGAGCAGTATTTACTGTAGGTGTCTATTTTGGGCCTCCCGTTATTTTATATGGTCTAATCAAGACACTTAACGTGAAGGAATAAGCTCCAACTAGTCGCCTGAACTAGCTCGACTCAATAGCCGCTTATTCAGAAGCTTAAAATCACCAATACTCCTTTTAACTGGTTCTAAATCCAACTCTACTTCCTGCTCATGTCTTCCAATCAAAATAATAACCAGGATCGTGGTTGGCTGAGTATCATAGGACCAGGGATTCTTGTAGCTGCAATCGGCGTTGGCGCCGGTGATCTTACAGCAGCAGGCTTTGCCGGAGGAAAGCTAGGGACAGCCATCCTTTGGGCGGTCATATTAGGGGCATTTTTTAAGTTCGTTCTCAATGAAGGACTGACCCGCTGGCAACTGGTCACGGGACAAACTCTTTTGGAAGGCATGGCTAGATGCCTGGGTAAATGGCCCGGCAGAATCTTCCTCCCCTATTTCTTACTGTGGTCCTTTTTTGTCTGCGCAAATCTTATGGGAGGAACCGGCGTCACCTTGCACGCCATCTTTCCGTTTTTTGAAGACGCCTCCCAAGGCAAGGTAGTATTTGGAATCATCGCCAGTATTGTCGGCTTAATCCTCGTACGTCGCGGGGGATTCAAACTCTTTGCGAAAGTGATGAGCGTTTGCGTCCTACTCATGTTCGTCACCGTCGTCCTGAGTGCGATTATGTTAGCCCCTGATCTGGGCGAAATTTTTAAAGGCCTCTTTGTTCAGAGCATTCCGGATGCTAAGGATGGCGGGATCGCCTGGACCATGGCTCTTATTGGAGGTGTAGGCGGAACGGTAACAATACTGAGTTACGGTTACTGGATTGCGGAAGAAAAACGCCATGGCATGAACCAACTCCGATTGTGCCGTTGGGACTTGGGTGCTGGTTACCTGGTCATCACCATTTTCGGCTTAGCAATGATCATTATTGGAAGCACCGTCGAAGTCACAGGCACCGGCGCACGACTAATAATAGAAATCGCAGATTCCCTGGAATCATCGTTGGGCAAGGTTGGCAGATGGGCATTTCTTATTGGAGCACTGGGAGCAACCTTTAGCAGCGTACTCGGCGTATGGCAATCGGCTCCCTACTTGTTTGCTGACCTTTGGCGCTTGTTTGTGCAAAAAGACGCCGACAAGGCATCTCTAACGGAAGGCGTCCTTATCGACACAAATTCCAAGCCCTATGTCATTTACCAATATGCCATAGCGACCATTCCCATATTCGGTCTCTTGTTTGAATTCCGTGAAGTCCAAAAAGCCTACGGTGTCGTCGGCGCAGCCTTCCTTCCAATACTCACCCTTGTTTTGCTTATACTAAACGGTCGCAAGAAGTGGATGGGCAAAAACACCAACCATCCCCTCACCGTGGTAGTGCTAATTTCCATTCTTTTGTTCTTCGGCTACATGGCCTGGTCTCGATGGATGTCCTGAATTCTTGAGGAAAAACCACTTTTTCGTGAGATCAGGTTAACCGCAGATAAAAAAATTAACTGAGAACTAATGAACTACGAAATGCGCAGATTGACGCAGAACTTTGCATTACTTCTTTTGTATTTTTCGCGTGATTCTGCGCATTTCGTAGTTTGAAAATAATACATTAATAGCCTCCAACCGTTCTACCCTGATGAAACCAAGGATGAAGATCGATCATCACCTTACGGGATGCCTCAGGACAATTAGCGTCACAAAAAATCCTTTTATCCAGAAATGAACAAACCGACGATGATCATAGGGGCCAGCCACAAGCCAGACCGTTATGCCAATAAAGCCCAACGATTGCTTAAGGAATTCGGCCACACTACCGTGCCCATCAATCCGATACAGGATGAAATCCTTGGCGATACAGTTTTCAAGAAACCTTCCGACTACCAAGGAGATGTGGATACGGTAACCTTATACGTTCGCCCTGAGCGCCTTGAACCTATCTTGGACGAGATCATATCTCTAAAACCCAAACGTGTGATCTTCAATCCGGGAACAGAAGATAGTGCTATGCAACAACGTGTATCCTCAGCGGGCATTGAAGCATTGGAAGCATGCACGCTTGTGATGCTTCATTCTGACCAATACTAGCGGTCAACTATTCAGTCATTTGGATTTCGAGGAATCGACAGTATATCCTTCGAATTCACCTAATAATCACTTTTCAGCAAGCGACTTTATGCTCCAATGGTCAGCTGAGATACTTCGAAACTCCTCAGGTAAGAATCTGAAATGTGCCTTCGACATCCCGACTACGGATCCGACGAATATGAGGATACTCACTACAGACAGTACCACCCCAGTGATACCAACAAGAGGAATCATTGCAGAGCTCAGCACAAACATCCACATAGCAACTCCGGCAAAGATAGTAGACAGGTTCTCAAGCTCTACACTGCGTTCTCTTTCTGAATCCAACTCTTGCACCTGCCTGGTATTCAACGTGTGAAGCGACTTAAAACTGAAGGGCTTGAGGGTAGGCTGTGGAGCCTTGGTAAAAGCCCTGGCGAGGGAGAGTAGAATTTTCTCAATACCACGACCCCTTGAAGATTTCACCGTCCAAACAACCTCGTGAGTCGCATCATCCACGTGTGTCGAATTAAACTTTTGATCAACAAGGTTTGCATAGGCCGCATAAGCCTCCTCCACCGTTGACTCCTCTTTAAGGAATACCTGGAACGCTTGTTTAAAATCCTGAGTAGTCATATTAGATAAAAGGTATTTAGCTTTTTGTTC
>CALJGU010000201.1 GCA_938075565.1 uncultured Opitutales bacterium | reverse complement strand
GTCTGGAAAGATCGGATCCATTCGCTGGAAAATCAAAAGGAGGCATTTATGGTGATGTGATTGAAGAGATCGACTGGAACGTGGGTCGCATTTTTGAAACACTCAAAGAGGAAGGCCTGGAAGATAATACTTATGTTTTCTACATGAGCGACAATGGTCCCTGGTATTTAGGTAGCAGCGAAGGTCACCTAAGAAAAATAGGTCCCGATGCCGAAGCTCATGGTGGATCCGCCCTCCCCTTGCGAGGCGCCAAAACCTCCACCTGGGAAGGTGGCTTGCGTGTACCTTGCATTATGTGGGCTCCTAGTAAAATTCCTGCCGGAACCATTTGCACCGAAATTGCTTCGACCATGGATATGCTACCTACTATCGCGAAACTAGCTGGAGGGAAAGTACCCACGGATCGAGTCATAGACGGCCATGACATCAGCAATCTGGTCCACGGAGTTGAAGATGCTACAGGTGCAACGGATGCATTCTATTACTACGTCCGCACACAACTTCGAGCGGTTCGTTCAGGCCCATGGAAACTACATCTACCATTGAAGTCCGATCAGTTTTGGGGCCGCTACAGCAAGCCGGAAGATGTGATCGATATCTCAATTCCGCTGCTTTATAACTTAGAATCTGACATTGGCGAATCCAAGGATGTAGCATCCAAATATCCCGGCGTAGTCAAAAAGCTACTACAGCTGGCTGAGCATGCTCGATCCGACATCGGAGATATTGACAAGATAGGAGAAAACGCCCGCTTCTTTGATAAGGGAACGAGAAGACCAGACATTCAAAGCGCGTCGTCTAATTGACAACAGAGTCATTATCCCTACGCCTGAAATCTTCTAATTCAGAAACCATATCGATCAAACGAGCAAGTTCGCGATCTGCGAGATCCAATTTTTCCAAAGGATCTTTAACCAAGTTAAATAATTCCTTCGATTGCTCCTCTCCTTCTCCACTCACCACAACTTTCCAATCGCCTTTGCGAAGGGATATTGCCCGCCAATGGGGACCAGGAATGTAGATGGAGCGATCAGGGATAGATTTCTGCTTCAGTAATAATTCGGATAGATCCACGCCGTCCCACTTGAGGTCTTTGACGGATGAATAACCTACCAGTTGGCAAAAGGTCGGCATCCAATCAATGATCACGGCAGGCGTGGATTCCTTGCGCGGAGTGAACTTGTCTGGCCAGGAAATCAGGGTCGGAACTCGAGTGCCTCCTTCATAGACCGATCCTTTCTGTCCACGGAAGGGAGCATTGCTCGCGGTGAGATGACCGGGAGGAGAATCGTCTGGTGGATAAGGCTGAGTGTTGTTAGTGGTAGTGCTTCCGCCGTTGTCACTGGTGAAAACGAACAGGGTGTTTTCCCGAATTCCATGCTCTTCCAACGCAGCGAGAATGCGACCAACAGAATCATCTAAATGCATGACGCAGGCCGCGTATTGACGAGCGATCTCAGAGCTTATGGATTCAGGCACTTTGTCTAACCATTCTTGAGGCTCATTAATCGGCAGGTGGATCGCGGTGTAAGGCATGTACAGAAAGAAAGGTTTCTCTGATCGCCCAGCAATCCACTCAAGCGCCTCATTCGTGAGCAAGTCAGTCACATGGCCTTCTTCCTCAATCAGTTCTTCGTTACGGTGCCAGGTATGGGTAAACGGACCGACCTTGTATCGATGACTCCAAGAGGTCACTCCTCCAGCCAGTGAACCATAGCTATGATCAAACCCAAAGTGATTGGGTCCCCACTCTGGTTTGGACCCCAGGTGCCATTTACCTATGAGCGCCGTATCGTACCCTTTGGACTTCAATGCCTTGGCAAGAGTGACCGTATCATAGGGCAACGCTCTCGTATTGGTAGGCGTCGTTACCCCAAATCGACTCCAATAGCGCCCGGTCAGCAAACCGACTCTGGTCGGACTGCAAACGGGTGCGACATAGTGTTCGGTCAGCTCAATACTCTCTTTTGCCAATCGATCCAAATGAGGCGTTGGTGCATTCCCTCCATGAAATCCGACATCCCCCCATCCCAAGTCATCAGCGATGATAAATACGATATTGGGTGGTTGCTCGTCTTGAGCCCAAAGGAACTGGAGAGCAAAAAGGAACAGACATCCGGTATAGAACTTCATTAGTTGAAGTAAAGTCAGCGCAGCACACCATGACAAGGCTCTAAGAATGGTGTCCAAAAATAGGGAGTCTGCACTACACAGGGATAGCAATGAACAAGGGACCTTAATTCGCTAAGCTTGTGGACCACCGTTATTCATATATTTAACTAAGAGCCGAGGCAGTTACACAATTCTCTGTTCATTGAACCCATTTCACTTTTCAATCATTCTCCATGCCCAAGCACTACGGAAAACTAAGCGCGATGATGTTCCTTCAGTTTGGTGTCTACGGACTGTGGCTGCCCATCGCAGGACGCTTTTTGACAGCCGGTGCTGAAGAAGGTGGTCTTGGGTTCTCAGAAGGTCAATCCGGAGCCATCGTCGGCATTGCGGCCGCGATCGGAGCCATCGCTTCACCGTTCATCGTTCAGCTCGCAGATCGTCGATTTCAGGCTCAGCGCTTTCTTGGGGTGTTGATGTTCATCGGTGGATTCCTCAAACTGATTGTGTATCCGCAGTCCAATTACTCTATCTGGTTATTACTTTCAGTAGCGTTTACCTTGATGTTTATGCCCTCCGCGGCCATCTGCAATGCCATGCCCATGCGCCACCTGGATGATCCGACACGGCAGTTCCCTTCGGTAAGGATGTGGACGGCGATCGCCTGGGTATTGGTAGGATGGACCTTTTCTTTTGTCATGTTGAAAGAGAATGTTCAACCCAGCTGGCTTCCACCATTTTTCAAGGGCGATGATGTGCCCATGGCGGGAGCCGCAATGCGAACATCTGTGCTCTGGTCAGGAGTCCTAGCAATGGGCTTTGGCGTTTGGGCATTTTTCTTTCTCCCCAAGAGTCCTCCTGTTCGTGAAGCACGTGAGAAGACGGCATTGGCAAAGGCACTTGGTATGTTGAAAATCCGATCCTTCGCAGTGCTACTTGGAATCAGCCTTCTAGTGAGCGCGGTCCATGCCATCTATTTTATGCAGTGTGCCAAGTTTTTGAGCCGAACTGGGTTGGACGATGCCTACATCATGCCCGCTATGTCGATTGGGCAATTCTGCGAGATGCTCATGTACCTGGTGCTGGGAAAGTTTTTACCCAAACTGGGATTCAAAAAAACGATCGCCATCGGTATGATCGCATTCGTCATTCGTTTTCTTATATTCGGAACCACCGGGTTCCCGGTTTGGGTGATGGTTGCCGCACAAGCGCTCCACGGCATCTGTTATCCATTTTTCTTTGCGGCCTGCTTTATCTACGCGGACAAGGTAGCTCCACCGGATATCCGAAATTCAGCGCAGTCAGTCTATAATTTCATCTTCTATGGATTAGGACCCATGACAGCCGTACTACTCAACGGTTGGCTGGCAAGTCGCTATGCACCTGCAGGAGAGACGCTGATGTTGGATGGCTTCCAGAATTTTTGGTATATGCTAGCTGGACTTACAACAGTAGCTTTGCTGGCATTCCTGATATTGTTTCGAGAAGAAAGAAAAGAATGAATACTAATACTATACGAGTTGGCATCATTGGAACAGGTGGACGCGGCATCACTTGCATCGGGCGGCAGATTGCCGTGCAGGCCTCGGAGTTGGGGATGACGATTACGGCATTCTGCAATCGCACAGAAAATCGAATGCAGGTCGCCCTGGAAGATGTAAACGCGGTCGCCAAGGCAGCAGGGAACGAGCCTTTCTCACCCACGTTTTACTCAAACGCCATCGATTTAATCAATGACGATCAGGTGGACGTCATTGTGATTACTACTCCGACCAACGCCCATCTCGAAGCAGCGATTCCCGCTTTACAAAGCGGAAAGAAAGTTTACCTGGACAAGCCGATCGCCCACACCCTCGAAGACTCCATCGCCATCCGACAAGCGGAGCATGAATCAGGCAATACCATGATCATGGGTTTTACGCGCCGCTATGAAAAGCCCTGGATCGACTGCAAATCACTCGTGGAAAGCGGTGCCATTGGAAATCTTAAAATGATGCTGGTACGCGCAGTGTTGCCCTATGCGTTCTATTTTCAGACCTGGCATAGATCACGTGCGGTAAGTGGAGGCGCCTTAAACGATAAGGGCTCACACTACACGGACGTGTTTAATTGGTTCGCAGGCGGACGCGCTCTTCAGGTCAACGCATTTGGCGGAAGGAATGTATTTCAGGAGCAGGAGGATGCTCCGGAGTTTTGTTCTGAATGCGATCGAGATTGCCCCTATCGAGCAGACCAGATTCGTCCCGATACTCAGGACCAGGTAAAAGGTGCGGTGGATGCGAGCTTTGCTCAAGAAACCGATCCGATGAAACGGAAAGACAACTGCGTCTATAAGAAAGGAGCCGATATCTATGACCACGCCTCCATCAACTATCAGTATGACAACGGGATTGTCGCATCGATCTTCTACACCATTTACGGGCCCCAGGCTGAGGATGAAGAAACCCTCGAACTGGTAGGCACAAAAGGTCGCATTATTCTGACTCGCTTGCGTGGTGAGATCAATCTCGTAACCGACTATGGCGAAAAGAAGCATGAGGTGATTCCCTGTAAGGCTGAGTATTTTGAATCCTCCCACTTCGGAGCCGACCGCAAACTCGTACAGGAAATCGCGGCCCATGCTCGGGGCGGTCCCTCACCGGTCGATGGTTGGCATGGAATGGAAGCAACCCGCATGGTGGTAGGTGCTTTGCAATCTCTCGACACAGGCGGACAAACGGTTCGCATGGCCGACCTGGCTGACGGATCTTAAATCCATCCACTACCTACCCTACCCAACCATCCTCTTCAGTTATTTTCGATGAAAGATCATTTCCCTTTAAACGATTGGCGTATCAATGATACAGATACGAAAGAGACTGCAGATTGGACCACCACAGAGAGTGTACAATTAAACAAAGAAGACCCCAAGCTACTCCACTATTCGGCCGACAAAGGAAACATCCTTGTAAACGGTCTAACCGGCAAGACGGAGCATATACTTACCAAAGAAGAATTTGGAGATATTGAACTCCACCTTGAGTTCATGATCTCAGAAGAATCCAACTCGGGCATCTATTTCATGGGTCGCTACGAAATTCAAATCAAGGATAGTTGGAATGACGAAGTGCCAGGTCCTCACACAAGCGGAGCTGTCTATCCACGATGGGACACCACACAACCTGAAGGCCAAGAAGGCTACGACGGTCATATACCGCGGGTAAATGCCAGTCGCAAACCCGGCGAATGGGAAGTCTTCGATATTATTTTTCGCGCGCCCCGGTTCGACGAGCAGGGAAACAAGATTCAGGACGCGGAATTCGTGAAGGTGGTGCAGAATGGAATCCTCATCCATCAAGATGCGACGATCACCGGACCCACACGGGGAGCTATGTTTGAAGATGAGGTACCGACCGGTCCACTCTTACTGCAAGGCGACCATGGTCCCGTTGCTTATAGAAACCTCATGGTGACTATCAATTCCCCCACTCCTGCCACGGAGTAAAGGCTTGGGAGTCACGAGGAGTTCCATCCCCATTGTAGAAACCAGCACCGGAATAATATCTATAATAATCTGCATTACTACCTCTCCTCCCGGAGGATGAATTTACGATATGCACACCACTACCTTCTGCGTTGTGAATCAACCTTCGGGTCCATTCAATATCAGCCGGTGCCATCGTAGGAATTGATTTTGCCTCAAGAAGCTCTGATAGAGCATTTAATTGAACCAAATCAACGGTATCAATGTACCATCGGTATGGAAGAATGATAATTCTATTTTCACCATGCACCAGCTGCACAAATGGGCCTTCCATGGAGACACCTTCAATATCTGAGATAGCTATACGAACAACCTCATCCTCGGTGATCGAGCTTGCCGCTCCTTCTGCCAGGATTAACTGCGATGACGTGACAGCCACCGTTCCTGTCCTGCTAGTCCCCACTTTTTCCGCCCCATCTGTAATCTGAGCGAATACAGCATGGTTGAAGTATTGCAGGTCCTTCGAGTCGGGCCCAAGAACCGGAGCCAACTGATGACTGCCTTTATCGAGGGTAAGGGTCTGTCTGCCACAACCCGTGACAACGAGGACTACGACTAACGCGGCTAAGGGGAGGGTTAACTTCATGATTCGTTACACTATGATTGATGGAACCAGTGGTCAAATGAAGAAGTCGTGAGGGATCATCCTTAGAAATGATCCCCTAACTAACCAACTTGGTCTGATACTGCTTGCGAAACTCCTTTGGCGAGAGCCCCTTCCGATCCTTGAACTGACGATTGAAGTTGGACAAGTTATTAAAGCCGGAGGCGTAACAGATTTCAGATACGCTGGCCTCGCTTTGCATGAGCTTACGACAAGCTAAACCTACCCGCAACTCATTAGTGTATTGAATGAACGCTTTGCCGGTATTCTTTTTGAAAAAGCGGGAGAAAGACTTCGGACTCATGCGCGCTACCTTGGCCACGTCCTCCAAACGGATAACCTGATCGAGATTGTGCAAGATCCAGTTTTTCACCCGATCAATAAGTTCTACGTTTTGTTCATTTAGGGAAGGTGCATAGATCTGACTGACAAGTGGCACACGATCGGCTTCGGATGCCGAAGCCAGAGTATCGAGTATCAGGATAAACTGGGCAAACCGTTGTCCCGGATTCTGATCAACCATTCCCAACATCAATTTTTCAACTTGGACACGTGCCTCTCCGAGGAATTCGAATGACCTCCCCGTAGTATCGAGAAAGCTTCGAATGCGATCCATCTCGAGTTTGGCTAAGAGGTCTTCTCCAAGTGACTCAATTGAGAATTGAACGACCAGCATCGCTGGCTTTTCAGGATCACCTTCAGGAGCTTCATTGGGATGAAAGGCGTGCGGAACGTTTGAGCCATTGAGTAGCAGAGTGCCCGGCTTAAGGTCTCCCATAAAGTCCCCGGTGATGTGGTAACCGGTATTCTTAAGGGTCAGCAAAATATCGATCTCCGGATGATAATGCCACTCCGTCCACATATCCGTATCGGCTTTGAACGAAAACAATTGATCCTCCTGAGATATAATTTCTCGCTGGGCTTCACGACCTTTGACTGGCTCAATTTTGGGCATTCTCGCTACTTCTGATGCTATTAGAACTATTTATGGAACGAATGTTAGCAATTGTTGTAGAAATTGTATCAGGAATTGTCCATAAAGCAGTATACGAGAATCAGGTAATCAAGTATACCTATAGACTGAGATCCAGGTCTCATACTCGCTACCCCGGGAATGGAAGGAATTTTAAAGAAAATCACCCTATCAATCGTCCTCACGCAGGCCGCCATATCGCTGTATGGTGAAGAGCTGGCACCAGCAGATCTGGAGTATTTCGAGGCGAAGGTTCGCCCACTCCTGGTTGAGCATTGTTACAAATGCCACGCATCTGACTCTGAAAAAGTGCGAGGCGGCTTTCTGCTCGATTCAAAGCCAGCCATGCTGCGTGGCGGTGATAGTGGCGCAGCTCTACTGCCTGGTGACGCGGAAAACAGCCGCTTGGTAAACATGATTTGGCAGTTGCCTGAGTTTGAATCGATGCCACCCAAGTACAAGCTCGAGAATGAGGAAATCGATACTTTAGTAACCTGGATCGATAAAGGAGCGCCAGATCCTCGAACAGAAGAAATTCAAACTGATGCCCTGGCTTCTGAATTCGATCTGGAGGAGCGAAAGCAATGGTGGTCTCTTCAACCCGTCGAAAGCCACCAGCCACCCAAAACAGAAAATGGCGAATGGCCTGCCAACGAGATCGATCAATTTATTATGGCAAAGCTGGAAGAGCGAGGCTGGCAACCCGCAGGTGCTGCCGACCGCAACACACTGCTCCGCCGCCTGAGTTTTGACCTGATCGGACTGGCCCCCACCTCAGAAGAGCTCGATGAATTTGTAAACGACCGGTCGAAAAATGCATACAAGAAGCAGGTCGATCGCCTGCTCGCATCCCCTCATTTTGGAGAAAAATGGGCGCGGCACTGGATGGACCTTACACGCTACGCCGAGAGTAAATCCTTTGAACAGGATTACACCATGCCCTACACCTGGCGTTACAGGGACTACTTAATTCAAGCTCTCAACGAAGATCTTCCTTACGATCAATTTGTCCTGGAGTCCCTTGCGGGTGACCTCCTCAAGAATCCCCGACACCATCCGGAAACAGGTGAAAACGAATCCGTCAAAGGTCCTGGATTCATTTATCTAACCGATGGGCAACACGGTCCGCCTGACATACACGAAGATGAAGCACGCATCTTCGACGGCATGATCGATACAGTGAGTAAGGCTTTCCTGGGTACGACGGTAGCTTGCGCCCGCTGCCATGACCATAAGTTTGATGCGGTTACCACGGCCGACTATTACTCCATGTATGGCCTACTTCGGAGTTCTCGCTTTGCTCACCAAAACACCATTCCAGAAGATCAGCAAAGAAGAACACTCAAACGCCTTCCCCAAAAACAACGATCTCTTCGCGCGGCAGTTTTCAAGGCGGCCAAAAAAGATGTAGAGAATGCCGCAGCCTACCTAGAAGCAGCCAAGAGTATTCAGGCTAACGCAGATTTCACGACTGCACTAGCGTCATTAGAATTTGAATACCCAAAAAGTAAACGAAACAAAAACAAAGAGGCCTACGAGAAAGCCAAACGGAAAGTATTAAGTTCATTTTCGAAATCTTCCCCTGAGCTAGACCCAGATCTTCTTGCCAACTGGATTGCATTGACAAGCGATCAGAAAGAACAGGAACGCTGGCCAGAGCTATTTGGCATCCATGGTCATTTGCAAAGCTCTGATGAGGAAGAGACGAGCCAGGTGTTTGCTGAGCTAAGCAAATCGCTGAAGAACTGGATGCCACAAGGTTTAGGTTTTGAGGATCAGCCCTCCAAGCCAGGTAGTCTGATCGTTAGCGGTGAAGGAAGCCAAGCTATGCAGGCCATAATCGGTGACACTCTGGTTGGTGGATCACTCACCGCTCGCGTGAGTGGAGTTTACCGCTCTCCCGACTTTATTCTCGATGGCAAACCGATCGAGCTGAAAGCCAAAGGTCAATACGGCGCTGTCCGCTTAGTCGTCCGCAATTATGAGCTGACAGGAAGGGGCCCTACCACTGCCAAACTTTACCAAGCAGTAGAAGGCAACCATTGGCAGAAAATTAAAATGGAGACCTATCTCTGGGAAGGTCAGCCAGCTTACTTCGAGGTATTACAATATGGAGCAGCCACTCACTCCATCAAACCGAAGGAGTCGGAGCCCACCCCGAATGATAATGCCTACATAACGGTCCGATTCAATGGAGGACCAGACTGGGAATCCTTCTGGAAAGAGCAGGAGGACGTTGCATCGACACTCCAAACACTTTGGGAAAAAGGTCGACGTAACCGATTGAATGCAAGCGAAGCGGAACTGCTAAGTGCCTTTTTTGGCGCCGGCCTCATATCGGCCGATTCCTCAAAGCATGAAAAACTCGATCGAGCTCTCACCGCCTTCCGATCACTTGCCCATCAGATACCGCCACCGCGCCTCGTCAGGAGTTTAACCGATGGTGATCCTAAAGATGAACCTGTGTACATTCGCGGACTCCACACCAATGCGAGCAAGGAACCGAATCCACGGCGTTGGCTCGACGGTCTGGGTGGCCCCATTCTCAAAACTGAGGGAAGCGGACGTCTGGAATGGGCGCAGCATGTAGTGGATCCCGACAACCCGCTAACAAGTCGGGTACTGGTCAACCGTCTTTGGAAACACATCTTTGGAACGGGTCTCGTCTTTACGGTGAATGACTTCGGCCAAATGGGTCGAGAACCCACCCACCCCGAATTACTCGATTTCCTTGCTCAGAAATTGGTTAAGAATGATTGGTCAGTAAAATCGATTATTCGAGAGCTGGTCCTGTCCAGCACTTATCAAATGTCTTCCTCACCGAGCCAAGTGTCTTTGTCTGAGGATCCATCCAATCAGTTATTGCAACATATGCCCGTCAGGCGTCTAGAGGCCGAAGCCATCCGCGACCACATCCTGGCCTCAAGCGGTGAACTCAACACCCAAATGTTTGGTCCCAGCGCTGAAGCCTATGTAGCTGACTTGCCCGACAGCAGGGCAAAACCGAATCCCGGTCCGGTTGATGGTGATGGTCGTCGTTCTGTCTACCTGGAATTGCGGCGCAGCTTTTTACCCACCTTTCTCCGGGCGTTCGATATGCCCAACGCAACTGAATCTACAGGTGCCCGACAAGTTACGAACGTTCCGGCTCAATCACTGGCCCTCATGAATGCGCCCTTTGTGCATGAACAAGCTGAGGCTTGGGCCAAGCGGATTACCGCATCCGATCTTTCAACCGACGACCGCATCCAACAACTCCATGTAACCGCCTTCAGTCGGCCAGCCACTGAGAAGGAGATCGCTTGGGCAAACCAGGTGCTTCAATCCATAGCTGGCGATTACGAAACGGACACAAAGGATCACCGCGTTTGGACAGACCTCTGTCATTTGATGTTCAACCGAAAAGACTTTATCTATCTATTTTAAGCCAAGATGCATTTAATAACTGTAGGAGCGGGTTTACCCCGCGAT
>CALJGU010000200.1 GCA_938075565.1 uncultured Opitutales bacterium | reverse complement strand
GAACTCGCCCAATTATTACTACGATCAATTGACTGAAATTAATGGACAGCCTCCCGTGATAGTAGAGGGGTATACCACGGATAATTATACCGATTGGGCGATTGAGTTTATCGAAGGCAAGGATCGCGATGAATCCAAACCCTGGTTTCTCTGGTTATGTTACGGTGCGGTCCATGGACCGTTTACTCCGGCCGATCGTCACATGGATGACTATGCCGATGCTGAGACGCCTGACATTAAAGACATTTACCCGCCACGTCCTGGGAAGCCTGCTTATGTGAATCGCTGGGAACTATGGGAAAAGGGCCCTAATGGAATACCCGTTGAGAAGGCCAGAGTAGGTAAGACGCCAGTAGGCATGGTGGATACGCCTGGTCGCCCACTCAAAGATTGGATTCGTCAGTACCAGCAAGGCGTTTTGGCTATTGATGAGGGAGTCGCTCGATTGCTTCAATCTCTGAAAGACTCTGGCCAGGATGAAAACACGATTGTGGTCTTTACCTCCGACCAGGGATTTGCCTGGGGACAACATGGCTATAAGGGGAAGATGGCTCCGTATAGAGCCGCTATTGCCGCTCCCTTGATTTTTAGTCTACCTCCAAAACTAGCCAATGCCAATCGCAGTCGCGGCACCGTCGTGCAGACGCAGGTGAGTGGAGTTGATGTTCCGGTGACCTTGTTTTCTCTCATGGGATTGGATCTGCCCTGGAAAATGCACGGGCATGATTTGACGCCTCTGTTATTGGATCCAGAAGCGAAGTGGAAGCATCCAGCAGTAATGATTCATACCGCCCGTCAGTTTGGAGAAAACACACACCGAGTTCCAACTCTGGATGAGCCTTTGATTCTCTATCATCCGCCCACGGTTGGAGTTCCCTGGTATGTGATGTTGAGCCAAGGACGGTACAAGTATATCCGAACCTTGGTCGAAGGAGAAATGGAGGAGCTGTACGATGTTGTCAGTGATCCTGATGAGTTGAACAATTTAGCCTTTGATAAAAGCTACCGCAAGACCTTGCTGAGTTATCGCCGTGCGACGATCAAAGAACTAAAACGAACCGATGCAAAGTTCGTGAACGATATGCCGGCTGTTGCCGAACAATAACTCTACTCAGATGTATCACGCAGTTGCTTTGAAGAACACTACGGCGAGCGGTTCCTACCTTCCGTCGCAGTGCCGCATTAAAATGGTAGGGCGTGGTCGCCGAACGCGCCGCGTTGAATTGGTAGGGCAACTGCGTCCTCGCAGTGCCGCTGTAATTCGTAAATATTGAAACCGTATGTCACGTCCAAATATCCTTTTCTACTGCACCGACCAACAGCGTTTCGATACGATTGGAGCGCTCGGCAATCCTTATGTAAAAACCTCCCGGTTAGATCAGCTTGCGGGAGAGGGCACCGCCTTTACGCATGCCTATTGCCAGAGTCCCATTTGCACGCCCAGTCGATCGAGTTTCATGACAGGGCTCTATCCCACTCGGGTGCACAACACTCGTAATGGAAACGCCACCTGGCCTAAAGATGCACCGCCGCTTATTTCGAAAATGCTGGCAGATTCGGGTTACACCTGCGGCAATATTGGCAAATTTCACCTGACCAGTTCAGGCCTGCGCACTGAGCCTCGTCTTGACGATGGTTATAGCTATTGGAAGTTCAGCCATGCACCCCGAGACGATTGGGAAGAAGGGCATGATTATGCCGATTGGGTTCGAGAGAAAGGAGGCGATTTGGATGCATTGCGAGAGAGTCCCGAGAACGTCTCGCCAGAATTCCATCAAACGACCTGGGCTACGGATTGTTCTATTGATTTTATTTCTCAGAATGAAGATCAGCCCTGGTTTCTTACTGTTAATGTCTACGATCCTCATCCACCCTTTGCTCCGCCAAAGGTCTATGCCGATCAATTCGACCCCGACGAAATGCCGGGTGCACATCATGAGGAATCGGATCGTGAGACGCATGCCTATTTAAACGAAGTCGATTTTCAGAAAGCAGCGAAAGTTTATCGAAGCCGTGAGGAGTTTGATGCTAAAAAAGAGCAAGCGCTTTACTACGCGATGATTGCTCAGATCGACGATCAATTCGCCCGTTTATTAAAGGCCCTCGAAGACAGTGGTCAGAAGGATAATACGCTCATCGTTTTCACCAGCGATCACGGAGAAGCTTTGGGGGATCACGGACTCATTCTAAAGGGATGCCGCTTTTACGAAGGACTGGTTCGCGTGCCTCTGATATTTAGTTGGCCAGGAGTGATTAAGGAGAACATCCAGGCCGATGGATTGGTTGAATTGCTCGACCTATCCGCAACGATTCTTGATTTTGCAGGATTGGACGTCCCGGAGTATTTTCAGGGGAACTCACTGCGTTCCATACTCGAAGGTGAAAAGAGAGGAGAACATATTCGCGATTCTGTCCGTTGCGAGTATTTTGATGCCATCTCCGCTCACTTCTGTGGAGGAAACGGAACCTGGGCAACCATGTACCGGCGAGGTCAATACAAGCTCTCTGTTTATCACGGGCTCAACGTCGGTGAGCTTTACGATTTGGAGGACGATCCCTGGGAGCATAAAAACCTTTGGAACAGCCCGGAACACGAAGCGCTGAAAAACAAACTCATATTTGAAAGCTTTGAGCAGCATGTGCTACTGACCACCGATGTAGGGTCCAAGCGAATTGCACCGATGTGAGTAGAGGTGTTTTGGGAATTCTATCTGAAAACGACAAGTTGTCGCAAACTGCAGGAGGGGCTTTACGCCCCGATCGCTTGGAAAGCTATCGAATAATCGCGGGATTACCGACGAACGAAGTGAGGACACATCTACTAGTGGAACGACGAATAACAACCCGCTCCTACAGTCTATTCATATTTGCTTACGTTATTCCTAAGATTGGGAGGCAGATCCTGCTAATTCAATCCGACTTTGCTAATTAGCTTTGTTGGGCTAAGAATTTCAATTTACATTGCTTCTATACGATTGCTTTTCTCAGGACTTTAGACCACTCCTGATGTCTACCCTATGGAACCCATACGTTTTCTTTTTTCTGCTGTCCTTCTTCTGGTTATTCCGGCCTTGACTGCCGTTGCTTCAGACGTTGAAGCAAAACCAAATATCATCTTTTTTTTTACGGACGATCAGCGAAATGATACGCTGGGCGTAGAGGGCCATCCGATTGTTAAGACCCCCACCATTGACCGTTTAGCCAATGAGGGAGTGCGCTTTACAAACATGTTTGTCAGCCACTCGATTTGCTGGGTCAGCCGAACGTCTATCCTCAGCGGTCTCACTGCTCGATCTTTTGGCATGTCTGATCGTCCTGATGCAGCCCGATCGGAGACGGTGGAGGTGTTATTTTCCGATCTGCTAATGGATGCGGGCTATCGGACAGGATTTTACGGCAAGTGGCATGCAAAGATGCCGAATGACTATAAGCCGGAAGATCACTTCGACGAATACGAACGAATTTTTCGAAATCCTTTTTTTAAAGAGCAGCCCGATGGTAGCAAACGCCATACTACAGAGCTCATTGCCGATCGTGGGGTCAGCTTTTTAGAATCTCAATCTAAGGACCAACCCTTTTGCCTCAATCTCTGGTTCAACGTGGCTCATGCTGAGGATCGTGATAAGCGCCCGGGGATAGGTCACTTTCCCTGGCCGAAAGCAGTGGATGGTATGTATGAAGATCAAACGATCCCGGTACCTCGTTTGAATGATCCTGCTATCTATGAAAGTCAGCCCGATTTCCTGAAAGAATCGATCAATCGCGCGCGGTTCTTCTGGCGTTGGGATACATCCGAGAAATACCAGATCAACATGCGAGCTTACTACCGGATGTTGTCAGGGTTGGACGGTGCGATCGCCCGCGTTCTAAAAACACTGGAAGAGCAGGGCTTAGCCGATAATACCATCATCGTTTATTCAGCGGATAATGGCTATTATATGGGGGACCGTGGATTTGCAGGGAAGTGGTCTCACTACGAGCAATCGCTTCGAGTTCCGCTGGTTGTTTATGATCCAAGAAACAAGAAGCATAACCGGCGCGTAATTGACCGATTGGCTATGAATCTTGATTTGCCGGTTACCTTTTTGTCTTGGGCAGGTGTAGATATTCCGGCTCATTACCAGGGCCTGAATTTGGCTCCGATCGTTCGAGGAGAGGCACCTGGAAATTGGCGTACAGACATGTTTCATGAGCACGTCGGACTTCGACCCTTAATCTCTTGGGAAGGGGTTAGAAACAAACGTTACAAATACGCACGCTATATCGATCAAAGTAATTACGAATTTCTCCACGACTTGGCCCGTGATCCAGATGAAATGGAGAACTTGGCAGATGATTCTGACTATGCCTCTATTTTAGCTAACTTACGTAAACGAACGGATGATCTAGTATCCGGTTATGGTGGCCCATTGAAACCTTTCGTTGCACCCAAGAAGAAATAGATCTTAACTCCCTTTCCTTGCACCTCTAATATTATTCTATGAAACAATCAGCTCTACTACTCCTTCTTTTGCCCTTATTATTCTTCGCTTGCTCAGGGGGTAGTGAATCCTCCGGAGACTCATCTGGCGAAATTAAGTGGACCGTCAAAAAGCTCACTGTCGATGCCAATGAAGGAATAGCGATTGCCGATTTTAATGGGGATGAATTGCCTGATATTTCTGCTGGACGTAGTTGGTATCCAGCTCCCGACTACATCGCGCATCCGGTACGTGGATTCGACGATTGGAACGGTTACGTGCAATCCAACGGAGACTTTGCCTACGATGTAAACAAGGATGGTCTTATGGATATCGTGGCGGGATCTTTTCTTCCCACAGAAGTGCACTGGTACGAAAATCCAGGACCTGATCGACTTCAACTTGGCCATCAGTTCATAAAACACTTTTTAGCAGATACTGGTCTGAGCCAAAACGAAGCCTCCATGATGCACGATATTAATGGCGACGGTATTCCGGAATGGGTCACCAATAGTTGGAATGTGAATAGCGCAATGGCCGTCTGGTCGTTTTCTACTGAGGAGCGAGATGTTCAAGTGATCAAAGGCAAAAAGACGGTCACTGAGAAGCAATGGGTTCCGACGTTGAAAAAGCATCTCATCGGTGACTCTGGCAATGGCCATGGTATGGCCTTTGGAGATATCAACGGTGACGGTCGCGAGGACATCATGGTTGGTATGGGATGGTACGAACGTCCAGAAGGTGATCCTTTGGCGCAAAAATGGATTTGGCACCCGCATGGTGGTGAAAACTGGCATGCCTCAGTTCCCTCTTTGGTTCGCGACATGAATGGAGACGGCATCAACGATGTGATCTGGGGAAAAGGCCACGCTTACGGTCTCTTCTGGTGGGAAGGACAAGGGGTCGATAGCAAGGGTGAACCACAATGGAAGGAACACCTGATTGATGATTCATTTTCTCAACCACACGCACTTCATTGGGCCGACATCGATGGCGACGGCGAAGACGAGATGATCACCGGTAAACGCATCTTTGCTCACAATGGTAGAGACGATGGTGGCACTGAGCCTTCCGTCGTTTATTACTACGAATGGAATAAGTCTACTAACAGTTTTGAACGTCATACGATCGATGATTCAGGAACCGTGGGTATTGGTTTACAGATTCGAACGCATGACCTGGATGGTGATGGAGATCTTGATATCGCTTTGGCCGGGAAATTCGGTACCCACCTTCTATTTAATGAGGGTCGATAGGCCGTGGTTCGCAGAGCATTAAAGGAGGACTTTGCGTCAGCCCAAGAAATACTCGATCTGGCCTTTGCGCCCAGTCCCTGCGAATCTACATTGGTGGAGTGTGTCTATCGATCGACCGAAGTATTCCACGATTGGGTATATTTAGAAAGCGATCGTATTGTTGCCTATGTTCTCTACACTCAAGCGTGTCGCAGAGATGAACTCGTGGGTTGGCATCTAGCACCCTTGGCGGTTCATCCAGATTTTCAAAACAAAGGCCTCGGGTCCGAGCTCATCGAACAAACGCTTCTTGAATCTCCGATCTCAGATGAACCCGTCTTTGTCCTGGGCGATCCAAACTACTATGAGCGATTTGGGTTTGCCAAAACTGAGTCTGCTCAATGTTCCTACGATCCGGGTAATCAACACTTCCGGGCCATGCGTTGGACTGAAGCAGATGAAGCGTTCGATATCGGATACTCGGCTTCTTTTAAAGATGCGGAAGCGGCGATGGATGACTGAAGCATTTTATTCTGGCCCGCCAAGAATCTGGATTCTTGAATGCAACTCAGATTGATGAATCGAATGCGCGTTTCCTTTCTTATCCTGCTATTATTTTGTGCTTATTTTATTCCAGTTGGAATAGTTTGGGCGGATATCCCCTTGGATGACGATGCGAAATGGAATCTCTTCGGCCGTGTTCGCCTGCGCTTCGAACAGGATGATGACAGCAAT
>CALJGU010000199.1 GCA_938075565.1 uncultured Opitutales bacterium | reverse complement strand
TCCTGCAAAATCGCGTCCTTTTCAACTTTGAATCCATTAATGGTGAGAGACATGTGTTGAGGTGATTAAAAACCTGATCGTAACACAAGGTTAATAGCGTTCCCTTGAGTGGGACTGAATTCGGTTTGAAGACCGAAATTGATGAAGGTGCTCTACACTCCATCCATTTTGAAGAGAATTCTAGCCCAAGCTTTGTGTCTTCGAACACTCTGACCGCAAGACGACATGTTCATAAAGGAACTTCTCCAATCTATAAATCGTTCGCAACACTCGCTTTCATCCATATCCGTTGCATCTGGTATAGAATTTGCAGGGCCGACTTTGCAGATTAAGAAAGTGCTACAATCGATTTATAATCTCGCAAAAAAGGCAACTTGCCGTCCGAAGTTTTTCAATTGTTTAGGAAGCTGCTTTGAAATGGAATTCCCAGCGATCTCCGGGAAGATTGTTGCTGGTTGGGCTCCTTCAGGAGTTTGTGTTTGTTGTACAATGACGCCTTCAATATCGCAAATTGGAGTTGATACCAATACTCCATTGAAGTTGCAGAATTTGAGGAAATCGGTTTCCGCATCTATGTTCGCTTGAGATCGCGTTCCCGCACGGTTAAGGCGTACAAAATAGTTTTCTCGACTGGTGTATATTTTATATAGATCGCTACTGCCCATCTCGTAGTATAAGCATCCGGAAACTTCTCCAAAGCTAAATGAGGATAGCAATTGCGAAAGGAGATTGTTAGGATCAGGGACCTAGTGAGTAGTAGTCGTCGATTTTTCTCATAGCAGTATCGAGCTAAATAAAAATTAGAAAGTTCCTAGATCATTTATTTCATTTTTGACGTATATATGTGCGTCAGCCCCTACTTCATAAAAGTGGGTGTGGTACACACCATCGACATTCTCAGTGCCTTGACTAACGAAATTGTCCGACATTTCAACACTATCTCCGGAGTTACCATCTATGAAGAGTTTATTGTCTTCATCAGGCATATCTAAAACGTCTTCGGCACTGAGTCTCAGACTGTTGTCTCTGTCACCAGATATATCAAGACGCTCAATGTTGGTTATGGCCCCGTTGTTGAGAAAGGTTAAATCGATCTCAAGTCCACTCCCTTCAAAAACGAGTGCATCTTCGCCGTCTCCCCCGTCAAAGAGGCCAAACTCACCTCCGCCGAAACCTGAGCCTTTTTCCGTACCCGATCCACCTTTTCCACCTACCCCGTAGTCGATCGCGATTTTCACGGGAGAGCTTTCGCCTGACCACTTTTGACCGTCAAAGCCAGACCAGGTGAATTCGGCTTCGCCATTCCAGTTTACATCAGGATGAAATTCGAGGTCTTCAATTTGATCGATATCGATGAACTGACCGTTGGTTACCTTTTTGCCCTCAATCAAAAGGACGCCGTTATCTGGCAAGGAATCGATTCGGATCATCTCCAAGTAGTCACTGTCTTCGTCCTCGAATGAGTTTTCGAAATCTTCTGGATTGAACGCTACTGCGACGTCCTCGAGAGATGAAACTCCTACCGATGAAACGGATGCTGCTTCGTTCACATCTTCGGGCCATACAGACATCGTTTGTTCAATTCGGTTGCCGTTCTCGTCGATTGACGCGATTATCAGGGGATACCGATCGGGTTGAGCCTCGTAGTCTATGCTAACGCCGTCTTTTAGCTTGAGAACGTTTCCAACGATTTCAAAAACGCCTGAATTATCGCTGACAATGGAATACTCATAGGTGTGGCCTTGACCGGAGTCATCTGTATCCAGTTTCCCGATTAATGCCCCTTCGTTATTTTCAGTTACTCGATTGCGACTTAGTATGAGATGAAATACTTCGCCACCACCATCTTTCGTTTGGGTAATTGTGATGTCCGTATCTGTCTCATTTCCGTTGTCTTCAATGGAGATGATGAACTTCTTTTGATTGTCATCCTCGAAGATATCGTCGGCAAGGCGGAGAATGCCCGACCCAGGGTCGATTTTTATTTCAATTGGGTCTCTTCCTACTGCCTTTGCGGTGATCGTGAGATCATCCGATAGGTTTTGTTTAAGCAGCTGAGGGATGAAATCGCGAATATCTATATCGATCCCATTGAGGGAGGTTGATGTGGTGTAGTGAATCGGACTGCCATTGTCTGAACCCGTGCGGCTAGATTCAGCATTTCTCGAATCTTTAGCTTCTGGAGTACCACCCTTAATGCCGGTATCCAGTTTAGGATCTTCTGAGATTAGGGCAGTCTTTGCTCTGGAATCTTCTTCTGTGGCTGTAGTAACGAAGGAAGGCTCGTTTGATACGATACTGGAATCTTTCACCCTACCGTCACTTTCTGGGAGGAATTGGGACAGGGCCCATTTTTGGGACTCCGCAGTCATTGTAATAACGTGAAGAGGTGCGAAACGGAGGCTTTGGCTGGACTGCTCATCCGGTAGGTCAGCCAAATCCACACCATCGGTTTGCTGAACGAAATCGTGCCAGGTGATACTCATCCCCTCCTTTATCTCCAGCACAGGTTCTCGGGAGAAGAGAGTGTCGAGAAAGCTTTTCAGTATGTAGCTTGAACCATCTTGGCAAACCACCTGGAGGTCATTCGCTTGTGGCACTAGTTGAGCGACCACCTGCGGGTTTTGAATTTGGAAGATTTCTCCGGAAAAAACCTGGAGGCTTTCCCCATCCTGAAGGGAAAGGTACTTAGGAGATGAGTTTGAGTCTTGTTTGAAGCGGATTTCTAGGCTCATGAACGTAGTCGAGTCGGAATTGGCGAATGCGATTTGCGCGAACTACCTACCATACGGCTCTATCTCACCTGAAA
>CALJGU010000198.1 GCA_938075565.1 uncultured Opitutales bacterium | reverse complement strand
ATCCTGCAAAGATGGCAGCAGCGATATTTCCCTTCTGAATCTCCTCCACAAAGTCTATATTCTTAAAGGCAAAGTGATCTAAAAACCACAAAACACCGAGAGCCAGAACAGTAGTGAAAGTCGCATACACGACATTGATTAAGAGAGAAATAAGGCTACTAAATAGCACATCCAAGGAAGTTACGGCTAGGACATCGAACAATAAGGTCCTAGACTGTATTCCTATGGAATAAGTTCAAGGGGGAAACTGGACTGGCCAGCTCTAAAATTTACGCTCCACGTTGACCGAATACTTCAAGTGAGAACCCAACTGTACTCCTCTGGTCTCAGGCGTAAATGGCCGTGATTGAAGGTCGAAAGTATATTTAGGTGTTCCCTTGTTTTTGCGGATCAAGCGAGTGGTTAGATTTTCAAACCGCTTTTGGATAGTGCTTTTCATAATTTGCGTCGGAATGAGCCCTCCTGATCGAGAGGGCACTCCTTTTAATAGCATTGAATATGAATGACCTGATATAGGATCGGCACACTTGATTCAGATTTTACAATTTATTAGCGGCATCTAACCCTCGCATGCAGCGACCATTGCTACCTACAATGAGCTGAATAAAGTCAAAGGAAATCATTGTCATCCTACCAGATTTCCAGATTGATCTATCATATGTCAGGAAATTTCAGGAAACGAAACGATTTCTTCAAGCGCGGCCGTTTAGCGTTTGAAGCAGGTCAGTTCGAGAAGGCCATTCACGCTTTCAACAAAGTAATCGAGTGGGACCCTCATGATGCCAATGCGCACACCTTTCGTGGGTTGTCTCATCGTGAAATCAAGAATTTCGACGCTGCATTGAAAGACCTTCATGAAGTGGTTCGTATCGATCCTAATCACCGAGTCGGTTTTTTAAACCTGGGTTGCGTGCAACGCGATGCAGGACAAGTCGACCAGGCTCTGGAATCATTCAACACAGCCGAAGAAGGTGATTCAGAAAATCCACTCGTCTATCAAAACCGTGCCACGGCTCACATCCTGAAAGAGAATTGGAAGGCGGCCCAGTCCGACTGCGAGACAGCCTTGGCCATCGCGCCAGAAGGAGCAGCAGCCTACGCGGTGCTCGCTAATGTCTACCTTGGAACTAAGGAACAGGACCTGGCAGAACAGACTATAGCTCGATCCCTGGAGCTGGATCCGGAAGAAGGGGAAGCCTACCGAGTACGAGGAATCATCCGCTGTGCCAATGATGATCTGGAAAATGGTATCGCCGACTTTATTCATGCCAAGGAGCTCAACCCCAGCGTACAACTCGATTACCTGGACAACCCAGAGGTGTTGTTGGACAAGCTATTGGAAAAGTTGAGTGCTCTCATCGGGCTCGACACAGTTAAAGACGAAGTTCGCTCACTGATCAATTTGGTCAAAGTGCGCCAGCTGCGCAAAACAGCGAAGCTTCCCGCGGTCCCAATGTCGCTCCACCTGGTGTTCACAGGAAACCCGGGTACAGGTAAGACAACCATCGCGCGCCTCATTTCCCTGATCTACCATGTACTCGGTGTCTTGAGTAAAGGTCACCTGGTTGAAGTTGATCGAGCAGGACTAGTGGCAGGTTATGTGGGGCAGACCGCACTTAAAGTGCACGAAGTGCTCAACAAATCGATGGGTGGCGTCCTATTTATTGATGAAGCCTACTCGCTCACTTCCCGCGGCGATGAGAAAGACTTCGGCCTGGAAGCCATTGATACCTTGATAAAGGGCATGGAAGATAAACGCAGCGATCTGGTTCTGATCGTGGCTGGCTACCCTGAAAAGATGCGTCAGTTTCTCAAAGCCAACCCCGGCATCAAATCCCGCTTTAGTAAGGTCATACGATTTGACGACTATTCAGCAGCAGAGCTAATGGCTATCTTTGAAAAGATGTGCCGAGAACATGCCTACGAACTGGCCGATGAAACGAAGGAAATAGCTCACAAAGCCTTTGAGGTATTGAAACCAGAAGAAGTTGGCCTCTATGGAAATGGACGTGGGGTTCGTAATTACTTCGAACTCACCATTACCCGCCAAGCCAATCGACTGGGAGAGCTCTCCGACATTGATAACTCCCAATTGATTGAAATCATGCCTGAAGATCTGCCCAAAGATGATTTTTGGGTGCATGATTAAGAAACCAGACTGAAATATCGTTTTGCTTCTAGAACACATCTCTTGAGTGAAGAATGGCTCTGCTGAGTTTGACAGATCAAGCGACTCCCTTAATAAAAAGAATTTAGAAATGGCAAAGAACGACAAGGATCCACCCCTGTTGACCGGTTTTACAAAACGGGAATCAGGCGGAAAAGGCAGATCCCTCTCCAATCCAACCACTTCATTGTGGATGGCAGTTATTTTTGTAGCCATTTTCTTCGCCCTCATGAGTGTCCGCATGAACATCAAAAACGCGGAAGACTCTCTAAAACCACCCACCCCCGAAACCAAACGGTCTGGGTGGCTTGTAGATGCACCTGAAAAAGAAGTTCCTTTGGAGCTACCTCCCAACTACGACCTACTCTATCCAGAGGAGTCGGAAGAAGAAGAACTTGTTATCTCAGAAGAAATAATTCTGGAGAATACGGCTGAGGAATTAGAAATCAGACCGATTGATGTTCCGATCGAAGTCGGAGTTCCCGATCAGACGGTCAGTTCCGAGGTTGAGTAAGCTTAATCCCCCAACCTCTCGACCATTCCGTCCGGAAAAGGTACGGATTCGATTTCACCGGTATTTGGATTAATACGTGTCCACACCGTTGTCATTTCACCACGTGCAACCAGCGTCGCCTTCTCGTCTTCCAAACGCACGGTTACCCCATATCGGACAGACCTGATCCTAATTTCTTTCACGACTAACTTGAGTCGTATGGTATCACCAAAACGAGCCGGGACCTTAAAATCAAAGGACGCGCTTCTGCGAGGCCAGCCGTAGAAGATATCACCTTCCTGCTTTACTACTGGCAGCCCAATAGATCGCAGAAAATGATTCTCCACCGTATCCATCCATTTGAAAAAATTGGAGAAGTGCACAATCCCTGCCATATCGGTTTCGGAGAATTCAATCTCCCGGGTCATTTCGAATTCATTAGCCATATTGGATCAAGGAGATCGCAAAAAGAGGCGCTCGCGCAAGCTTTAGAATCCGAAGAATCCCAATTCAGCGATCCAAGGATATACCTTTTTGCCCAGGAGTAAGCGCCAGATTCGCTGCGGTCTTAAAAACATCGCTCGCATAGACCAGACCCACCACTCGGTTCTCATCCAATACCGGGAGGCATTCATACTTTTGAGAAGTGATAAGACGAACGATCGTGGCAAAGCTTGAGTCCTTATTCAGTTTCGGAAGCTCTCGATCCATAACAGTATCAATCTTATCCGATAGATGCTGCTCTACA
>CALJGU010000197.1 GCA_938075565.1 uncultured Opitutales bacterium | reverse complement strand
GAAAAGATCCGAACTCCCAATGTAGACCGTATTGCGGCAGAGGGAATGAAGTTTACCTCACACTATTCAGGTAATGCGGTATGCGCTCCTTCGCGCTGTGTTCTCATGACCGGAAAGCATCCCGGTCATTCCTATATTCGTAATAACCGTGGGATGGCTCGTGGGCCTGTTATTGGAAGAGGAGAGATTGAAGGTCAGTTTCCGATCCCCGATGAAGAAGTCACCATTGCCGAAGTATTGAAAGAGGCTGGCTATGTAACTGGTGGCTTTGGGAAATGGGGCCTGGGTGGTCCCGATTCTACCGGGGCACCCTTGCGACAGGGATTTGATCGATGGTTTGGTTACAATTGCCAGGCCGTAGCTCATAACTTTTATCCCACATATCTATGGGATGATGATAAAGTCATAGAACTGGATAATGCTCCGTTCTCAGCGCATGACAAATTTGGTCCGGACGAAGATCCTAACGATCCGGCCAGTTACAAACGCTTTCAGGGAAATGAGTATTCGGCGGATTTGATTTCGGATGAGGCCTTAAACTTCATTCGAGACAACAAGGACGAACCCTTCTTTCTGTTTTGGCCATCCACCGTACCGCATGTGGCACTACAAGTTCCGGACGACTCACTCGAGGAGTATATCGGTGATTGGAATGACCCTCCCTATAAAGGAGGAACTGGCTACATCCCACATTTCAAACCAAGAGCTGCTTATGCAGCCATGATCACTCGCATGGATCGCGACATTGGCAAGGCCATGACCCTGGTGGAGGAACTGGGACTCGATGAAGATACCATCTTCATTTTTACCAGTGACAATGGTCCGCTTCACGGCACGCATGAAGGACTGGCAGGAACGGACAATAACTTCTTTAACTCCCATGCAGGCCTTCGCGATGGTAAAGGATCACTCTACGAAGGTGGCATACGGGTACCGCTTGTCGTTCGCTGGAAAGGGCACATCAAGGCCGGAACCGAATCCGATTTTATTTCGGGATTTGAAGATTGGCTACCAACTTTAGCAGAGCTGGCAGGTCAGGGAAACCTTCCTGAAAGCATCGACGGCATTAGCTTTGCTCCGACCATGCTGGGTAAAGCTCAAGAGGAACGGGCGTTCCTGTATCGGGAATTCCCCGCCTATCAAGGTCAGCAATCTATTCGCGTGGGCGATTGGAAGGCAGTTCGCCAAAAACTCATGCCCAGAGGTGGAGCAGAGCCGGTAGTGAAGACTGAGCTCTATAATCTAAAGCATGATCGTGCAGAAAAGCACGACGTGGCGGATGTTCATCCTGAAGTTTTGGTTAAGCTGGAGGCACTCATGCAAAGCAGCCGGACCGTCAGTGAGGAATTTGCATTTCCGACTTTGGATAATATGACCCAATGATTTTTTGAGACATTCGTTAAGTGAGCGTTATCTATCAACTAAATGATACGATTGAGACTTCGGAAGTGCTAGCCTTATACGAAGCCAATGACTAGTCGTCGGCAAAGAAACCTACATATTTGATGGCTGCCTTTGATGAAAACGACGGCATAGAAAGCAAGGCCTTCTTTTGGTTCGGTTCCATCATGCTGCTACTATTCATCATAGTTATTGCAACTGCTTCGGTTCTGCCGTGGATCAAAGATCTTGGCATGGGCTATGTCGCTCTTGGTTTCGGAGGCATTATGTTGATTAAATTTAAAGCTACCGCAGACAAGTTTTATCAAGTACTTGATTGGGATCTGTTAAGTTTTTTCGCCGCCTTATTTGTGGTCATCAATGTGATGGAGCATGCCATGGTGTTGGAGACCATTGGTCATGGACTAGCTGCCATCATTTCTCTCGGTAACGTTCTGGGGACTGGCTCCATACTCGTAAGTGCAGCTGTAGCGAGTTCAGTGACGGATAATATTCCTCTCGCCGCCATGCTCGCCAAAATATTGGCCGGACTAGGAACCGAATGGAGCTCCCCACTTTGGTCGTCGGTTATCTTTGGTGCTAATCTTTGAGGCAACATCACGCCCATTGGATCGGCATCCACCTTGGTCGCTGTAACCATAATGCATAAGCATAAACTTAAGATGAGCTTTGGTGGATTTATTAAGAAGGCGGTGCCATTTGTGTGTATCCAAATCCTCCTGGCAATTGCGTACGTGCTTTTGTTTCTTCGCTAATAAAAATCCATAATGGGAACCGATCCAAGACCAGCCCATTGGGCTGAACCAATCGAATTAAAAGGCGCACCCAATCTGCATCAGGTTTCGCGTACTCTGTATCGGAGTGCACAACCATCGAAAGAAAGGATGGCCAACTTGAAGGCACTTGGAATTGAAACCATTGTTAACTTGAGATCCTTTCACTCCGATCGCGATGAGATTGGCGAAACTGGACTCGCCTACGAGCATATCTATGTGAAGACCTGACATCCGGAGGTGAAGGAGATTATTCGTTTCCTTCAAATTGTTTCCAATCCTCGGCGCACGCCACAACTTGTTCACTGTCAACACGGCGCCGATCGTACCGGAACCATGTGTGTTGTTTATAGAGTCTTAATTCAAGGATGGTCCCTGGATGATGCCCTGACAGAAATGAAGGAAGGCGATTATGGGTTTCATGGGATCTGGGTGAACTTAGAGCCATGGATTAGAAGACTCGACCAAGAAACTATCAGAATCAGAGCGGGATTGTAGCTACTCGCGTCGCCTAAATAAAATTTCGGCAGCAAGCTACCTCCTACAGTTGAGTTCCGACTCTTCTTTTGAAGGAGGTAGCTTGCTGCCGATTGTATTACGCCAGAGTTTATTCCGTTACTCTAAAAATCCCATTCATCGTCATCCAGTGCCCCGGGAAGGTGCAAACGAAATGGTGGTCGCCGGTTTCTTCGGGTGCTTGAAAATGGAGAATGTGTTTACCGCCAGGAAAGACGAGATGGCTGTTGGCTATGACCTCAGGAGTGTCGGGTGTGTAATGTTTGTCTGCGGCCTTCGGGTCATTCAACATGGCAAAGGACATGTCGCCTACCTTTTTTAAATTCCCTTCAGTGCAGAAGACCACGTTGTGGGGCATGACATCAGGGTTTTCGAAAACCAGTTTAATAAATTCGCCTGCTTTTGCTTCGATGACATAGGCTTTGCCATCTGGATTCTCAGCCCGCGTTCCTTGAGTGGAAATAGTTTGAGGCCACCTGATGGAGCCTCCCTGTGTTAGTTCGGTTAATGACAAATTCGTAGCATACCGAGCATGCCCATCCGTCAGGACTAAGCTGGCGCCAATAGCCAGGCCAATACTCGAACCTTCTGGCAACTCAGGGATCTCGAGCCAGCTTATGCCATTCGGGTCCTGTATCACAGTCGCATTTCCAAAAGTTACGACCGCCCGCTCGATCGGTAATTTTCCTAAACGATGGCGACCACCATCGAAACCGTCGGGAAAAGAAAGAGTTCTTAACAAAACACTTGTTTCATCTTTTGGTGACCAGGGGCTATCGAGAACTTTAGAGCCGTTGATGTCGTATGAGAACACCACCCGGTCCGTATGACGGTAGAAACCATGGTAGCTAACTTCCGTTGTTTCTGATGCCGAACTCCAAGCAAGCGAGTCATCTGGATCGGCCAGCCAAATTGTTCCTTGGGGTTGGGCGTTTCGTGAAGTTCCCCAGCGAAATGGATCAAATTCTATATACTCACCATCCCAGGCTACTCGGTAGCTAAGCGTAAGGGGATCAAAGGTGGTCGAAATTCCGTCTTCTTCTACGAGTCGGACTGAGACCGCTTTTCCAATATTGAGTTCTGGGGTGCGGAAGGTTTGACGCCATACAGTGCCCATATCGATATCGTTCCAGCGTCCATCTTCGTGGTCGTTTTCACTATGAAGCCCCCAATGGCCATGGAGACCTGCATCCAATCCCGGAAAGGCAGGAATGATTTCAGGCCAGGACCCTTGTTCCATATAGTAGTCGGCCTGCCGTTGGTAAAAATCATAGATGCGAGCTTCGTTAACTTCCGCATCCGTATAAAGGTGAACGTCACGGCTGCCAGAAGCCTCAATGTAGGAGTGCGTGTCAGGGTTCGCCAGATTCAGCTCCTCTTGAGCTAAAACAATGCTGGGTAGTAGGAGTAGCGAAAAAAGTAAGGTTCTCGGGGACATGATCTAATGTAAGAATTCAACGAATCAACTGGGTAACGAAGGACAACGCAAGGTCGCCTCTCATGAATAAGCTCCATAAATACCTGACTGGGTTACATCTGATTTTTGTTGGGATTTGGATTTTTTTTCTTAAATCTGAAGAAAATTGTTAACCTTTTCCCGGAAACGGGGATATGCGGGTAGGTTTCTCCCTATGTCTTCTTCCAAACACGACTCAGAGATTGTCACTCTGTTAACCCAACATCAGCAGGCTATTCGCTTGTATGTGGAATCCTTGATGCCTGGAGATTCAGCGTCTGACGACGTTGTGCAGGAGACAAACACCATTATTTGGGATAAACGAGAGGACTTTGAGCTAGGAACCAATTTCAAAGCCTGGTCGTTCAGTATCGCGCATTTTCAGGTTCGCAAGTATCGCTACCGGCAATCCAAGAACGCTCGCTTAGTATTTTGCGAAGAACTGGAAGACACGATCTCGGAGGAGCTGCCTGCTCAGTTGGATCATTTGTCCGACCACCAGCACGCGCTACAGAAGTGCATACAGAAACTTCGCCCCAATCACCGGGAATTGTTGCACCACCGTTATTTTGAAAAAACCACCCTTGAGAGTTACTCAGCTACAGCCGGACGAAGTGTTGGCGTGCTGAAAGTGACCTTGCATCGCATCCGCAACAATCTGCAGCGTTGCATCGAGAAACAGTTGAAGCTGGAAGGAGAATCTCAGGCATGAGTGATCAAGAGCAGTTCCAACTAATTGATGAGCTTCTGGATGGTACGATCTCCGAAGCGGATTTTCTTCGTCTCGAAGCTGAGATGAGAGTGAATAAAGAAACCCGTCAGCTTTACTACGATCGTATCAAGCTTCATAGTGCTTTAAAAGACGAGTCTGAACGCCTCGCAACGAGCGATGACGTCCCAACAATTTCATTTTGGCGTAAGCACAGTGAATGGTTCGGCATCGCTGCAGTTATTATACTCCTGGTGGGTGTAGCTTATACCAGTTGGCAATTTGGTCAGCAGGAAGCGGGCACTGAAATTGCAGAAGCTGAACCCGTCGCTCGTGGATTTGCTATCTTGGCTGATTACTCGGATGCGCACTGGGCTGGACAACAAAACTGGCAACGCGGAGATTTGGTTCCGGAGGGCACGATGGAATTAGAGTCCGGCATTGCTCAACTCGAGTTTTTCAGTGGAGTCATGGTCTTGGTCGAAGGGGAAACATCCTTTGAAGTCGTTTCACCGAAGGAGATGAGAGTCTCCAAAGGACGGGTACGCGCCTTGGTTCCAGATGCCGCTCGTGGGTTTAAAGTATCCACTGTCTCCGGTGAAGTGGTTGATCTGGGCACTGAGTTTGCCTTGGAAGTCAAAGACGACCAAGCAGAAATGCATGTCCTTCAAGGGGAGATCGAATGGCACGCTCGTTCCAGTGAGATTCATGCACTGACCGATGGCCAATCGATGCGGTGGAGCGATGCTGGTGGATCTAATCAGGTAGAAATATCTCCCAGTCGCTATCCGGACATGGAAGATTTTGAGCAGCATTTTCAGCATCAGAAACAAGTTAGAGAAGAAGCATGGCGGGAACAGAGCGAACGCTTGGCTGACGATACTCGATCGATTGCATTTTACCCGGTCGATGAGTCTAATGCCCAAAGCCGTCGGCTAACAGACGAGGCGCATTCTGAGCTTGATGGGACCATCGTAAGAGCCAGGCGAGTGGCTGATCGTTGGGGACAGTCTGGGAGTGCTCTTAATTTCAGCCCTGCTGGAAGTCGCGTTCGTGTTTTCATTCCTGAAGAGCATCAATCGCTTACATTTTACTGTTGGGCTCGTATAGACAGCTTGGATCGTTGGTACAATTCTCTCTTTCTTACCGATGGTCACGAACTGAATGAACCTCACTGGCAAATCATGAATGATGGTCGCTTATTCTTTTCGGTAAAACGTCGAGAACGAGTGGGTGACCTATCAGACAAGCATATTGCTCTTTCTCCATCCTTTTGGGATCCCTCCAAGAGTGGGCAGTGGTTTCAAATCGCAACCGTATACGATGTGGAGAACTGGACCACCACTCATTATGTGAATGGCGTGGCAATCAGTCAGGATCAAATCGAAAAAGAATACCAAGTCGATACGGTCAAGATCGGTGCAGCTTCTATTGGCAATTGGAATGAGCCCACACGTGAAGGTTCATCCTTCGCATTGAGAAACCTCAACGGCGCCATTGACGAGTTTGCCATCTTTGCCGGTGTCATGAGCCCTTCTGAAATCGCAGAGCTCTACGAAAACGGCCGACCCTAATTTTATATTCGTACCATTTTAATGAATACTAAACCTTCCATCCTTAAATATCCCATCCGTTTGGCGGCACTATTGGCTGCCTTATCTTCGGTCGTTCCATTCGCCCGAGCTAATGAAGCCGAAGACATGGATCGCCTCTTTACGCTAAAAATCTATCCGGTCCTGGCGCAGAAGTGCTTTGGATGTCATGGTGATGATCCAGATGATATTGATGGTGGATTAGTCATGCATACATTGGATGATATCCTGTTTGGTGGAAACGGATTTGACAACGTCCTCGTTCCAGGCGATGCGGATGCAAGCTTCATTGTAACCGCGATGAAGTGGGAAGACCCGGACTACGAAATGCCGCCCAAGGAAAATGACCGCCTTACGCCCAAGCAGATCGCAGACTTTGAAACTTGGATCAATGCGGGTGCAGTCTGGCCATCAGAAGAGCGTCAATCTGAGATTCGTCTAGCCGAACAACATGTTCTTGAAAACGAAGACGGTATCATCATGGCGACTTCCGGTGGATTGGGAGACGAGTGGACCTATCGTCGTTACAATAAGGAAGAGATGTGGTCCTTTATGCCGGTTCAAAAGCCGGAAGTTTCTACCAAGGAAAATCCCATTAATGGATTTATCGACGAGAAACTTAAAAATGCTGGTTTCAAGCCTGCCAAGAAAGCCGACGCCCTCACTCGTATTCGTCGGGCAAGTTGGGACCTGACGGGACTTCCGCCCACACCGGAGGAGGTCAGTGATTTTATTCGAGCGGATAAGAAAGACAGCAAGCAAGCTTGGGCGGATCTCGTCGACAGGCTCCTTGAAAGCCCACGCTATGGCGAACGTTGGGGCCAACATTGGTTAGACGTCGCAAGGTACTCTGACACTGGTGGCATGGCCAATGATTATGAGAAATCCAATGCCTGGCGTTACCGCGACTATGTGATCCGAGCATTCAATGAAGATAAGCCTTATGACCAATTTGTGATGGAGCAATTGGCGGGCGACGAAATGGCCAATGCCTCCGTTAGTGAACGTTTATCCGGGGATGCCGACGCTATTGCCAACATTCATGAAAAGGGCGAATATACGGAGCAGGAAATTGAATGGATGGTTGCGACTGGTTTTCTCCGTATGGGAGCTTTCGATACGGCGATGGTTCCGCTACCTGAAGCACGACAGATCTATCTTGATGATGTGGTTAATTCAGTCGGTCAGACCTTTCTCGCAACCACTATGCGATGCTTTAAGTGCCACGATCACAAGTTTGATCCACTTCCAACCAAGGACTACTATCGATTATATGCTACTTTTGCCGGCACTCAATTGGCTGAGCGGCCTGCAAACTATCTGCCAGATGAAAACATGCTGGGCATGGAAGAAGGCAAAGAAATGGTCGATCTCATGCATGCCTATGCGTCCGACCGCATGAACGCATTGGAAGGCAAGCAAGAAGCTGCCGCTAAGGCCTGGTTTGAAGAACGAGGTTTGGAGTATATCAATGCTGATGATCGGAAGGGCCTGGATGATGACGTAAAACCACCTCGTGACATTGGATTAGATTATGTGGATGAGGGACGTCTTAAAGTGCGCAAGCAAGACGACTGGATCTGGAACCGGCGTAAAGAGCGTTTCGACCCCATGGTTCAGAGCGTATACAATTCCGCTAGCTTCAAGGGAATGAATGCTAAGAAACTTCGTGTTAAGGATAATAATCCAGAGGACACGTTGGAGAATCATATTCTGATTGGAGGTGCGCTCACAGCACCCGGTGATCCTGTTTCACCTGGGGTACTAAGTGCCTTAGGTATCCCAGCGAGTAGCGAGGGCGAAGATCCTTATGTTGTAACGAACGATTTGGATGGTCGACGCTTGGCATTTGCCAAATGGGTGGCCAATCCAGAAAACCAACTTACGACCCGTTCGATTGTGAATCGCATCTGGCAACATCATTTCGGTAAGCCGATTGCTGGGAACCCGAATAATTTTGGCGCCAAAGGCGGTAAACCAACGCATCCTAAGGTACTAGATTACTTGGCTTCAAGCTTGGTCGACGGAGGATGGAAATTGAAACCCATTCATCGGGAGATCATGTTATCTGAAGCCTATCAAAAATCGGGTAGCCACCCTCAACTGGAGAAGCTTAGAGAGGTAGATCCGAATAACGATCTGCTTGCTATTTATGAAGCACGTCGCCTGACCGCAGAAGAACTACGCGACGGCATGCTGGCTATTACTGGTGAATTGAATACAGAAATGGGTGGCCTGCCTATTATGCCAGAGATCAATATGGAAGTAGCGCTTCAGCCTCGCATGATTCAATTTTCACTCGCTCCCGCACATCAGCCTTCAAGAACTCCTGAGGAACGTAACCGTCGAAGCATTTATGCCTACCGGGTTCGTGGTCAGGCAGACCCATTCTTGGAATTATTTAATCAACCTAATCCGAATGACTCTTGTGAGGTTCGCGATTCCGTATCCGTTTCGCCTCAGGCATTCACATTGATGAATAGCGATGTGGTCACTGATCGATCGATCGCCTTTGCATTACGCCTGGAAAATGAATCCAGCCGAATGAAGTCACAGATTGTCAGCGCTTTTGAATTGGCGCTAGGACGTAAGCCGAATCGCAAAGAAGTAAACCGCATGACTGACTACTTGGAAGACATGCGTGTTTATCACCAGCGCTTTGAACCGAAACCTGTGGAGTATCCGAAAGAGATAACTCGATCGCTGGTTGAGGAATTCTCAGGCAAGCCATTCGAATACACGGAAATCCTTCCGGTTTTTGAAAATTATGTTCCAGATGCCAAGGCCAGTGACGTAAGTGCAGAGACGAGAGCATTAGCAGATCTTTGTCTGGTTCTCTTCAACAGCCATGAATTCGTATATGTTTATTAACCCCAGTTATCGACTTTAATTAATATCCCATTTTGACCATGAAACACGACCTTTGTAGTAGACCCTTTTCAACTCCCATTTCGAGACGCAATTTTCTTTGCGGGCTCGGCGCTTCTCTTGGCTCGGTAGCGATGACTGACATGTTCGCAGCGGATGGTGTGAATGTGCCTAAACTTGGACCTTTGGCTCCCAGGGACCCCATGATTCCTGCCAAGGCCAAACGAGTCATCATGTTGTTCATGGAAGGTGCTCCCGGCCATATGGATACCTTTGATCCCAAGCCTGAGTTACAGCGTTTGCATAAGTCCGAGTCTACAATCGCTAAGGAAGGTGATCCATTTAAATTCTTTGTAGGTAGCCCGTTCGGTTCTCGCAAGGTTGGTCAATCTGGAATCGATATGTGTGACCAGTGGAAGCATATGGCTGATCCTGAGGTTGCGGATGAACTTTGTAACTATCGGGGCTGTCAGGCTGAATCGGTCAATCACCCGGAAGCACTCTACCACATGAATACGGGTAGTCGTTTAGGAAGTGATCCTGCGCTAGGTGCCTGGACAACTTACGGATTGGGTTCGGTAAATCAAAATCTCCCAGGCTATGTGGTGATGACTGAGCTGGCTATGCCGCAAGGTGGTGCTGGGAATTGGTCGAATGGATTTTTGCCAGCTCATTATCAGGGCACGCGTTTACGTCCAGAAGGTTCACCGATCTTGGATTTAAAATCTCAATCCAATAAAGTCCGCGGTCACCAACGTCGCACCATTGACGAACTTGCTTTCTTAAATGAAATGCACGCCGACAAACATCCTGAGCATGCTGCTTTAGATGCTCGCATGGAAAGCTATGAGTTGGCCTATCGCATGCAAATGGAAGTGCCTGAGGTTATGGATCTCTCCAGGGAGCCACAACACATTCGGGAGCTATACGGAATGGAAGATAAAGAAACTGAGGTGTTCGGTCGTCAGTGTCTGATGGCACGTCGCTTAGTTGAGCAAGGCGTTCGCTTTGTACAGATCTTCTCAGGTGGATGGGATAGTCATGATTATTTGGAGGAAGGTCACAGTTCTCGTATCCGTAGTGTGGATAAGGGCATGGCTGGATTGATTAAAGACTTGAAGCAGCGCGGCATGCTTGAAGATACCTTGGTTATCTGGACCGGCGAATTTGGCCGCACTCCTGACAACAACAAACGAGGCGGTGTCTATTCACTCGGTCGTGATCATAACGCAAATGCCATGACCATGTTGCTGGCTGGAGCTGGAGTGAAAAAAGGTTCTATCGTTGGAGCAACAGATGAATTGGGAATGTCAGCTGTGGACGTGGTTCACCCGATTCGTGATCTCCATGTTACCTTACTTCATTTACTCGGCCTGGATGATAACAAGCTGACCTACTTCCATGGAGGTCGCTATAAGCAGATGTCGCAATTTGGTGGACGAGTAATTCCTGAGTTATTGTCTTAACTCAGGATGTTTTCTTCCAGTTTCCTCAAACGAGCCAGTTTTTTAGTTTTATCCTGTTATATTGCCGGCTGCCAGGGAGATGACACATCCAGTCCTTTGGACTTGTTGGAAGACCCTTCAGTCATAGAGGCCGCAACCAAGGCGAACGCCAAGTTGTCCCGCAGTATGATTGCCTGGCAGGGAGACACGCCTAGTTTCGATGGACGTGTATCGAACAAAGAGTATTCTGACGCGTCTCATTTTTCATGGAATGAGGAATGGATCGAAGCAATGCTTCAGGAGATTGAATCCAAGGAAGATCTCTATTTTGAAGGCTGGGTAAAACACGTTGGAGAGCATCTTTATTTGGCCTTCGATATCGTGGATGACATTTTATACGGCATTGAAACTGAGCGTTGGTTGCCACCTCAAGACCCTCATGCACATGTGACTGGTGAGCGCGAGCGAGGTCGTCCCTGGTTTGGCGACATGATTGAGATTTTGCTCTATACTCGTTTGATGGATTTGCAGGTGCCGATAGGCGACGTGACGGGCGATGGTCGAGCTATTCAAATCATCTACAACCTGACCAAGTCATTTGAAGGTGGGATTGGAACTCCTGGGATGCTTCCACACGGACCAGGTCGGTCAGTTGAGAATTTTGAAAACAATAAACGATGGATCCTGGAAGATATTATAGAAACCAAAACACATCGCATAGATGCAGAGAATCGTTACCAGGTTGAGGTGCGTATTCGTTTGGATGGCGGAATGGAAATCGGGAAGAACAAATTTTGGTCGCCAGACGACCCGGATAGTTTGATCGGCTTTAATCTATCCATTGGTGATGTGGATGGTCGTGATAAGTCTCCCGACGGTCTACTTTATCACGAAACCTGGTGGGCGGGAAAACTAACAAATGAGGATCCAGAAACTCGAGTAAAGTTCTGGGGACTTCTTTTGCTGACTGCTCAACAAAAAGAATAGTTTTCAATTACAATCACGCTCCTATGATCAATACCCCAAAAATCACCCAGCAACTATTCTTTTCACTGATGCTGTTGTTCCTCGTTGGAGGGTCCGCATTCGCATTCGCTCCATCTGACTTCAAGGTAAGCTACGGATCTGAAAACACAGGCAAGCACATCGTCTTCATTGCAGATGAACGTGAATACCGCTCCGAAGAATCGTTGCCAGCATTGGCTCGAATACTGGCAAAGCATCATGGGTTTCGATGCACCGTTCTTTTCACCTTGGCTGACGACGGAACGATCTTGCCTCAAGGCAATCACTTAAAAGGTTTGGATGTCCTGGAAGAGGCGGACTTGCTATTTATGCTTATGCGTTTCCTCAATTTGGAAGATGAAGAAATGGCTCACTTCGATGCATACGTTTAATCGGGTAAACCGATCATTGCGCTTCGAACATCCACCCATGCATTTAAATACAGTGAAGGCCCCTGGAAGAAATATGACAGCACTCATCCAGACATAGCATTCCAAGATGGGTTTGGCCGACAAGTCCTCGGCGAGACCTGGGTTGCGCATCACGGGGATAATCATATTCAAAGCACACGACTTACGCCGCTTCCCGATCAGAAAGACCATCCAGTATTAACGGGCGTTGGAGAAATGCATGTTGTTACCGGAGGCTATCTTACTTCCCCACGGTTGGGTAGTTGGCCCTTAGTGATGGTTCAGCCCTTATTAAGTATGAAGGCTGACTCCGATCCTTATCCAGCCCTCTTTGCCGTACCGGCAGTCTCGACACGCGTTCGCGATGTAGGAGTCAAGGGTCGAGTCCTGACGAGCACTCATGGCGCTTCTCCCGATCTTCTCGATGAAAACTTACGCCGACTCCTTATCAATGCCTGTTTCTGGGCCGTACATGAAGAGTCGCGCATTACCTCCGACTTAAATATCGATTTTGTGGGACCATTCAAGCCACGTGAATATGCATCCTGGGGTTGGCAGAAGGGGGTTAAGCCAAGGACCTTGAAGGATACCAATCCACCATCGGTGGTGGAGAAAAATCGACTCCCCCCGAAAGCTATTTAGAGCGCATGCAGGACAAACGCTCGAAAACAATAGGCCCTAATAAGTATAATGAATCCTTTAAGTAACTCTGTTTCTCGTCGTCACTTTTTAAGTAGCGCTACCGCAGCAACTGCGGCGGCACTTTTTGGCACGCGGTCAATTGATGCTGCTCCGACCAATGATAGCGGCATGAGAATAAGTGGTCTCGAGATCATTCGTTCGGCACCTCCACATGTTGGTGGCTGGAATTGGATCTTTCTTAAAATAACCACGGATTCCGGTATCTATGGTTGAGGTGAAGCTAGCTTGCAGGAAAAAGACCATGGTGTGATGGCTGAGATTGAGTCCTTTAAGAAATTCTTAATTGGCCAAGATCCATTTCAAATTGAGCACATTTGGACTTCGCTTCATCGCCGCGTGACGTGGACGGGTGGGGCAGTCACCATGAGCGCGATCAGTGCAATTGATTTAGCTTTGTGGGATATTAAAGGAAAGGCTTTGGGTGTTCCTGTATATGACCTTATGGGTGGTAAGGTTCGAGATAAGGTTAAGCTCTACGCCAATGGTTGGTTCAATGGTAGTCGTCCGGAGGAATTAGCTCTAGATGCGAAGGCAACCGTGGGCAAAGGGTATAAGGCGCTAAAGCTGTACCCGTTTGGTGGACCTCAACTCATTACTCCAGAACGCTTGCAACTAGGCGTCGATCGAGTAGCGGCTGTTAGGGAAACTGTCGGCCCAAACATCGATATCGGTGTCGATATCCGGAATGCATTGAATATCTGGGGTGCCCGCAGAGTAGCTCAAAAACTTGAGCCTTTGGATATTATGTTCATGGAGGAACCCATATTGTACGACAATTCGACGACTTTGGTGGAGCTAGCCAGAGAAGCACGTGTTCCCATTGCAGTTGGCGAGAGGCTTTACACGCGTTGGGAATTCAGGGAAGTCCTGGAAAAGAATGCGGTCGATATCATTCAGCCCGATATTTGCCATGCAGGCGGAATGTCCGAATTGAAGAAAATAGCGGCTATGGCTGAAACGTATTACGTGACTTTTGCTCCTCGCAATTCGAACGGACCCATTTCAACGATCGCGAGTCTACACTTGGATATGGTGATCAATAATTGTTTTATGCAGGAACTCATACTTCGATTCTTTGATCGGTACAACGAAGTGCTAACCAACCCCATTGTAGTTGAAGACGGATTCGGCATTTCACCAGTTGGACCTGGGTAGGGGACTGACCTCCATATCGAAGAATTAGCGAAGTATCCAGCTAAGGAATACAATCCTGTTAGTTCAGGTGATGTTTTCTGAGTTTGGCGGAGGGGTTTTTATTGATTTTATCTTGTACCCGAGCAAATATTAAGTTTTACGATTACCAATTCTATGAAACTTAAAGCATCTTTCATTCTAATCTTATCACTTGTCGTTCTGGTGGCCAATGCTGAGGCCAAGATCAAGGCATTGATCATCGATGGTCAAAATAACCATGCCGTCTGGCCAAGGTCGACTGTCATGATGAAACAATACTTGGTGGAGACAGGCTTATTCGAAGTCGATATTGAGCGTTCTCGTTATACTTGGAAGGGAGAGCGTGAAAATGAATGGCTACCGCTTGCCAATGCAGGCACTACTGAAGATTTGAAGGAACCAAAACCGGATCCGGAATTTGATCCTTCGTTTGCAGATTACGATGTTGTTATTTCTAACTTCGGATGGAAAGCATCTGATTGGCCAGCTAAGACGCAGCGAGCTTTTGAAGACTACGTAAAGAACGGCGGCGGCTTTGTTGCGGTGCACGCCGCCAATAATTCATTTGGGCTATGGGATGAATACAATCGTATGATTGGCATTGGTGGATGGGGAGGACGAAATCCAGATAGTGGCATTCATATCTATTACGATAATGACGGTAAGCTGGTAAGAGATAAAGCTCCTGATGGTAAATCTGGAAGCCATGGAGCGAGGCATGAGTTTCAAATTACGCTTCGCAACTCAAGTCATCCGATCACACGTGGTCTGCCAGAGAAATGGCTTACATCGGAAGATGAATGTTACGCCACGCTTCGTGGACCTGCCGAGAACATGACTGTGCTTGCCACAGGAAAAGATGTATCCGAGAGAGCTCCGACTGATCGTCATGAGCCCATGCTTATGGTTCTGGACTACGGAAAAGGAAAAGTCTTTCACACTACGCTGGGTCACGATATCGCTGCAGTGGAAGGTGTGAGCTTTATAGCCACCTTCCTGCGTGGCACTGAGTGGGCAGCCACTGGGAAAGTTACTCAATCGATACCTTCTGATTTCCCTTCAACAAAAGTAGCCAGTAGACGCGACTTTGAGTTAAAGAAGTAAGCTGATTATAAATGACATGCTCTTGTAATTGGGAGCAGTGCCTACAGGTCATCCTCATTTCGACTCGCAAGGTCTCCTCGGAGGGATTTGCAGGCTAGCAAGAGTTCCTGAATAGCCTGATCCAGTGGAGGGGAATCCTTAGGTGATTGAAGCTTTGTTGTTTCGGCAGTGGAAGTAGTAATTAGAGAGTATTCATTTATTTTCTGCTTACTATCTTCCTCGATGTTTTGTACCAGGGTTTCTTGAATATTATCATAAAATTCTTCAGGTCCCACCGACTGTGGGTCGTTGATTTCTTCTTCAACGAGGTCAAAAAGTTCTTTAGATAGGTAGCCGGACTTCAGTAAGCCAGCATTGCTGTATTACCACCATGAGCGAGCGTAAGGACCTTTAAATATCCAGGTGGCGTCCATTTGCACCTCTTCCTTCCAATCCATTTTACCAAGCACACTGTCTTCATTTTGCCGATAGAGATTAATCCAGCGGAATAGCGGGGCAAAGGTAACTGCCTCGAGGGCTCTCATTTCTGCCAGGGTAAGATTCTCAGGATCAAGCAACGACTTTTCCCATATAGCTGGTAAGTTCTCCCCGGCAAATGAAGCTTCATACTCTGCATTAGAATCATAGTATTGGTTCATTATCTGAGACCTCATTAGATCCTCGTTTTGATTCATCTGGACCAAAACAAGAACAATACCGACCAGTATTCCCAGGTCGGCTATTACTCTTAACCAGTCGTTTAATTTATTGAGTTTCATAGGTATTCGAGAAGTCGTTGATTCTTCATGTATGAATGGAAGTGTGTATTGTTGCAGAAGAATCTCAAGTTCTGGATCAGTCTTATATCATCCGATAGTTTGATGAGAATATCATCCTCTTTCAACTTGAGTTGCCAGGTAACTGCGGCAAGTCTGGTAATTTGCTTAATTACCCTAAGTAATAGTCACATTACCGCTCATATTGAGTATCCCATCCCGTTTTTAAAGGATACCTCAATTGAGCGCTTGGTATATACTTCTACCCTATGAAATCATTATTGAAGCTGACCGTGCCCGTGGTCCTTTTGACTTTGATGTCAATTTGCCTGCGTGCTGCTGATGATAAACCCCATGTTGTCCTTGTTGTTGGGACCCTGCATTACTCACCAGAACTGACCATGCCGGTTTTTGCGGAAGAACTTGAGCGATTTGGTTTTGAAACCACGGTCATTTATGGTGGAGGTGATCCGGAAAAGAAAACTGAAAATGTTCTCCCTGGAATTGAGGCCTTATATGATGCCGATGTCGCGATCTTCTTTTGCCGTTTTATGAAATTGCCCGATGAAGAGTGGAAACCCATTGAGGATTACATTAGGTCGGGGAAACCTGCGATTGGGCTGAGAACGGCTAATCACTCCTTTAAATACCCCAAGGATCATCCGCTGTTTGAGTGGAACGATGGCTTTGGTCGGCGCGTGCTGGGAGGGCCCTATGTGGTGCACCAACAAGGAACCACGGATATCTCAGTGGTTGAGAAAGCGTTGAAGCATCCGATCATGGCGAATGTGACCAAATCAAACTGGGTATCGGACGGAACGCTTTACCTAACCCGATTGGAAGCAGGTTGTATTCCTTTGGTGACAGGAACCGGAGAAGGTAAAAACCGTTTGCTGCAAAAGTCCTATGGTCCATTGATCACCAGCACCCTGGAAGCGGACATTGTGGCTTGGGCGTGGGAGAATGAATGGGGCGGCAAAGTTTTCGGAACCTCCTTTGGGCATCCGGCTGATTTCGGAGAAGAGTCATTTAATCGGATGTTGGTAAACAGTGTGTTCTGGGCTGTTGATAAACCTGTGCCCGGTCCTGAGGCGAAAATTACAACTTGGGATATTAAAAGAGCTGATAAATAACCAAAGAAATGAAGTTCCATTTTAAACTCCTCTCGAGCCTATTGGCTCTGCTCACTTTCAATCATCTCAGCGCCGAAACTTCGGCACCTATTCAACCCGGTGATCATGTTGCTTTTGTCGGTAATACCTTTGCTGATCAGCTGCGGAATCATGGCTATCTTGAGACCTTACTGCTTAATGCATTTGAAGAGGAAGCCCTCTCGTTTCGAAATCTTGGTTGGGCTGGGGATACATTGACGGTAAGGGATCGTCCGACTAATTTTCCGACTGAGAAATCTACCCTGATTGAACATGAGACAGATTTGATTATTGCCTGCTTTGGATTGAGCGAGTCATTCGCTGGGGAAGCGGGGATTGATAACTTCAAACAGGACCTGAAGGCCTTTATTCAATCACATCGCGGACAATCCTATAACGACGAGTCTGAGGTGCGTCTCATCTTTGTTTCTCCCATCGCCTATGAAAATCTCGGCAATCTAACTCCCAACTGGAAAAAACGAAACCAGGACCTGAAATCCTATTCTCAGGCAATGATGAATGTGGCAGTCGAAGAAGTGATTCCTTTCATCGATTTATTTAACCCAACCAGCAATCTGTTCGAAGATGAAGCTGCTTCACGGTTCACGACCAATGGGATTCATTTGAATGACTTTGGCTATTGGTCAGTCAGCAATCTGATTTATAAACAGCTCATGGCCATGATTTCCAGAGTGCCTGAACCATGGACGCTTCGCATTGATGCAAAGACGGGGGCCGTTCGATCCAATGGAGTAGAGCTTTCACGGTTCACCCTGGATGGGCAGAACTTCAGCTTTGATGTTAAGGAAGAATCGAGCCCGTCTTTACCGCCACCGCTTGATCCTAATATGCCAGCTGAGTTATCAGCGTACCGAGATAGTCTGGTGATTGAGAACCTCGAACCAGGCGAATATACACTCATGGTGGATGGGAAACCGGTTGCCACCGCCACACACGAAGAGTGGGCCGAAGGAGTTCCGATCGATTCTTCCCCCGCTCACCGGGAAGCTGAAGACTACCGAGCTGAGGTGATCGATAAGAACACTCAATTTATCTATAGTTGGAAAGCCCTGAACCAAGTGCACATCGTAGGCGAACGTCGCAATTCGTCGAGTGGTCGAGCACTGCCTCAGGAAGTAATTGAGTTCAATAAGCTAACCAAAGAAAAAGATGCATCCCTACAAAACGGTCTTGAGCGCAAGACTCGCGAATGGCAATTGGTGCCAGATACGAAACTGACCAACTAATTTATTTTCATGAAAACCTTTTTATTATCACTTATTATTTCAACTACCTTTGCGGCTTTTGCAGCAGGGCAGGCTGGTTCCGGCATCAAGACGCAGAATCTTAAGGGCGCGGACCTAGAATTATTGGATAACCACGATCCTGCTTCGGAACTCGAAAACTTTGATTTGTTACCTGGCTACGAGGCTAATCTTTTCGCAGCTGATCCTATGTTGGCTAATCCCATTCATATGGTTTGGGATTCGCGAGGACGCTTGTGGGTAGCATGTTCATGGGCTTACCCGCAGATAGAGCCAGGCGATGTGGCCAATGACAAAATCATCATCCTCGAAGACACGGATAATGATGGAAAAGCTGACAAAACTACTGTCTTCGCAGATGGGCTTTATTTGCCCACGGGAATCGAGCTGGCTAATGGTGGCTGCTATGTGGGTCAATCGCCCGACATTTACTTTTTGAAAGATACGGATGGAGATGATGTCGCGGATGTGAAGGAGTTGGCCCTAACCGGCTTCGGGATTGAGGACAATCATCACTCGATCAGCGCATGGCGCCGCGGCCCCGGAGGCTGGATCTATTTCCAGGAAGGAATATTTCTGCATGCTCAAGTTGAGACCCAACATGGCCTGGTTCGGAATTATAATGGAGGCGTTTATCAATTCAATCCACGGACAGGAGAATTGAAAGTGTTCGCAAAAGGTACCGGTGGAAACCCCTGGGGACACGTATTCGATAAGTGGGGACAATCCTTCATGGTAAATAATCCGCGCATTATGTATCTGACGCCAGGCACAGGAGCTTTTAAGGAGAATACGCGTGTTCCCCCGCTTATCAGCACTGAAAAGCAATGTGGAGGCGATCTGGTCACGGGAACTCATCTGCCAGACGAACTACAGGGACAATTACTCACCTGTCGCTTCAAGAGTCGATCGATCGTGCGCTATGAATTCATCGAAGACGGGGCAGGTTATTCTGCGAATGTATTGGAACCGCTCCTGACTTCCAAGCATCCAAATTTCCGGCCTGTTGACTGCAAGATTGGTCCTGACGGAGCCATCTATGTGGCCGATTGGTACAATTCGATTATCAACCATGCGCAGCACGACTTTCGGGATCCCAGACGAGACCACGAGCACGGACGTATTTGGCGGATTACATACAAAGATCGTCCACTAGCTGAAAAGCCAGTCTTGGTTGGCACAACTGTAGATGAACTAGTTTCAAAGTTGGGTAGTCCGGAAGCTTGGACACGGCACCAAGCACGTAAGGAACTCAGCGAAAGAAATCCCGATGAAGTGCTCGCATCTATAGAAAATTGGGCTGCGGCACTTGATTCCAATTCAGCCGACTACGCCCATCAATTAGTTGAAGCTATGTGGGCCTGTCAGAATGTAGAGCGTGCCAGCGAAATGATTCTTACCAAGATCATTCAGTCGGACAGCCCTCATGCTCGATCAGCTGGAGCACGTGTGATTCGTTATTGGTATGATCAATTATCTGATCCCGTTGGTATGATCGCTGCGTTGGCGGATGACCCATTTCCGCGGACACGGATGGAGGCCGTTCTTTCAGCTGGTTTTATTCCTGAACAAGATATCTTGCCGGCTCTATTGAATGTCCTTAATCACGAGCGAGACAGGTTTATCGATGCCGCATTGCCATCTACCATGACAGCTTTGGAATCTCATTATGTTCCAGCATTGGAGGATGAAGCCCTTGTATTTAGTAATCCCAAGCATCGACTCTTTGCAGAACAATCGGCTGGGCTAGGACTGGATAAAAGACTGAATGAGCTTTTGAAAGATCCTAATCCTTCAATTGCAGAAATTGGAGAAGTGCGTAAGCAATTCTCCGCCACTCCCAATGCCAATCTGGTGCGCATCCTTGTTAATGCTATTAGTCAAGGAGGAGTTCCCTCTGATGCTGCTGCCATTGGGCTGTTGGTAGAATTACAAAAAGTAGGTGCGCAGGGTAAAGTTAAGCCAGGTCGTTATTTTAAGAATCTGCTGTCGCAGTTAGGGAACTCCAATGAAGAGATTGCTGCAGGGGTCGCAGGGAGTTTAGGTTCATGGCAATACCGTGACGCCGGAGAAGCGTTATTGAAGGCATTGAAAGATCGAAGCCGTGCTCCAAGCGTTCGTACCGCATCAGCTGTTGCATTAGCTGAGCTCGAACAAACCAAATACGTGAACGAGCTGAAATCCCTCGCATCATCTTCGGATATAAAAACGCGCTATCATGCCGTGACTGGACTTGCCGTAGCCGATATGGATGACGCCAAGGTCGCGGTAGCGAGCGTGCTTTCCGCAGACCCAGGGAATGCCGATCCGGTCGCCTTAGTTAAAAGCTTTACCAAGGTTCGTCGGGGTGACTCGATTTTGGCGGATGCCCTTATCGGTGTAGCAATACACCCGGATGTCATCTCTGCTGTGGCCACCTTCCATCGGCAAACCGGACAACTTCCCAAACGACTCCGCGAACTCTTTCTTGAGAGCACGAAAGATGCATTGAGCGCAGTACTCTTAAAAGAGGACAGAGATAAACTAACATTCGATGTAGATCGTTATGGTGTTGCCGCACGAGGAGAAGCCATCTTTCGAAGAAAAGAAGTCGCCTGTATGAGCTGCCATGGCATCGGATCGGTCGGTCCAACCCTCGGCCCCAATCTGGTGGCTGTGGGCACAGCTGCATCCACCAGTTATATGATTGAAGCCATTCTTGAGCCCAATGCTTCGACCGCTGAACACTACGAAAATCTCATGTTCTCGATGACCGATGGAACGGGGCACATGGGTGTCATCACCTTTCAGAATGAGCAAGAAGTAATCATTCAGGATTCTGCTCAAGGCGGTCGGGAAATCTCCCTTCCGGTGGCTCAAATTGCCAGACGAACCTTGATGCCTTCGCTCATGCCATCAGGTCTTGCTGACCAATTGAAAAGCCGACAAGAATTTCTCGATCTGTCTAAGTTCCTATCCTTACTGGGTCAACCTGGTCCCTACGCGAACAATGAGCGTCCCTTTATTCGCAAGTGGCGTATCGCTCCCGCTGCTACAGAGGGGTTACCTGCGACAGGGACTGGCTGGATCACCGCTTATAGTAAAGTGAATGGCGAGCTCCCACTTGCTGAATTAGGTGACCCATCTCGATCATATGTTCAGGGGTTCATCAACGTTCAAGTAGCTGGGCAGCTGAAGTTAGATTTGAATAATACAAAAGGACTTGAATTACGGGTCGATGATCGGCTAGTAAACCTGACCGACTCTATTGAACTAAGCAAAGGCCGCCATTCATTCACGTTTGTTATCGATCCTGAAAAGCGCGGACCACAAGGACTGCAAGTCGAGCTTATTGCCTCCGAAGGCTCACCTATTAAATTTCAGCCTGAGGGAGGAATCTAGTTATTCAGAGACGATTGTTTTTAGGTTCGTTGACAATCTCTCAACCAACTTTGGCCGTTTAGTATAGAGATTGTTCGTCTCACCAAGATCCTTTTTCAAGTTGTAGAGCTCTCCATTGGAAGCACGTTTTCCTTTGCGGGGCAGAATAAGTTTCCAATCACCTTTGCGTATGGAGTTTGTGTCATGAATGATCGGCGGTCGATTGGACAGGTCCTTACCAAAAAGAGCAGGGAGGAAACTAACGCTATCTTGGGTTGAACTTTCCCTAGAAGTATCCTTGCTCACAAGCTCGGCAAATGTGGCAAACACATCGACAAATGAGACGGTGTGTTCGTTCGTGCTGCCAGCTTGGATTGATCCTGGCCAACGAATGATGAAAGGAACCCGATGAGCGCCCTCCCATAGAGTAGCTTTTTTTCCGCGCAAGGGACCAGCAGCCGAATGACCAAAGTGTTCGGTGTTTTCATCATACCAAACAGGGCCGTTATCGCTTGAGAAGATTACCAGGGTATCCTCAGTCAATCCAGAGTCTTCGAGTGTTATTAAGAGTCCTCCAACGGTAGCATCCACTTGCATTACAAAATCGCCATACATGCCTACTTTACTTTTTCCCTGAAATGCTTTGGTGGGCAACCAAGGGGTGTGAGGAGAGGGAAGGGCTAGATAGAGGAAGAGGGGCTTTGAAGAGTCCTTTGACGCATAATCAGTTATGACTTGTTTTGCTTCCTGAAGAAACCGCGAGGTTACTTCCTCGTGAACAAAATCAGGTCCAATAGGACCTGAGCGCCAAAAAGCTCCTTGAATTCGGTTCCAGCCTTCTGGACTGCCTTCGCTTGTTTTTGCTTCCACGGTTTCGGTTGGGGCGGCTGTAACCATGCGACCTCGAATGTAGAAGTAAGGAGGAATGTCCAGTGAGGCGTGCATTCCAAAGTAGGAATCAAATCCCCGATCTACCGGACCACCTGTAATGGGTTTCGAATAATCGAACACAGCCGGCCCCTTCTTTTGTTTCACCATATCGAAGCCTTGATGCCACTTACCGACCATGGTTGTTTCATATCCATTCGATTGGAGCAATGATGCGATGGTCATTTGCCCTTCTGGAGTGGTTGGGCCTTCTCTGACTTGCAGTTCCTCCCGAACCGCAAACCGTCCGTTCAATAAGGCATAGCGGGATGGGACGCAGGTCGATCCGCCCGAATGCGCATCGGTGAAGCGCATACCCTCAGCAGCGAGTTTGTCCAGGTGTGGCGTAACGATTTTGCTTTCTGAATTATAAGCTCTGACGTCTCCGTAACC
>CALJGU010000196.1 GCA_938075565.1 uncultured Opitutales bacterium | reverse complement strand
CCCGGCAGCCAATCAAGGTATTCAACCAGGGGATATTCTTTTGTCATTGGATGAAGATCTGGTGGACGGGCGTTTTCCTGAGCAGCTTCCTCCGATTCAAAATACGATCGCTAATTATTCTGTTGGATCCGATATCGTCTTGGATCTTAACCGACAGGGACAAAGCATCACCAAGACGGTGACCACCGAAAAACTGGAAAGCCGAGTAGGGGAAGAGTGGGCTTTCGACAAATGGGGCCTCAGTATCCGTGAAGTAAGTCGAGCTTATGCCCGGGAAAATAAGCTGGAGTCCGATGACGGTTTTCTGGTTCTCGGATCCAAAACCGCTTTCCCAGCTGCTAAGGCTGGCATCCGTTCAGGAGATATTATTTCGAAGATCAACCGCGCTCCGGTGGGGACCATGGAAGAGCTTAAACAACGCCATGAGGAATTTACGGACGATTCGGAACCCCTATTTGTTGAAGTGACTCGGAATTATCGAACCTCTCTCTTTATCTTAAAACCATGAAACGATTATTGTTAACCTTGGCTGTCTCTCTGCTGGGAGCTTCGGGCCTAAGTGCCGATCCCTATCCGGCAAATCTTCATGAGCTGGTTGTAGAACGCTCCAAATCGGTCGTGGCTCTCGAATTTGTAGTAGAGCGCGAAATTGATCGCCAGCAGGGGTTCGCCTATGGGCTCGTTGTCGATGACAAGGGCACTATTGTGGTCCTTGAAAGCCTGATTCCTTCTTGGGTGCCCGTGGACAAGATGAAAAACTTTGTCGGATATACCCTGCCTCATAACGACAGGGAGTATGATTTAAAATACCTTGGGAATGACTACCCTTCCGGGTGGCATATCCTTGCCTTTGAAGATGGATTACCTGGGGAATTTACCCCCATCTCGGCTTTTGATCGAGGCATAGCCAAGATGGGTGATCCTGTCTTCGGTATTGGGGCCGTTGGAAAAGACATGGGTTTTGATCCTTTTGTACTGACTGCCCGAGTGGCTTTGACGAAGGAGATGCCTGATCGCCAAGTTATCATGCGTGATGACATCGCCAATCCCGGTTGTCCCATCTTCAATGTGGATGGAGCTTTTGTTGCTTGGGCAACGGATCCGCAATCCTATCGACGTACCATGAATGTGGGGCGTGAGACCCTCAACGTAACCTTGAGCAATCCTGAAGAGACATCGGTTGCTCTGAGCAGTGATGACTTCTTTGGATACCTGGAAGATATTGATCCTACAAATGTGGAAGGACCACGTTCCTGGATCGGTGTTTCTGGTATGCAGCCGATTGATCCTGATGTGGCAGAATTCCTGGGGATTAAAAACCAGTCTGGCATCGTTTTGAGTGAGATACTCGACGATAGCCCATCGAGTCGTGCGGGTTTGGAAAACAATGACATCCTTATAAAGGTAGACGGGGAGATTCTACCGCGGTTTCGTCCTGACTATTCTGTAACTCCTTACTTCCAAAAACTCATTCGCCAAAAAGCACCTGGTGAGACGATGACCGCTGAAGTGATTCGTGGAGAGGAACGAAAGTCATTTGATGTGGTTGTCGGTGATGGTCCGAAAGTGGTCCGCGAGGCTGATTACCGTTACTTCGAGAAACTCGGCTTTACCGTTCGTGAGTTCCTACTAACGGATGGTATCCGACGTAGACTACCGAAGTCAGACATGAATGGGGCGATCGTGAATTTTGTGACTCGCAGCTCTGCTGTTGAAACAGCTGGTCTGCGAATGGGGGATTGGATTAAACAAGTCGAAGGGCAGGAAGTAGCTTCTTTTGACGACGTGCTTGGTCTGCTCGACCTTGTTGAGCAAGACGAAGAAAAATCCGAGTTCGTATTGCTCGTTGAGCGGAATAATGAAACATCTTTTATCCGGGCGCAATTGAAGTAAATGTTTACGGGTATCGTTGAAGAAACTGGAACCATCCTGAGTTTTGATCAGGAGACGGAGGCCTATGTACTCAAGATCAAGGCCGAAAAGGTCCTCGAAGGCATAGCTCATGGTGATAGCATAGCGGTGAACGGTTGCTGTTTGTCAGTCACCCAATTTAAAATTGAAACTGGTGAGATTCGGTTCGATGTCCTGGAAGAGACGAAACGTCTTACATCATTGGCCAATCTCGCTCAGGGGAACTTGGTGAATTTGGAACGAAGTCTGTCCTTTAATGGAAAGGTGGGCGGTCACTTTGTAACGGGACACATCGATGCGACCGGCGATGTGGAAGTCATTGAAAAGCGTGGAAATGATTTTTATCTCCGCGTCTCAATACCTGAGGAACAATCTAAATATGTCGTTTGGAAAGGTTCGATCTCGCTAGATGGCATTTCGCTTACGGTAGCTGAAGCAAATCCGACGAGTCTTGCCGTGTGGTTGATTCCGACGACGATGGATATTACTAACCTGAAAGAAAAAAAGATGGGTGATCCCATGAATCTTGAGTTCGATATTTTGGGTAAGTATGTTGAGTCACTAACAATGGGAAAAAGGAATGCGGTCTAAGATCGAGTCAGTCGTAAACGAACTAAAGCGCCTCAAGCAAGAAGGCGTCGAAGGAATCTATGTGAGCGACTCGACCATGGCAGGCTTAAGAGCTTCCGTTGGGGCTGGGACCGGGAGTGCAACTTCAGTAACTGAAGCACCAAGCAGTCCGGCCGCTGAACCATCCTCTTCACAAACGGTACCCAAAAAACGGGCACAAATGGGAGAGTCGTTGGAATCTTTGGTAAAGAAAGGACCGTTAGAGACGGCTGCCAAAAAAGCGACGGCTCAAGCTATGCTCAATCAACATGGCAAACCCGTTGCTGCTATACCTGAGACACCGCCTGAAGTGAATTTGCCTGAAGGGGATA
>CALJGU010000195.1 GCA_938075565.1 uncultured Opitutales bacterium | reverse complement strand
GAAAGGCGATTCTTTGGCCAAGATTGCATACGTATGGCACAATCGATAGCGGCATTGCAGGAATATTTCTCATAAACCGAGCGGGATCTTACATGGGCACCCACTCAATTTGACGGTAAGATAGAAGTCAGTCGACGTAAGAAGGACTACGATATTTAATTAATTTCAATCCGTTACCAGTATGAATAAAAAAGCTATCTTCTCTCGCCGAAAGTTTCTTGCAGCATCTGCAGCGACCGTTGCATTCCCAACGATCATACCATCGCGTGCCATCGGTGCTGGGAATAAACCTGCCCCATCCAATCGGCTCAACGTGGCCTGCCTGGGATTTGGGACGATTGCATACACCACGGTGCCAAACTTCCTAAATAACGATGGAGTGCAAGTTGTTGCCATGGCTGACCCCAACCGCTATTCCGGTAATTACGGATATCAGGGAGAAAAGGTGGGTGGTCGTCTAGCCGGCATGCAGATGGTGAATGAACACTACGCGAAAGACACCGGCCTTATTAATTACAGAGGCTGTCGCGCCTATGAAGATTTTCGTGAGCTTCTAGACAATGAGGATGTCGATGCCGTTAATATTTCAACGCCTGATCACTGGCATGCCGTCATGGCCATCTATTGCGCCAATAAAGGAATTCACGTCTACGGCCAAAAACCTCTTGCAGTAACCGTGGCCGAAGGTCGAGCCATGGCCAAAGCGGTCGCTAAGAACAAAATCACCTTCCAAACAGGAAGCCAGCAACGCTCGGAATCTCAATTCAGAGAAGCGGTGGAATTTGTTCGCAACGGTCGCATCGGAACACTGAAAAAGATATTCATCAAGATTCCCGGAGGGCACTCCAATTGGAATCAGATGGGAGAGCGCAAAGACCCAGAGGAAATCCCGGAAGGTTTAAACTACGACTTGTGGGAAGGTCCCGCTCCTCACCGCGATTATCGTCCATCAACTCTTCCACTCAACTGGCGACACAATTTTGATTATTCAGGTGGTATGATTACCGACTGGGGAGCTCACCATGTAGACATTTCTCAATGGGCTATGGGTATGGATAAGAGTGGACCAACCAGCATCCATATTGACCACGCCAAACTCCCCGATAATGACGACCTCTACAATACAGCAACCTCCTTCAAGTTCAGATGTAAATACGAAAGCGGAGTTGAAATGGTCGTCCAAGACAATGGAGGTGAGCCCAACGGTATTACCTTCGAAGGAGACAATGGCAAAAAGATCATGGTCCGTCGTGGAAGCATTACCATGGATCCGCCAGAACTACGTCGTGAACGCATCCAAAACGATGAATGGCACGCCTACAGAAGCACGGATCATGTCGGCAATTTTATTGATTGTATCAAAAGTGGAAACCAAACCGTCGCGCCTGTTGAAGCGGCTCACCGAACCATTTCGATCTGCCACTTGGCTAACATTGCTATCCGCCTCGGTCGCAAAACGCTCAAGTGGAATCCAAAGAGAGAAAAGATCATTGGTGATAAAGAAGCTAGCCAGTATCTTAGTAAACCGATTCGAGGTAACTGGCGTTTAAGGTAGGCTGCGCCATTTAGTCTAGTAACATGGAAGTTGTCGGAATATTGATTTCCGGCGATACAGATCTGATCACTACAATGCCCTACCCGACCTCGGGACTGGCCAGAGTGAATTGACTGTCCGGCAAGCCAGGGAACGGGTTCTTGTTTAAATACATTCGATAGAACGGGCGCTGAGTTTCGAATCCGAGGGACAAAAGAAAATCCCTGAACTCAACTTTACTAGTATGAATGTCAACCGTGACTGGCTTTCCTTCCAGATGTTTAGCTGCCAAAGAGAACAGCTCACAAGCAAGTGCTTCTGATTGAGCGAAGAGAGGACCAACCTGGTGGTAGAGCGTTCCTTCACGTATGAGAAGGAAACCATTTACTTCACCCTGGCTTCTGGCAATCCATCCAATATCTAGACGACTTCCGGCCAAATGGTGAATCAGCCCTATCCGACTCGCTCCAAACGCTTGCGAATCAAATTCTATGAGATGTTGAATATCCGATTCCCGGATACGCTGGATGAAATCATTTGCAAGAACGTCAACAGATGCACTGAGCGAAGCTGCAATCATTCGTTGTAGTTCCAACTCCACGACAAAACCGAGTTTCTCATAAACATGGCTCCCTGCTGGCGAGGCATCGAGCTTGATCGATTGGCAGTCTTTTAAGCGAGCAATGACTTCGTTTAACAAAGCAGTGCTGACTCCATATTTACGATACGACTTATCAACAATCATCATACCAATCCAAGCGACCTCGTTATTGTAATTGATCGCCATGACCGTCCCTACCACTTGATCATCTACTTCAGCAACCAAGCAAAGCTCTGGATCGTGCTCCAAATAGAAAGCCCAGTCGGCCAAAGTTTGATTCCAGCCTTCGGCATCCTTCAGACGCATGGCATCTAGCAAGTCTGCTCCGCGCATTGGCCGGATTGAGAATTTCATGAGAAGCTCTTCGATTTACTTAGCGGCGAAGCAAGGATACTCTCGCCCTACCATTAACAAGATTCCATTGACGGTAGGGCAACTGCGTCCTCGCAGTGCCGTTTTACGAGTTCGGGATTGAGTTTAGGTTAACTAAGCCATCGATGGAGGTTCTCTTCAACAAACGAATCATCGTTCAATTCAGGATAAGCATGGTATACACGATCGATCTCAGCATTCTGCTGCGGTGTGAGCACTTCCTTTTCATTTAAGGTCCAAAGCCCTTCTAGTAATCCTTGTCTTCTTAGGACTTCGTGTAGACCAACAATACAACCAGCGAAGTTGTTGGCCGCATCAAAGAATGCAGCGTTCGAGTCGGTAATTTGGTTGGCTACGGCGAGTGCCTCAACGGTATTGGAGGCGAACGTTCCAGCCTTTACCTGCTCAACCAATTCAACAGCGCTCTTAGCCCAAACAGCCCAATGTCCGAGCAATCCACCGGCAATGCGTTTGGTAAGGAAGTCGCCTTCGTGCTCAATCCTATACTCACTTAGGAGATCAACCAGGATGTTGTCATCGTTACCTGTATACAAAGCGATTTCGGAAGCTCGCCCCGACTCGACTACTCCGCGAACGACATCGAAAGTTTTATAGCGATCGAATGGGGCAGTTTTAATCGCCACTACATTTTCGATCTGAGCAAACTCCCGCCAGAAATCCACATCGAGAATCGGCCCACCAATAACAGCTTGGAGATAAAATCCAAATACAGGCATCACCTCGGCGACGGCACGACAATGCTGAATGAGCTCCTGATTAGTTGAATCACGCAATGCAGTCAGGCTAAGCAACACCGCATCATAACCAAGCTCAGCGGCGATCTCTGCTTCAGATACTGCTTGTGCGGTTTGACCGACCACACCTGCAACGCGCACAACCGGACGGTCATTGCTGGAACGATAATCATCCAACTCTTCTTTAGCTAAACTTAATACCGGTTTATAGAGACCGATCTCAGGTTGCCGAATCTCAAACTGAGTCGTGTGCACTCCCACAGCTAATCCCCCGACCCCTGAGTCTAAATAGTAACGTGAGAGCGCACGTTGCCTTCGTTCATCAAGTTTTCGATTCTGATCAACAGCTAAAGGATGCGCAGGTATAACCGTCCCGCTATTCAGATGTTTTCGAATTTCGTCTGATAGATTTTTGCTCATTTTAAGTACCGGAGTTCCATTCTAACTTTCGAATTATCAACTGTAGGAGCAAACTTGTTCGCGACTTGAATCATCAAAGACGTAAGGGTCGCGAACAAGTTTGCTCCTACAGTTGAGTTTCGATTCTCCATG
>CALJGU010000194.1 GCA_938075565.1 uncultured Opitutales bacterium | reverse complement strand
TTGAGCCAAATAGCCCGGAAGAATGGGGTTACTCTCAAGGAATTGAAGAGTTACAATGGGCTGACGAAGGATCTGATCATGGTAGGGCAGAAGTTAAAGATACCCGCCAATCAGAAATATTTGAAAGACGTCCAGGCGCGCACGAACAAGATCAAGCTGAATAAACCCAAGTGGAAATACATCATCGCTCACCATAGCGCTACGCCCTACGGGAATGCCACGACCTATGATAAGGTAGACCGGCGGCATGGTATGGAGAATGGTCTGGCTTACCACTTTGTGATCGGGAGTGGACGCGATTCTGGGGATGGTGAAATTGAGATCGGAACGCGTTGGACCAAGCAATTGCACGGAGGTCACGTGAGTAAGTGGAGCTATAACAATGCAGGGATTGGTATCTGCCTCGTAGGTAATTTCGAGAAAACCAAGCCAACCGGGCGTCAAATGGCAGCCTTCACCGAATTGGTAGATTACCTGGGCAACGGATTGTTGGGCGGAAAATACAAATTCATGGTCCACAAAGAAGTGAATGCTACTCTTTGTCCCGGTAGGAATTTCCCTACCAGTGCCATGCACAAGCGGTTTAACTAATTCATTCCAGCTTAGTCGTCGTACCTGAAGCTGTCTTCGGGGACATAGCCCACATTCTCTTCCGCATTTTTGATATCTGGCCAGAGATACTGGTTGTTCGACATTCCATAATAGATATCGAACTTTAGGGTATCTGGCGCTTGAATACAGCACTCCGTCAGCCGGGCGATGTCGTTTTTGGTGCAGGAGAGAGGAACCAGATGATCCATTTGCTCATCCATGGAGTTCACTGCGCCTATTCGGAGGCAAATACATGACATGCCATGCGCACTACTGTACATACGAGCGATTGTTTCTCCGAACACCTTACTCGATGCGTATAAATTGACCGGCCATGCAACCTCTGAGGTTTTCAGTCGATCAAATGTGTCGGGTACGTTATCAAATTCTAGAGCTCGGATGCTCTTATAAGGTTCCACGTTGAGGGCCCAACCGGTACTCACCTGAATGGTGCTGGCATATATCACCCGTTTGACGCCTGCCTTCCGTGCCGCCTCAAACATGTGATAACCGCCTTCAATGTTGTTTTTCAGGACACTTTCCCATGGAGCCTCCGTATTAGGATCAGCGGCCATATGGATAACCGTATCCATACCTTCAAATGCCTTTTCCAATACTGCCATGTCAGACAGATCGGACGCAAAAAATCTGTCTTCGGGGATCTCGACCGCTTCTTCCTCTGCGACGCGATCAGACCGTTTTCTTCTGCGGGCCATTCCGTAGACGTCATAGAGATCGGGCTTCGATAGAAGAAGTTTATAAATAGAGCTCCCGACTAAGCCGTAAACCCCTGTGATGAGTATCCTCTTTTTTGACATGTTCTGCGCATTGTGAGAGCTGTTTTTGCCCTGGCAAGCCTCCCTGTAAATGCTTGGCTTTAAAATATGCTGGACCTGGCTTTCAGATTATAATTTTGGTTAAGGAATTAAATAACCTGCATTAACTTTACTAATAACAGAGTGCTTCAGGCACCTATTTGAAAAATCTACCGGAAAATACATTGTAAAATGAATCGTCCATGCCCAAATTCCGGTTTTTCCTTTTATTTAGAGGCGATGTTTCAAAGAATGATTTTTTCCTATTTCTCTTTCCGATCTGCAGCAGCAGCTTGTGCTATATCACTGACTCTTCTGGGGTCTTCTCTATCCGCTCAGGACTTGGATAATGGCAAAAAGATGTACCAAATCTGTACGGCCTGCCACGGCGCAGAAGGACACGGAAACCAAGTACTTAACGCGCCTCAGATTGCAGGCCTTGATGCTGTGTATCTGGAAACTCAGCTAAGGAACTGGAAGGAAGGCATTCGCGGAGCGCATCCTGATGACACTGCCGGATTGCAAATGCGTCCCATGTCCATGACTCTAAAGGACGAAGAGACAATCAAGGATGTGGCTGCCTACGTCGCGACCTTGGAAGCAAAAATACCGGAGGCTACCCTCGAGGGGGGTGACGCGACCAAAGGTCAAGCGGCCTACGCCGTCTGCCTTGCATGCCACGGTCCGGATGCAGGTGGTAACGCTGCTCTGAAATCACCTTCATTGAGACACCAGAATGACTGGTACATGCTTGCCCAGTTGAAAAAATTTAAATCAGGCATTCGTGGATCTAATCCCAAGGACGTTGGAGGCATGCAGATGCGCCCAATGTCTATGACTCTAGTTGATGAACAGGCAATGAAAGACGTTATCGCTCACATCCGCAGCCTCGCTGAAAAATAAACATTTCTCCTATGAAGAACGATAAAGACGTCTCAGACATCATTGCGAAAAAGACATTCATTGTCCTGACCGCTATCTGCGTGCTCTACGCAGCTGCTGTATTCATTTTCATTCTTTAAGGTACCTGCGGGCTCTACTCTAATTTCGTTATGATTGAAGCATACCTCGAACGCGCCTCCACCTACGCTGGCGATATTGATAATCTCTTCTCCGTTATTTTCTGGATTGTTGTTCTCTGGGGTGGCCTGGCAGAAATAATCCTATTCTACTTCTGCTTTCGCTTTCGAAAAAAAGAGGGTGTCAAGGGACAGTACATTAGCGGAGAGGAAAAGCATCAGAAGAAGTGGATCGCGATTCCCCACTACCTGGTTTTGGTGTTCGACGTATTCCTGATCGCGGGTGCTATATCGGTGTGGTATAATATCAAGCAACGCTTACCTGAACCCGATCTTACTGTAGGTGTGGTTGCCCAGCAGTGGGCGTGGACTTTCATTCATCCAGGAGCCGATGGAGTTCTTCATACCGAAGACGACATCAAAACGATCGATAAGCTTCATTTGATTGAAAACACCACTTACCATTTCGAGCTCGAATCGAAGGACGTGCTTCACTCCTTCTCGGTCCCCGTATTCCGCCTAAAGCAGGATATAATCCCCGGCCGTAAAATCACTGGTTGGTTTAAACCTATAAAGAAGGGTGAGTGGGATATTCAGTGCACAGAAATTTGCGGAATCGGACACGGGCTCATGCCGGCCCGAGTACACATCACTTCAGCCTACGACCACCAGCAGTGGATTGTTCAAAATACACCTGGTTCCTCTGGCCAGGCCTACGCGTCCGCCTCTAATTAACACTTTGATCGTCTTACCATTCTGATATGTCTCACTCGCACGAAATGAGTTTCTGGGAAAAGTATGTCTTTTCCACGGACCACAAAGTCATCGGACTTCAGTACATGTTCACGGGGCTGTTTATGGCAGCCATCGGTGGATTCTTTGTTTATGTTTTCCGAATGCAGTTGGCCTTCCCTGGAATTAGCGTTCCCGGGTATGGTGAAGTAACACCTCTGGCCTACAACTCCCTGGTGACCAACCACGGAACGATCATGATTTTCTGGTTCGCTATGCCGGTATTGATCGCGGCTTTTGGTAACATCCTCATTCCTCTGATGATCGGGTGTGACGATATGGTATTCCCCAGAATTAATCGTCTCTCCTTCCAGATTTTCCTGCTGAGTGCGATTATCCTGATCGCCTCTTTCTTCGTGCCCAATGGTGGGTTTGGAGGTGCCTGGACTTCATACCCTCCGCTGTCTGCAAATGCAGAGTATAATGCTACTCCATTAGGCGCACCTATGTGGCTGATAGCGGTGGCGCTTGAATTCGTTGCCTTTCTGTTAGGGGGCATCAATTTCATAACCACTCTAATGAACGCCCGCGCGCCGGGAATGACGATGTATCGTATCCCGATTGTATTGTGGATGATCGTCATCGCCAGTATCCTTTTTATGTGCTCGGTCGGACCTCTGATTGCAGGCGCAGTCATGCTACTTTTTGACCAGACACTGGGAACCAGCTTCTACAATCCTGCCGGTGGGGGAGATCCCCTACTCTGGCAGCACTTATTCTGGTTCTTCGGTCACCCTGAGGTATATGTAGTCCTGCTCCCTGCGATGGGAATTGTGGCTGAGATCATGGCTACCATGGCTCGGAAAAAACTATTCGGCTACAAAACTATTCTTTATTCGGTCATTGCTACTGGGATCTTGAGTTTTGTGGTCTGGGCTCACCACCAGTTCATTGCCGGCATTGATCCTCGCATGGCCAATCTTTTCACGGTGACTACCCTTTTGATTTCGGTACCCATCGCGGAGCTGTGTTTTGTTTACATCGCCACCTTGTACGGTGGATCGATCACCTTTAACACGCCTATGCTTTGGGCCCTTTCTTTTATGGTCGAATTCCTCATTGGAGGAATAACGGGTATTTTCCTGGGGGCCAGTGGAGTAGACATCTTCTTCCACGACACTTATTTCGTCGTGGCTCACTTCCACTATACCTTTGTTCCCATTGCGATCATCGGATTCTACGCAGGGATTACTTATTGGTTTCCCAAGATCTTTGGTAAGATGCTCAGCGATCGTCTCGGCAAAATCCATTTCTGGGGAACAATAATACCCTTCAACTTCATTTTTATACCGCTCTTTCTTTTGGGAGCTGCGGGACAACACCGCCGCATCTGGGATTTCTCAAACTACAGCGATCTTGCAACCCCCGAATTTTTTAACCTCCGGGTCATTGCTACGGTATCGCTGATTGTCATGATTTCTTTCCAGTTCGTTTTCCTCTTCAATTTTATCAAAAGCCTCCGCAGCAAGGAAAAGGCGCCGAAGAATCCTTGGGATGCCAATACCTTGGAATGGACAGCTGACTCGCCTCCACCGCATGGCAACTGGCCAGAGCTTCCTGAAAAGGTTTATCGTGGCCCCTACGAATTCAGTCATCCGGATAGAGAGAGTGATTTCTGGCCGCAAGACGAGCCTGGGCCCGATCCCGACGACCCTGATTACAAGTCTGGATACTCACCGGATTCAGATATAGAATCTTCCAGCACTAAAGCTTAAACCCGACTTACGAATTATGTCTCAAGCTCCTATAGCTACTTCGCGAAGTGCCTCTGGTATTCCTACCGCTCGGCTGGCCGTCTGGTGGGTTCTTGCTTCGGAAATTGTAATTTTTGGTGGACTTATCATGTGCTACCTTATGTTTCGTCTACACCACGAGTCTTGGGCATATGAAGCGGAAGCCACTAAAACTGCGGCAGGTGCTTTCAACACCTTTGTCCTTCTGACTTCCAGCTTATTTGTGGTACTTGCCCACAATGCGGCTGAGAAAAAAGATACCGTTAAGGCAGTTAGGTATATCTGGTATACGATCTTTGGCGGTTTTGTTTTTATGGCTGTGAAGGCCTATGAATACACTTCAGAGATCAGCCATGGCTACACCATGTTCAAGTCGGTGTTCTGGTCCTTCTACTACCTTGCCACCGGTCTGCATGGGTTCCACGTAGTCTGTGGGATGTTCATCATGTGGATGATCTCTAGAGACGTTAAAAAGGGGAAGAACCTCCACCGGGTTGAGGCCATTGGTATCTATTGGCACTTCGTGGATGTCGTATGGATATTCCTGTTCCCACTTCTCTACATTGCTAAGTAACCTCTTTGTATTTCCCTATGTCTAATTCAGAAGAACATCACGGTCATTCAGCCAAACATTACGTAAAGATATATTGGATACTACTCGCTATGCTGGGGGTGAGTATTGTCGGTCCTGAAATTGGGATCAAGTGGCTCACGTTGATCACCGCATTCGGTATCGCTCTAGTAAAAGCCTGGATGGTGTGTGCTTACTTCATGCACTTGAACATCGAGAAGAAGATTGCCTGGTATACACTGGCGGCAACTTTACTTCTCCTGCTGGTATTTTTCACAGGCGTCGCTCCGGATGTTATGAAACCTGAGGGACAAAACTGGAAATCCCTTTACCACGAACAAACCCGCGAAGAGTGGGATGCTGAATACGACGCTGCTCATCACGGAGATGATCATGGAGACGACCACGGAGATGGAGGTCACTAATTTTTGAAGTCGTGACTACGGTAGCTGCCAGCTCACCTGATCCCAGCGAACCTCGTGTTCGTCGGAAACTCGTACCCAGTAGTGTTCTGGGGATGATCATGTTCGTTATGAGCGAGATGATGTTCTTCGGAGCATTAATCAGTGCGTTTCTCATCGTGAAGTCGGGCAATATCATGTGGCCACCTCCAGGGCAGCCTCGTCTACCTATTGGCCTCACAGCCGTGAACACGCTGTTCCTCGTTGGCAGTGGTGTATTAGTTTACCTATCTAACAAATCACTTTCCCGTGGCGACAAAGTCGGTGCCAAGAAACTTCTGCGATATGCAATTATCTGTGCTCTCATTTTTCTCGGGATTCAAGGGTATGAGTGGGTGAGCATGTTGCAGCATGGGTTGAGCATGACTTCTAGCACTTACGGCAGCTTCTTCTTTATGATCATCGGCTGCCATGGTTTGCACGTTTTGGGAGCGCTCCTGTTTCTCATATCTGTCTACCGCAAGTTTTCTACGGAAGCCTTTCGTCCTGAAAGTTATTGGGGCGGGCAAGTCTTCTGGTATTTTGTAGTGGGTGTCTGGCCTGTTCTCTACGTGCTCGTGTATTTGTCATGAAATCCTGGCGTATCATTTCAGCAGTCTTATTCGCCTCACTCTTTGGAGTGATTCAGGCACAGGCATGTCCGGTGTGTTTTCAATCGGGTGGTGAAGAGCGTTGGGCGTTTTATGCGACTACGGCCTTTCTTACGACGCTACCCTTATTGGCAGTAGGTACCGCGGTATATCTTCTCTACAAACGCTCCCAGAGTCTGAATACCGAGGAAGTCAGTTAGGGTTGCACAACACAATGGCTGCTTTCCCATTGTCATTGAGGGATCCTTGATCAACTTCTAGTGTATTAGCTTTATAATGAAACGCCTGCTTCTCCTCAGTTTGGTTTTATTACCGCTTGTTCACGGTGCCTTCCCCGAAAAGCCTATCAAATTTATTGTACCTACCAATGCCGGAGGAGGGATTGATGCACAGGCACGTATCCTGCAACGGGCGATAGGTGACCATAAGCTTCTTCCTGAAAAAGTAGTTGTTGTAAACATCCCAGGTGGCGGAGGCGTCGTTGGAACTGGTAAAGTTAAATCAGCTAAGCCCGATGGGTACACTATCGGTTTATGGAACGCTGGACTAGTGACTTCTCGAGTGATGGGGATTTCTAAATTCGACCATACCGATTTCGAAATCATCGGCATGACTGGATACACCGAATTGGGACTGGCAGTGAAAAACGATTCTTCGATCAAAACCGTCTCTGACCTAGTTCAACGTGCAAATGTAAAACCAGGTACGCTCAAATTCTCAACCGACATAGGAACTCCAGTCCACTTTATCCCTCTTATGTTTGCGGATGAGGCCGACATTGAATTTAGGTTTGTCCAAACGGGTGGAGGGTCCAAGCGTCTAGCTTCCATCATGGGAGGGCACACCGAAGTGAGTTTATTCTCAACCTTGGCCATGCTGACTTTCTCTGAGGCAGGATTGAGACCCTTGCTTGTATTTTCAGAAGACCGAAATGAACTACTCCCGAATGTCATGACCTCCAAGGAAGGTGGCGTGAACGTTGTGCTGACAGAACCGCGATTCTGGATCGCTCCCAAAGGAACTCCCGAAGATCGCCTAACAATTCTGCGCGGAGCTTTGACCAAAGCGATGGCTCTTCCCGCAGTCCATGAGGACTTCGCTTCCCAAGGTATCGCTCCGGTATTCGCAGATGCGGATCAAGTCACCCAGGAACTCGACACCTTGCTTGAAAAGATCGGACCGTTGATCAAACGCTAGGAAAGCCTAGTGCTAAATATTGTAGCAATGGTCGTGAGACCATTGGATCTCCTGGGAAAGCCAAGCCCCAGCTTGGCAATTGTTTAAGTGATCACAACCGCGAGCTAATGAAGTAATCCACCAGCGCCATCCGCTCTTCATCGTAGAAGGCCTTGCCTCCGTGAGCGCTGTTGTAAATTACCTCAAATTCAACTGGTAGATCTTTGCCCTTATAGACACCGTGCAACTCGTGAGCTTGGTTAATCGGCATCTGTGGATCCTGATCACCATGGATCAAAAGTAGCGGTGGGTCATTCTCATCTAAGTGAAAAACAGGACTGGCCAGCTTCGCGATTTTTGGAAGGTCATCGGGGTGACCCCCAATCAGTAGTTCCAATGCTGGGATACGAACACTGAGTCCGTGTGGAGTAGATTGGTTCAAGATGGTAGTGAGATTACTAGCGCCGTAAAAATCCACTATGGCCGCAATATCTGACGATACATCGAGATGTTTACCCACCTTGCCCTCCAACTCAGGTTGACCATTGCTGACTCCGACCAAAGCTGCCAAGTGTCCTCCTGCGGATGCGCCAGAAATCACAAACCCATCCTTCTTATATCCATACAGTTCAGCGTTTGCCCGTAGGTAGCGGATTGCAGCTTTAATGTCATGCACGTTAGCAGGGAAAGGTGCGACGGGTGTCAGGCGATAGTCGATACTCGCTAAAGCATATCCCTTTGCGACTATGGGCAAAATGGAAGGGTTGTTTTTCGAACCAGCTCGCCAAGCTCCTCCATGTACCCAGACGATCAAGGTAGGCTCTTCCACCTCTGTCGGTATATAGACGTCCAGCTTCAGAGACAGATCATCTACCTTCGCAAACTCAACGTTGAGTAGCTTTTGGGTCTCACCGTTTAAACCAGAAGTGATTGCAAACCAAATACAGGGGATCAATAGAAGCTTATTCATAAGAATCGCTGAGCCTAGAATAGTAGGAACTAGGATCAACTTCCAAAATCATTCGTTACTCAGCAATCGCCCGAATCTCAAAGAAAATGGGTTCGTCTCCTGGATGGTTTACGCAGGCTTCCACGAACTCCAGGCCTCCTTCTGTTCCGATGATTCGAGTTGTGATTTCAGAATCATTCCAGGTTTGAAGGTCTGAAGAATACCAGACTTCAAGTCGTTCATCGCCAATGGTGGTCAAACTTCGTGGATACAATAAACAAAGTCTTTCCCCTCTGCGATAGACGTCAAAGGTTGGTAAGTCGGTTGAGTTGACTCCTATCCCGAACAGAAACTCTTGAAGATTTGTGAAGCGGTTGCCGCCGGCGTCTGCAAAGAGGCCTCCGATTTCCGGATCTTCTAATTCCAGATTTCTGTGCCTTGCAGTTAAGTTAGTTTTCGGATTCCCAAGGACGTTTCCAGCTGCAGTTGCTCTCTATAAGGGACGTTGCCTTCAAACTGTGCTACAAAAGTATCTGCCGTAGAAGGAATATAGCTAATCAGCTATTCTTTTCCTGTGTAAGGATCTACCGAATACGTTTCTTCAATCCGAAGGTGGGGGTTGTGAAAATCGGCTTCGACTATGGAGACGACTTTCTTTTCAGTGCCAGTGTCGTTCCAGGTAGTTTGGGAGTTCAAAGTACGAATGATAATCGGGTCGAGCCAACGACGATTTGCTTGGGTAGGTTCATTGGCTGCGTTGCTCTCTAAACTAGATTCTTGTATAGTTATGATGGGTGCAGATTCTGGTCTCGAGTCGCCTGATTTGGCGCCTTCCAGTCGAGGCTCCGGTTTAGCTCTTCCAGTTTGATTTGGCCAGTTGAGCCATACGAGACCGATAAACGTGAATAGGGCGACGAGGGTGTAGACGAATTTCTTGGGCATAGGGGGTGAGTGATTTTTAAAATACTCTAAGGGAAAGGCCGTGGAATTGAGAATCTTTTTCTCAACGGCCAATCATTTGCTGCCTAGATGTCCCCTTGATCTTGAAAAAGACAAGAATCCGCATTCACTGGAGTCTTATGCGTGTTTGGGCTTTGTTAAGTTTCTGGCTTGGAGGCTTGGTCTTGTGGCCTGGCTGCGACACGACTTCTCAGTTAGTCAAAGAAGATGCTAATACCGGTCTCTTGAAAAAGACGAACCCAGCGATGCTACTCGATGGGGAGGAAGTTGAAATGCGGGGCATTGTGTCGGTGGAGCGTGTAGACGAGCAGGAAATGCGCGAAGCGTTTTCGTTTTTTGGTAATAAACGAAATGAGCCCATTCAAGTGCCAGTTGGTTCCAGGAATATCCTGCTGGAAAGCTCGTTCAATCGGGATGGAAAGATTCATGTCTACCAGGCTCAGTTGGACATCGATGTGGAGCAGGGATGCAATTACTTCCCGGTTGCAGGATTCGAAGTCAACTCAGGGAAGGCATGGATGTGGATTCAAGATCTCGATCGCAACGTCCGTGTCTCAACGTGGTCTGAAGCCACCTTTGTAAAATCGTTTGCTCCGGAGGAAGAGAGCTTCTTGGATATTTGGAGCTATGAATCGATTATCGATCCCGATGTCATGGCTGAGTGGCGAGCAGCCTGTGATCTAAGTCAGCTTCCCGGTTATGAGGCAGATCAGTCTCTTGATCGTGGCGATGATACTGTTTGGCGGCAGGGGAACTAGTTCACTGGACTAGATAATTATCATCATTATCTGACGGAATGGCCCATCGATTCGACATTTTGGATTTGCTGGATATCTTTTGGCCATAGGACCAAACCGAAATGTACCAATTTCGCCCGGTCTGTGGTTTCAAAAGGAGGTGAAATAGATGCCCATAAAACAACTGAAAAAAGTTCTGAATCAAAACCATATCAAGTATGTTTGTCTGAACCATTCTCCCGCTTACACAGCACAAGAAATTGCTGCTTCGGCTCACATTTCTGGAAAGGAAATCGCTAAAACGGTCATTCTGAAATTGGACGGCACATTTGCCATGGCAGTCTTGCCAGGATCTCTGATGATCGATTTCGATCTTTTACGGGATGCCTTTTCTGCTACGACGATTGAACTTGCTACAGAGGATGAGTTTAAAGACTTGTTCCCAAATTGCGAAGTGGGTGCGATGCCACCTTTTGGTAATTTGTTTGGTTTGCATGTTTATGTAGCCCCTGAATTGGCTGAGGACGAATACATTGCATTCAATGCGGGTAGTCATGCTGAGCTCATCCAGATGAGATATGTAGATTTCGAGGATTTAGTTCAACCTCAGGAGTTGCTTCTTGCAATGTGAAGGTCTTTCGCATTCTTGTTTAGCAGGAGACGATACCGGTCCCGCTTTCAACGGCGGATCGGTAGCGCATTCCTGTTGCACCTCATAAAATTCGCCTCATACATTTGGTTCCCCTATGGCCCTTTTAGGATGTATTGCAGATGATTTTACCGGAGCCACTGATTTAGCGAATACCTTGGTTTCTGAAGGGATGCGTGTTCTTCAGGTTTTTGGAGTTCTCGATGCCGATATAGAACTGCCTCAGGCGGATGCAATCATTGTGGCTCTCAAGTCGAGGTCTATCCCCGTAGAGGAAGCGGTGGCGCAATCGTTGGAAAGCTTGGAGTGGCTGAAGACTCAGGGAGCTCAGCATTTCTTTTTTAAATATTGTTCGACCTTCGATTCGACTCCGGAGGAAAATATTGGTCAGGTGAGTTCGGCTTTGATGGAGGCGCTGGGCACAAGCACAACGATAGCTTGCCCGGCATTCCCCGGTGCTGGTCGGACCGTCTATCAAGGGCATCTGTTTGTATATGATAAACTCCTTTCTGAGTCGGGCATGGAGAATCATCCACTAAACCCCATGACCGACGCAAATCTGGTTCGTTGGCTGAAGCGGCAAACAGACGCCGCTGTTGATCTGATTGCGTTGGCTACGGTACGAAAGGGGATGGATGCCATACGAGCCAAACTAGAGGAGGAAAGTTCTAGCTCAAAAATCTTTGTCGTAGATGCCATTAAAAACAAAGACCTCCGCGCGATTGGTACCGCAATCGTCAGGTATCCTCTGGTGACTGGAGGTTCTGGGATTGCCCTCGGGTTACCCAATGCATACCGAGCAGCCGGTTTATTGCCGGCCGAACGGTCGAAGGCAGCCCTTCCTAAGGTCGATGGAAAACAAGCCATCCTTGCCGGTAGTTGTTCTTCCATGACGCTCAAGCAAGTCGAGTACATGAAGGAGCGATGTCCAAGTTGCCAGCTGCTGCTTGAGGATGTTCTTAAACGTTCTGGGTTGGTTGCGGAAGTTTTAGAATGGGCGAAACCTTTATTAGAAAAAGGACCGGTCCTCATATACAGTTCGGCCGATCCGGCCTCGGTGAAAGAGGCTCAAGAGCAGGGCGGTGCTTTGGATGTCGGACACAAATTTGAAGACGCTTTGGCGCGAATTGCCAAGGGATTGCTAGCCGAAGGAGTTCGTCAGCTGGTTGTTGCGGGTGGCGAATCTGCCGGCGCGGTTGTGAATGCGCTGGAGGTATCTGCTATTCGCATTGGTGCTCAAATTGATCCGGGAGTCCCCTGGGTGGAGGCGGTAGGTGAACAACCTCTGGCTCTGGCGTTGAAATCTGGTAACTTTGGCGGTGAAGGCTTTTATGAAAAATCCTTTCGCTTATTAAACGAAGCAACTCATGAGTGAAACAAAGACTCGTGACCGTATGGCTGAGTTGGCCCGGTCTTTACATCAACGTGGCTATGGTGTCGGCAGTTCAGGTAACATTTCCTGTAAGCTGGACGACGGGATCCTGGTTACGCCAACCAACTCCTGTATGGGATTTCTCGATCCTGAACAGATCTCCAAAGTCGACTTTGAGGGGAATCATGTTTCTGGAGGAAAACCTTCGAAGGAAGCATTTCTCCACCTGGAAATGTATCGCAGTCGACCACAGGACACGTCCGTCGTACACTTGCACTCCACTTATTCGGTCGCAGCGTCGTGTTTGAAGAATACCGATCCAAACAACGTGTTGCCGCCCATTACCGCCTACTATGTAATGAAAGTCGGGCAGTTGAAGCTCATCCCTTACTATGCCCCGGGAGATCAGACCCTTGCTCAAGCGGTAGGCATTGCAGCTAAAGAAACGTCGTCCGTACTTCTGGCCAATCATGGCCCTGTGATCGCTGGTAAGACTTTGGAAAGTGCTGTCTATGCAGCCGAAGAGTTGGAAGAAACGGCCAAACTTTATTTCATCCTCGAAGGGCGGGAAACGAGCTACCTCAATGCTGCGCAGATTGCAGATCTGAACACCAGGTTCCCTACATGAGCCCTTTAAAAACGAACCGGATAGGAAAAACCGAGCTGGAAGTTCCCAGTTTGGGGTTTGGTGGAGGAACGCTTGGGGATCCGGATGTAGTGGTCACCGAGCGGCAGTCGCTTGACACGCTTGCTGAGGCGTATGGGAAAGGTATCCGTTTCTACGATACAGCACCGTGGTACGGTATTGGGAAAAGTGAACATCGTCTTGGTTCGAGTTTGAGAGAGCAGCCTCGAGCTGATTTCGTTCTAAATACAAAAGTCGGTCGGTATCTTACACGTCCCAGCGACGTGGAGACATTTGGGCAGGGACGATGGGCGGGTGGACTTCCGTTTGAAGTTAATTTTGACTATACCGCTAAGGGGTTGGAGCGATCCTATCGAGAGAGTTTGCTTCGGCTTAGTTTGAATCGAGTCGATTCTCTGGTCATTCACGATTTGGATTATAAATTTCACGGATCCATGGAAGGCGTGGATGCGCGCTTCAAGGAGCTAATGGATGGGGGTGGTTACGATTACCTAAAGTCCTTAAAGGAGAGTGGGGAGATCAAGGCCATCGGAGTTGGTATCAACTTTTCGGATCTTATGCCGCGGTTCCTCGAATATTGTGACATAGACTTCTTTCTAGTGGCCATGCCATACACCTTGCTCGATCAGCCAGTGCTGGAAGAGTCTTTCCCGCTTTGTGAAAAGCACGGAGTTTCTGTGATCAGTGGTGCGGTATTTGCTTCTGGGATTCTCGCAACGGGAGTGAAGAACAATCCCTTGTATGGTTACCAGCCTGCTGAAGATGAGATCGTGTCCCGGGTGCGAGCCATGGAACGTATCTGTGATCGCTACGATGTTCCGCTGGGTGCAGCGGCTCTTCAATTTCCACATGGGCACCCTTTAGTTAACAGTGTTATCCCCGGCATGAATTCCCCCGAAATCGTCCAAACAAATTTGGAGTGGTTCCAACTCGATATTCCCAATGACCTATGGGCTGAGCTGAAAGCTGAAGGGTTGCTTGGAGCTGATGTTCCAACTCCGAAGGCTTGATTTGAGCAGAGCTTGACCGATTAAGTAATAATTCAGTCCTTTCCACTCATTCGTTCGGAGCTCCCAAACTTAGAAATTGTACCGGACAGACCCCCGCCAATACCTCCCGCGACTTGCTAGGTCCGCTGGTCGTTCCGGATCGCCAAAATAGGAAAAGGAATCATCCTGATTTATATTATAGACCCCTACATTTCCCACCCAGCCGGTTTCGGCCCGATACTCGACCGAAAATGTGTAAGTCGTTTTGGCATAGTAATAGGTGTCTTTGTCGGGATTGGCACCAATTCGGCGAAGCATGTCTGAGCGATGGTCCGCACGCAGTCTAAGTAGCCAGTGGTCGTTCTGGTAAATAAAAGATGTGCGAACATCATTTTCGGGAATCGCTGTGATGGGCATCGTATCAAACTCCGGTCCTCTGACATCGGTTTCCGTTTCATTGTAGCGGTAACGCATTTCGAGTGAGAATCCTTCCAGGTTAAACCATAGAGGGTCCAGGCCCTGATTCCAAATAACCTGCGCTTGATTGTGGATACCAAAGCCAGCGTTGGCCCAGGTATAGAGATCGTAGTCTTTGAACTGTCCGTCGGGTACGGTGGTTTGGCTTTGCACGACAATGTCTTCATTGTCTCGGCGAAGAAGTTCCAGGCTTAAAAACCCACTGTCATGGTAAGCCCAATCTGCAGCAGCAAGGAGACTGGTAAATACCGTAGGTTTGAGCTCTGAATTCCCAGCACTTACATACTGAGAGCGTTGGTTGATTCTCCGGAAAGGTGCCAGGTAGTAGTAACGTGGACGTTCCACTGCTTTCGACCAGGAAGTATAGAGCGTCAATTGATTACTGGCTGTATACACGGCTTGGATACCGGGGAAGTAGTCAGTGTAATCTCGGCCGCCTTCTGTATCCAACGTTTGGGTGTAGGCTCCGGTTTCATCGAATAAGACTTCCTTGCCCGTGAATTCATCTTCGGTCTTTTCCATCCGAACTCCAGCGAGTATTCGCCAGGAGCTCCATAGATAATCACCCATAATGTACGCTGAAGAAATAGTTTCATTCACCGTATAATTCGCGGGATCCGATTGAGAGCGTGTGCGGGTCTCGTTAAGTGTAAAGTCATCCTGGTGTGTTAGGAAATATTCTCTGAACGCTACTGGATCGTGAAATCCACTCAGACTATAGTTGCCGTAATGAATATCATCGTTTCGCCAAGGGCTCTCAAACTGAGCGATGGTAAGTTCATCTGCCGCTTTATCGAATACCTGAATATCGTCCCCACTATCGAGGTCACGGTTGAGGAACTTGAGGCCACTTTTGATTTTCAAGCTCCCTTTTTCATGGATGAAAAAGCGTTCCAGATCAAAGGAGGCGATTTTATCCAAATAAATATCCTTCGACTTATAAATGCGTACTTCATCAAACAAGTAGTTGGACGTATCCGTTGTGCGTTCTTGTGAATTGGGAAGAATCGTAAAAATGGGATAGTCGGACATGGCTTCCGCGTAGGAAGCATCCACGTCTTTCATTTCGAAGAATGAATCCCACCGGTGCGGGTATTGTGAGTCGGAGAGGTCGTACTTGGCTTGGGCTTCCCAGCGCCAGAGATCCCCCTTGTATTGAAGGCCCACTGTTACCTCTCGGGTCTTTCGTTCGTTTCTTCTTTCTTCGATCCCTTTGAACAATGACATGCCCTCTACTGTGGCGGAATCTTCATCTAAATTTACAAAGTCACCATCGTCCCATTCATATTCCATACCTCGATTGACTTCTTGGCGATTGGTGTTGGCAAATATTCCACGGGTAAAAATGCGTAGCTCTTTCGTCCATTCGTAATCGAGTAGTATGTTTGCGGATACGCTCCTGGATCGGAAGTCCTCTTTCTCAATATGGACATCTTGGAAGCGCCATGTGTCTGGCCACTCCGATTTATTCTTAAGCTCCCAATCACGGTATAGGTTTTCTTCTGCTATGAACGATTGGTAGGCCCTGGCGTTGAGCAGATAACCCCAACGATTCTCTTCCCGAAAAGATCGTCCATCTGTGAGATATAGGGATACGCCGGGTTTCTGGGCGAGTTCGTATTGCGTTATATAGGCTCGTAATTGCCGAGTGGTGGAGCGCTGGGCAAACGCCGGACGAAACTTCAAATTGAGAGTGCCGCCTACGATGTCCGCATCCATGTCTGGAGTGGCTAGCTTTAGAGCTTCGAGGGATTCGACAGAGTCAGCGCGAATCGAACTTAGGTTTATGCCGGAACTCTGACCGCCGATTTGCACCGAGCTGAAGTTGATTCCAGGTTTTTTATCCAAGGCCTCTTCCAAGCTCTGTGTGCCGTCTTTGGTTGCCTCCTGAACTTGTCCAGTAGTGGTATTGTTCGTTAGGTCTGTTGAGCTGGAATCAGGCGCAGTCGTGCCAGCTGATTCTTCCTGGGCCTGGCTAAATGCCAAGGGACAGAGAGACAGAAATGCTATAAGCAGACTTTTGGTAAGGGATTTCAACTTAGAATGAGGTGATAGACTGCCAGAATAAGACTGAGGTTTTAGAAGGGGATCAAGCCGCAATATGACGTTGAGAGTCCATATTTAAGGGATTTTCACAGATCTCTAGGCTATTAACCTCTGGTCAGATCCTATCCCGATCGAGAGCCTTGCCTGGATTCCATCGGAAGCTGTCTCGTTCAATTGACTTGGCAAAATCAATTCTATAAGATATTACAGTAAACGTCTTATTTCTATCCGCCCTTATTGAGATAACAGTCAACCATTACACAATTATGAGACTCTTTGTTGTTCTTCTCTTCCTCTGCACGGCTAGCCATCAACTTTCAGCTCAGGTTCTTCTGATTGATAAGGTTGAATATAATGAAAATGGTATTGTATCGGTTAATATCCAAGGCGACTCGGATTCTTACTATGTTTTGTCCAGGACATTGGATCTGACGGATTTTGGACAAATGCTTCATATTCGCCTGGGAGAGGATGGGGCTTTCAAATTGTCGGATGTGGAAGGCTGATTGATTGAAAACAGGGGTTCCACCAAATTCGGCAACTTGAGATCGCCAATCCCTTTGATCTCGATCGTGATGGGATTGATGATCTAACGGAGATGAACAGTGGAGGTGCCTTTGATCCTTTTAACTCTTTGGATGGCCGGTAGGATTTTGATTCTGACGGTGCTATCAATAGCAAGGAGCTCGAAGATGGCACGGATCCTTTCGTAGCTGAGAATCCACCGCCTGTTCGACTTGATATCGTGTCGCCCAATATCGGTGAGCGTTTCGTGAGTCCCACTCGACAAGTGCGCATAGAATTTAATGGTGAGATAAATCCAGCTTCCGTGACTCAACAGAATGTAGGCCTGGCGATTAACGAAGTCCCCATTCCTTCCAATATCAAAGTGCTACCCTCAGGGCGTGTAATAACCTTGGACGTGGATGATGGTTTTGCGCCCGGTGCTGTCATCCAGGCTTTTATTCTGGAAGATACACTCCAGGATATGAACGGAAATTTGGTAGATGTGGATAGCGACGGTGACGGCTTGTATGATCTAATGGAGTGGATTCTCGGACTGAATCCCGATGATGAAAATACAGATGGTGATGTAACAAACGACTTCTTCTTTATCTATCCAGAGCTTCAGTTATAGAGGCAATTCACTCAAAAGGCCTTTTGCCAACCCAGGGTGAAGGTATAATCGGTCTCCAATTGGAAGCCGTTTAAGTCACGGTAGATTGGTATGTCTATCTCTGCTGCAATTCGATGCCCGTTCGATCCTGCTTCTTCGCCGAGAAAATTGAGGCCCAATCGGATCCCTGCTTGTTCTCCACCATAGTTTTCGCCAAAGGCTGTTGTTACGGTTCGGCGGGTCGGTGCGAAGGGTGGGGCCTGGCCTACGTTCTTCTGGGTGCCATGAAGTTTGCCTTCCGTTATTGCGTAAGCACTCATACTGACGCTTGCGCTGGGAATAATACGCCAGGCCAACCAACCAAGAGCTTCAACTCTGTTTCCTAAACGATAGTCGTGACTGTTTTCATCCAAGCGAATAACGCTGTTCAGTTGTGTGCCCCATGAGCGCGTTTCCTCCTGCTTGGTATATGTAAAGCCGGCCAGTAGATCTGTAGTTCCTGAACCGAGTTGCATAGGAGCTGGCAGTTGCCGATCAATGCGGCCACCCGGTCCGGGTATCTTGTCCTTTTTGCTGATTGATCCGGTGGGTAAACTCAGACCTAGGGTGATGTGTGCCCGGTCGTCCTCGCCCTTGAGTGTTTGGATAAGGGCGCTGAGTTTTAAGTCTCCCAACCCGCTCGAACGAGTAGTAAATTCCCGGCTTCCGTCATTAAGAGCAATTAAAGGGGCAGCCATGGGAAATATAGTATGACTCATTTCCTTCTCCTGTAGCGATGTCATGCCCATCAAGGTTATGGTATCTGTTGGAGCATACATCATGCCGAGCATATGCATCTTCATTGTCATATCGGTCGGGCTAACCGTGTAGTTGGAAGAAAATACATCAGATGGATCCACCCCGTTGATTCCGGAACGCATGCCGTCCATGTCCATGAACATGAATCGATAGGAGGCCATGAAATCCCCTTTCCCGTGTGAGTGGTCTGCCATCACCATAATGGGTGCGTGGCCATCGGGTCGTGCGCCGGTATGTTTGTGTGTCTGAGCGGATACCCATGCAGTTGATAGTATGAGTGATAGAAATAAATGTATTTTCATTAAAAGCGGTACTTGTAGTTGTGCGTTTACCTGAGTCATTCAACAGAATGCAGGTGGAGGAAACATCCACTCAGGTGAGCTGGATGCGAGAAGTCAGAGGGCTATCTAAACAAGTACCGTTTTAGGAGGAGGAGATTCCTTCTCGTCCCTGCGAATGATCATCCTTAGATGATAATCTGTATGGTGCACCGTTGGTTGGAGTGGCTTGATTCGGGGTCTATTATCTGAACTTACGATCAGAGGATTCGATTTCTCTGATTGCCAATATGGGCTCTCCTCTTCCTGACTCGGGTTGCTGTTTTGCACGTACTGGCAAAGATTACATAGACTGTCTCCTCCAACCACTGCATCCAACGCTTCTTCCGCAGACATGCTCTCGCGATAGTCGCCATACATGTTGACCCAGGCAACCCCTTGAACGATCGGAAGATGCCAACCATACGAAGTGATTACTGCGGTAACAGCCATGAGGGCAACCAAATATTTGCTGAAAGCTTTCACAGGATTGGCCTTCGCTGACTTATTCAGTTCACTGAGCAATAACATTCAGCCTGGGTATCTATCCTTCTGATCATATTTAAGAAATTGAATGGCGTCTATAAGCCTAGGAAATAGCGCAAGGAAATCGTTGCTGTAGAAGCGACGAATTAGGCGGGCTGATTAAGTTAAAGCATAACATTAATTCATAGAATTACATGCGATTTCGATCCAGATTCGAACGAGCGACCCACAGGGCCAAAGGGCTATCAATCATCTTATTAATCGCGGCAGCCAGCATCTTGCCGACCAGTCGGGCCAACGCCGAATTTGATGGTGATGTTCGGGTATGGAACGAGTTCATGTGGCGCCAATTCAGGACTGAGGATTGGGCTTCCTATTTTTGGGGTGAAATGCGTTGGGTGGACGATGGGTCTTATCTTGGTACCTGGGTGGCACAGCAAAAGTTTTACCACCAAATCAATGAGGACTGGAAGTTGGGCTTTGGTGGGGCCTGGATAGATGTTGAAAAAAACGGAGGTCCAGGAAATCGCTTGGCTCGCTGGGAGTTAGAGTTGAATCGCCGGTGGGATTTTTCTGATGGAACGGGTTTGGGCCTACGCAATCGCCTGGAGACACGCTGGTGGAAAAACAGTGGGGACAGAACGGAGTTTGTCTCACGACACAGACTCACTCTATCTCATCCTGCCAACTGGTTTGGCACCATGGATCGCATAGATTGCTCCAACGAGATATTTATCGATTACAACGGGGAAGGCTTTAATGAGAATCGATTTCGGCCTATTAATGTGCGCTTCCGTTTAAATGAGGAAGATAAGTACAATGCGTTCCTGCAAATTCGATCCAGGCGACTGGGTGTCGATCGCGATTGGCAACACGCCTATGTTATTGGATTTGGTATTCGGTTCAATTAGGGCCGCTTAACAATGATGGGAGCGGACAATTAATGCTGGATCGAGTGCTCCCTATGATTGATGCTCGTAGCTTACCGCTATGAAAATTCTCAATTGGATACTGTGCTTCCTGTTTCTTCTATCTGCTGTACTTCAATACAATGACCCCGATCCTTTACTTTGGATGATTATGTGGGGTGCGGCGGGAATAGCCTGCCTACTTTATGGCATTGGCAAGTTACCAATGTGGTTACCAGTTGCTATAGGGGCGGTCGGACTTGTTTGGGGCTTGGCTTTGTTGCCTGGAATTATTCGAACCGCAGGTGATATCCGCTGGAACGAAGTATTCATGCAAGCAGGCATGAGCAACATCACCGTCGAAAGGGTTCGCGAGATGGGTGGTCTCCTTATCATTTCCATTTGGATGGCTGTGTTGCTCTGTAAGAGTCGGAAGACTTCTTAGATTCACTGTCAGATCTTACTCCTAGTCTCAATCGGTCAGCTCGGCGATCTGACCCTACCTTTTGACAGTAAGCAGGGCAAAGATGGTAGGGCGACCTCGCCGAGGGCGCAGTTGAAACAGGTCCTATGCATCCACCAACCCCAGCCGCTCAAACTGCTCAGGCGGTGCATCCAGCCGCTTCATTTCGCGAACGAGCAGATCGACCATTCTTGATTCAGCTTCTGGATCCGTTGCCGGTGATTTTTGTGCGTAGTCGTTCTCCAGGTCAAATAGCAGTGTCCCGAATTCGTGCTGAATGGATTTATGAACGGGACCTGAAGCAATTTTCATGGTCCGGCAGCCTTTGGTAAATGGAAAGGGTTCCTGAAGTTGAATGTCTTGTAACTCTTCCACATCGAACGTGTGTGGCAAATGAGTAGGCATCAGGGTGTATTGATAAAGCGGGGTGTTGTCCGGTGTGACCGGTCCACGCATGTAAAGCCACCTGCCGTCGGTAATATTTACCTGCCCACCGAAAATGCCAAAGAGAGCCGTGTCTCGTATGGGTTGATCGGTTGCGACTGTATCGGTGATGGATTGTCCCGTCATCGTAGACGTCGGTGATAAATTGAAGTACTCGAGCAAAGTAGGAGCGAAATCAATAAACTGCACGAGCGATTGCCTACGTTCATTCTTTTTCCCACTCCGCGGATCCCAGACCCATAAGGGAATGTGGGCAATCTCGTTGTAGAGTGGCATTCGGTTTTTGCCCCACCAGTCGTGTTCGCTAAGTAGGAACCCATGATCCGTGTACACTATGAGCATCGTGTCTTCCCATAGGTTTAGTTCATCCATGGTATCGAGAATGCGCCCTAAATGCTCATCACACATACTCAAATCAGCAGCGTATTCGTACCGCACATGTTCAACCGCATCTCGATCGGCCTCATTGACCGGACGGTACTCCGGCCAGTCGTATTCCCCGCCATCGTATTCGTGTGGAAACTGATTTCCTTAAAGAAAATTAGACTGAGTTGTGCTAAATATTCGTGTTATTTCGTATCCATTGTCAGGCCTGTTGTTCGCGTTGCTTTCGGGTAAATCCTCGGTACTCATTTCATTCATGAAGTGGTTAACTTCCAAATTCTAACTTCTCTAAAATATACTACTTATGCTGATGATCTGCGTCGGGTCCGTGGCTATGCCCATGTTCTGCGGCGGCTTCTTCGTGTCCGCAGATGCAGGCGTATTCATGAAGTGAACATTCCGAGCAAGTGCTCATGTTTATATTGAAACGTTCGCGAATGGTGTTGGCCCCTTCTGATGCGATCACATTGAGAATGGCCGGCATGTTATTGTTGTTGGGGAGGGCGCTTTTTGAGAGGAGTACCTTACCGCTCTTTTCGAATTGAAGACGCGTTGGATTAGAGCGATCACCACCGATGAGGGATACTGTTTGTTTGGTGGGTGAAACCACGGCACCGTCTTTATCCAAAAACGAAATTTGAACCGTCCGGTCGGCCTTAACGAAAAATTCTAACTTAAAGTCGTCTCCTACAACGAGTCGTCCTCCGTTCGGTCCAGGTTCCGTCCTGTGGTTCTTTCCGTCTTGATCGGCAAATAGTGGAACGGCAATCAGAGCCAAGAATAGAGATACAAGAGTAAGGTATAGTGTTGATGCTTTCATTTTTCTGTAAGTGATTGAATTTAATCTGAAGCGGCAGAGTTCAGACGAATTGATTTCTCTGCTGCGTTGCGACAAAAAGTATAGAAAATTGCTGGTGTAACCGCTAGCCCAAGGAAGGTGGAACTAACAAGTCCGCCGATGATGACGATAGCAACCGGATTCAGGATTTCCTTTCCCGGTTCTTCGGCTGCGAGAACCAAAGGTAGTAGGGCAAGGCCTGCTGATATGGCTGTCATGAGTACGGGCACTAAGCGTTCTAAGGTTCCTCGTTCGACCATGCTGCGTGAAAATTGTTCTCCTTCGTGCCGCATTAAGTGCAAGTAGTGGGAGATCATCATGATGTTGTTGCGAGCGGCGATACCCGTTACTGCAATAAAACCAACCAGTGTTGCTATGCTGATATTATCTAAGGTGTAGCGCGTGTAGAGGATACTTCCGATCAAAGAGATGGGGATAATGGTGAGTACGAGTAATACGAAGCTGAAACTCCGGAAGTAACTGAGGAGCAGTACGACTATCACTAACAATATGATGATGAATGTGACCAGAATGGTACGGCGTGCATCTGCCTGAGCCTGGTACTCACCTTCAAAAGAGAGCGTATATCCAGTTGGCAAATCGACCTGTTCATTCACTTCCCTTTGCAGTTGTTCGACTACGGCGTTAAGGTCGCTTGTAGTTGGGTTTATCGAGACGACAAATCTTCGGATCGTGTTTTCTCGAAGAATGGTGTTGGGCCCAGTTCCTTGTCTGATGTCTGCCACATAGCTCAACGGAATCCGTTGTCCGCTTTGGGTATCAATATAGAGGTTGGACAAGTTCTGTTGGGATTCGCGCCATTCCTTGGGCAAACGAACTACTAAATCGTACACGCGTTGTCCTTCATAAATCTCGGCCACAGCATCTCCTCCCATCAGAGCGGCGAGTTGTTCGTTTAATGCTCCAGGAGTGACTCCATAGGCGAGTGCTCGGCTTCGATCGACTTCGATCCTGAGTTGAGGAATGGGCGCTTGTTGTTCACCACGGGCTTCTTCAAGGCCGGGGATGTCTCTGGCGATTTTTACGATCTGGGTTCCCAGTCGTCTGAGTTCACCCAGATCCGGGCCATAGATTTTGATGGCTACCTTGGCAGACACACCACTGAGCATGTGCCCGATGCGGTCCGCCAGTGGCCCACCTATGGCACTGAAAGTTCCTGGTATGCTTTTCATGGTAGTCCGTATGTCCGCCATGATTTCGTCGCGATGGCGTTCGCTTGATTTTTCGAACTCCACATCGAACTCCACCGTGGAAACAGGTACAACGTGGTCACCTCGCTCTGCACGACCAAGTCGGTAACCTACCGTTTCTACTTCTGGTATTTGCAGGAGCAAATCCTGAGCAATGGCCGAAATCTCATTCGTTTGTTTCAGGGAAGTTCCAGGAGCAGTCGTGGTTGCGATCAACGCAGTAGGTTCTCTGAACGGAGGAAGAAAATTTCCGCCCATGTGAGCAACGGTTCCATAGGCAATATATAATAAGGCGCCCGTGATCAGGAAAACGACAAAGGGGTGCGAGAGAGCCAGATTGAGGCAGGTAGACTTAAACGCCCATTTTAAACCGCGCACGATAAAGCCGTCCTGGTGAACTTTTCCTGCCTTGGGTTTGAGTAGATAAGAACTAAGGACGGGTATCACTGTTAGGCTAACAATGAAGGATGCCGCCATGCTGACGATGGTTGCGATAGCAATGGGCGAAAAGAGTCGTCCTTCTACGCCACTCAATGCGAGGAGTGGAAGGAATACCAGAATGACCAATAGGGTCGCATAGAAAATGGACGACCTCACTTCCCCCGAGGCGAGCGCGATCACCTCGATGGCTGGTTTCGGATTTTCATGGGAGGCATTTTCTCTGAGCCTTCGATAGACATTCTCTACATCCACGATAGCATCATCGACCACCATTCCAATGGCGACTGCGAGGCCACCCAGGGTCATCGAATTCACGCTCAAGTCGAATAATCCAAATACCAGAACTGTAATGCCCAATGAGAGTGGAATTGCGGTCAGGGTGATCAGGGTAATCCTAACATTGAGGAGAAACAGAAACAAAACCATAGCTACCATAATGGCCCCGTCCCTGAGCGCTTCCTCGAGATTGCCAATGGCCAGGTCTATGAAATCCGACTGCCGATAAATGGTAAGAATCTCAACTCCTTCAGGTACAGATCGTCTAAGGTCTTTCATTGTATTCTCCACCTTCTCAGTGAGTGAAAGAGTATCGAACCCAGGAGATTTGGTGATGCTCAAAATGACACCCGGATGGCCCGTTACGGGCTGTCCATCTTCACTTTGATGCAATAGCTTTGAACCCATTCCAGCCTCTCCACGCATGGGCTCGATATCCCAAACGACTTCCGCGACATCTTTCAATCGAATCGGTCGATCGTTTTCATAGTTCACTACGGTATCTGCTATCTCCTTCAGATCGGTAGTCATGGACAAATTGCGAACCATGATCTCCTGTGCAGATTCTGTCAGAAAGCCACCCGTTGTATTTTTAACGGCCATGGCTGCAGCATCATGTATCTGTTCAAAGGATACGCCGAGCGCCAACATTCTATTGGGGTCGGGTTGGACTTGTACTTGTTTAACCCCTCCGCCCATGGAAAGGACTTCCGCGATTCCAGGTATGGATTGAAGCTTACGCGAGACACTCCAATCAGCAATCGCCCGTAGCTCTCTTGGGTCGGTTTTCTCTGTGGGATCGGTGAGCCCAATCAACATGATGTTTCCCATTAGAGAAGCCACCGGCGTCATGTAGGGGCTGATCCCATCGGGAAGGGCTTCCGTTGCTCCAGTGAGTCGTTCTTGGACAAATTGTCGGGCTTGATAAATATCGGTTCCCCAGTCGAACTCAACGAAGATCAGGGAAAGGCTTATGTCGTTGATCGTTCTTAGACGGGAAACGCCGGTTACTCCCATCAAAGCGTTCTCAAGGGGGATCGTTACAAGCGTTTCTACTTCTTCGGGTGCGAATCCTGGAGACTCGGTCAAGATGGTGACGGTGGGTTTCGTTAAGTCAGGGAGCACCTCCACCGGTAGTTCCGTGGTTGTCTTTATTCCGAGGACAATGACAACAACGGCGAAGACCAGAATGATCGGCCTTTGCGACAGGGAGAATCTAATTAAATGATTGAGCATCTTCGTTAGTCCTCAATCGGCTTTAACTTTCTCCAGAGTAGCTGAGCAGCAATCGCAAAGAGCAAAGTCACCACGGCTGCGTAGATCTGGAGGACCTTACTCGGCTCAGTTTCAGTGGCTTCCTCAGCTTGTTTCGCTTTGGCTTTTTCAGCGGCCTTTTGTTCGGGTGTGATTTCTGAACCATCTTCGTTGTGCTCATGGCCATGAGCAGCATCCAGGGCTTCCTTGAGCGACATGCCACTCCCTTTGATGACAAATCCAAGTGAATAGGATCCGCGTGTTACAACTCTGTCTCCCGGAAACAATCCGTTGAGCACTTCCACGTAGTCGTCGTTTTGTTCTCCTAGAACAACAGGGGACCGGACAAACGCATTGGGCAATTCGAAGTCCTCTACAAAGACCACTCGATTGGTCGGGTCACCTTGTATCGATTCTCTTGGTACAGACAATACATCTGAACGGTTGGACAAAACGACGGCGAATTCCGCCCGCATGCCTGGGAGCATTCTTCCTTCACTGTTATCCAATTCGAAAATACCTTCAACAGTTCCGGCTTGGCGGTCGGCATCGACTCCGAAGCGTAACAGCTTTGCATCGATCTCCTCAGAGCCCAGGGCAGGAATACGGATATGAGCAGAGGTTCCTACCTTAACCTGTGCGGCCTCCTGTTCTGGGATTTTGGCGACTGCCCACATCTTGGATCGGTCCGATATATCCAACAGTTCCAATTCAGGTTCTACGGGCTGTCCCAGACGAATGTGAGAGGAGATGACCAGGCCCGATTGGCTTGCGGTTAATTCGATGGAGGGTGGTGGGTCGCCCAGTAGACGGCTTTCCACAGTTGCGAGGACCTGACCATCAGTAACCTCATCGCCCTCAAATGCATTGATTTTAGTAATGCGACCCGCGATGCGGGAAGAAACCACCGAGCGGTGGGCCGGTATTTCTTGGATTCGACCAATGGCAAACACCGTAGTCTCAAACGGACGTTCTTCCACATCCACGAGTTCAATCCGTAGGTTTTTAACGGCCGCGTCATCTAGGATAAGGTGAGATGTGGGAGCGTTGGAAATCGGTTGTCCCGTCAAGGTTAGTGAGAGGCTCGAAAGGCAAATAGAAGATAATAAAGTCGGTAGTGCTTTCATGGTATTGGATCTTAGGAGCCCTGTGCCTTCAGATTGGTGGTAGCGGTCCAGTCGACCAAGGACTGCTCGTAATCATGTAACAGTGTGAGCTGAAATATCTCGATTTTCAGCCGTTGTTCCTGAGTGCGGAAGAGTTCGGTCAGGCTGATCAATCCCGACTCGTAGGCGTCGTTCATGTCCCTGAGGTTCTGATCTACGAGCTCGGTTACCTCGGCTTCATACTCGTCAATCTGCTTGTAGAGGTTGGTCATTTTGATTTCCAGGGTGTGAGCCGTGCTGCGTTTCTCTAGGACGAGAGCCTCGAGCTCGAGTTCAAACTGACGTTGCTGCAGGCGCCGTTCAGCGATCCGCCCCTGGTTGTTATTGTGGATTGGCATAGGAACTTTGAGGGTTAGTCCTAGAAAGTTGTCTGTCTTGCGACCAATTGGCTGGTCGACACCTCGATTGTTGTTGAGGAATAGTCCCACAGTGATGTCTTCCCAGCGGTTGGCCATAGCCAAGGTGGTTTGGGAACCAGCAATTTGGGCCAGCAGACGCTTTTGCCTGATTGCCGGATGTTCCCGGAGCAAGGAATCCGTCACAGTCGGAAGCTGTTTTGCGGCCTTGGGTTTGGTATAAGCGTAGTCGATCTGTAGCGGTGTGTCTAGGGCCAGTCCCAACAGGTGACGCAGGTGGCCTATCTCTTCGGTACGATCGTTCTCCAACTCGTGAATTTCCTCATGGACGGAAAAGAGCTCTAGCTTTATCTGGTTGACCTCGAAGTTCGAGGCTTCTCCGATACGGACTCTGGATTCTACAAATTCGGCTAGTTGCTGGAGAATGAGAATCTGTGATTCGCGCAACTCAATTTGTTCCGTGGTTTGCGCGATGATTAGTACGTTCGTCTCTACCTCGCGGCGTAAGTAGCGTTCGTGGTTCTGTATCTCCGACTGGGCGAGCTCGATCTCAATATCGGCTATTTGTTTCAGCAAAGACAGTCGCTTGGTAACAGGAAACTTTTGTTCAAAACCAATGCCCAACCGGTATTCGCCTTCATTGTTAAACGTTCGGTCGTTGGCATAGTCGATCTTGAGCTCGGGATTGGATAGACGTCCTGCTTGCGTTCTCCGTGCTTCGGCCTGTTCGACTGTTATTCTGGCTGCAGCGAGTGACATGTTGTTTTGTAGCGCCAAGGCTACCGCCGTTTCCTTCGAGA
>CALJGU010000193.1 GCA_938075565.1 uncultured Opitutales bacterium | reverse complement strand
CCTGAGAATTTATCAGAAGTTGCTCCTCGACTAAAGTATGTATGCTACTTGCCGGGATCGATTCGAAAACTCGTGCCTCGCAAAGCCATTGAAGAAGGTCTCCTGGTAACCAGTTGGAGTTCATCGGTGAGTCGTACTATTTCTGAATGTGCAGTATTGCTCGCGCTCACCTGTATGCGTCGTGTGCGCTATTGGACGGAAGAGATGCACTTCAATGGCGGGTGGAAGGATCAAAGTACCGAGACACAGTCTTTGTTCGAGCGCCGCGTAGGGCTACATGGTCTGGGGTTAATCTCTCAGAAATTAGTCGATCTGCTAAAACCGTTTACCAATAATATCACTGCCTTTTCTCCCAGCGTTCCTGACTCCATTTATGAATCGTTAGGAGTTGGTCGGAGTAACTCTCTGGAAGAACTGTTTTCCGAGAACGATGTGATCATAGAACTGGCCGCGCTTACTCCCAAGACCACGGGCATGGTTACGGAAGCGCATTTACGCATGATGCCCCAAGGAGCTGCCTTTGTGAACGTAGGTCGTGGGGCCGTGGTTGATGAAGATGCTTTGGCCAGAGTGGCTGCTGAGCGGGAAGATATTCAAGTGGCTCTGGATGTGTATGGCATCGAGCCGTTACCCAAGGACTCTCCATTTAGAGGAATGAAAAACGTCATGCTTCTTCCTCACTTGGGTGGACCCACTATCGATCGACGATGTGATGCAGGGGCGCATGGACTTGCGAATTTGCGTCGTTATCTTGCAGGTGAAGAATTGTTAGATCCTTATAATGTAGGGATGTACGATCGAGCGTCCTAAAATGTCTTCAACTATTGCTGGGAATGAGTCGGCGCTGACTGCCTATCGTGGATGGCAGGATCGTGCCTGGAGGCTACTTGCACCCTTGGAGAGCCTCATGGAGTCCGGGCGTGCAGATTTGCCTATTGCCGGACAAGCCAGTGATCACGATCTGAATGCCGATCGTGTTGAATCCTTTGCCCGCCCTCTGTTGTTATTTGTTCACTGGCGGCACTCGTTAGACCAAAACACGGAAGATGGAGATACTGAAAAGGCTGAGGAAATGGGGGAGTGGTTTCGCAAGGCCCTTATTCTCGGAACGGATACTGAATCGGATCAGTTCTGGGGATGGTCTTCCAATTTTCACCAACATTCAGTCGAAATGGGACTCTTGGTCATCGGGTTTGAGTTGAGTCGCGACTGGTTGTGGAATGCCTTGAGCTCTGACGAGCAACAACAAGTGCTTGCTTGGCTGGAATCAGATGTTGGTAACGGACACCATTGGAATAACCATATGTTCTTTGGTATCTTCGTAATGGAATTTCTGTTGAAGGAAGGTCGAGGGTTTCCCTCTTACCGCGCCGTTATTGAGCGTTGGTATGAAGAGCTCGAGAGTATGTATCTCGGAGAAGGCTGGTTCATGGATGGCATGAATGAGTCTGTAGATTTTTATAATGCCTATGCTTGGCATTATTATAGCCTGTGGTGGATTCGCCTATACGGTGCTTCTAATCAAAAGCGATGCGAATGGTGGAAAGAGAAAACGAAACTCTTTCTAGAAAACTATTCGCTGTTTTTTAGTGCGCAAGGGGAGCAAGCAGCCTTTGGGCGATCAATTACTTATCGATTCAATGTTACCGCCCCCTTTGGCATGGCACAATGGATGGGAGTCAGCCCTGTAAATCCAGGGTTAGCTCGTGAGATTTGCGAAAAGAATATGGATTTCTTTTTCGAGAAACCGATTTTTCAGGAACAAGGATGCCTGTCACTTGGTTGGTACGATATGTTTGAGGACATGGTTGAGGTCTACAGTTGTGGAGGATCTCCCTACTGGGCGGCCAAAGCATTTTCTCCTCTATTACTTCCTTTGGACGACCCATTTTGGTCTGCCTCGGCAGAGCCGTTGCCTGCTGAATTAAGCGACTCTGTTGTCGCTTATCCATCACCTGGATTAATTGTGCGAACCGTGGGAGGTGAATCTGAGATCATCAACGTCAGTTCCCAAATAGCTTCCACCAATATTCGTTTTGGAACATGGAAGTGGGGAAGGTTAAGCTATCGTTCTGGAACCGGTTTTCTTATTACTCGAGACGCTGATCAGTACCCCCTTGATGCAGGGCTTACCGCAACGAATGCATCGAAGGGCTTAGTTTTGGGCCGGCATTATACAGCTCCGGTAAAAGTTGCCGAAGATAGTATGGCATGTCTCTACAGTCTGGGACACAAATCAGAACAATCTCAAACATCCATAGAAACCCGCATGTGGTGGAAAGGTGGCTGGCAACTGATTGTTCATCGTTATATTTCACATCAGGAGACCTTGCTGCGCCATGGCTCTTATGCCCTGCCAGTTGAAGATCCCTCGACTTTGGTTGAGACACAGAATGACGAATCCTATGCGCGGGTCTTTGCAGCTGGAACGGGAATCGCACTCCAATCATTAGGTGGATTCTCTGGAATGAATAAAAGTGATCGATTGAATGATTCAGGAGGGCCTCGTGAGCATATTCAAACAGAGTTCCACGCCGTTAGGTTGTTGGAGCGAAAAGTGAACCATGAATCAGGACACATCGCTTGTTTGAGTTGGGCTGGGCATGATGAAGCAGAATCAGCCGCCTGGAGAGTTCAATCACTTGCAAACGGTCGATGGGAACTGAATCACGATCAATTAGGTACTTGGTTGATTGAAGATGAATCGCTGCCAGAGTTAGTTTAAGAAAATCAGTACTATGAAGTATCGGACCTTACGATGGTGCATCGCTTTAGGAGTCTTTTTTACCGCGGCGTTAGGAGTTAGCGGAGAGGCGCTATTTGTAGAGCGATTCGACTATGAAAACGGTGAACTAAGCGAAGCTTCTAGTAACCGTTGGTTACCCACCAGTTCAGATACTAGTAATCCCAATTTGTTTGTCGTGGACAACCAGCTCAAATGGGATTTCACAGGGACCATTGCTGACCCGGTTAACAATGGTTACTATGGCGCGATTTTTGACAATTCTGGGATCAGTTCGGGAGTCCTTTATAGTTACTTCGATTTAGAAGTTCTCCAAGCACCTATCGGAGGCGAGAATACCGCAGGGATATTTTTTACCATGTGGAATGGAGGCGGAGGAAACCGATCCCGAACATTTATTGCTGCTGTACCCGATGGAGATGGAGGTATTGTGGGAAACCGCTTTAGACTAGGTATTACCAAGCAATCGGGTAGTCGGTTTGACGCGATCTATTATCCGGAAGACTGGGAAGCAGGAACTAAACTTACCGTCTTGATCAAAAGCGATTTCGATGCTGAAACGGTTTCTCTCTATATCAATCCAGAAACCGAAGAGGATGCGCATGCTTTGGCGGACGATGGTACTTTCCTGGGGATCAAAGGTATTGCGGTACGTCACCGTGATGAATCTGAGGATGGGGTGAACATCGGTATCTTTCGGGTAGATAATATTGCGATCACTAGAACCTTTGGAGATTTTGAAGCGCCTCCCGACCTTCCTCCCAGTGGGTTGACGGTTTCGGGTGTGCCTGGAGCGGGAGTATCTGTAAACTGGGAAGACAACTCGGATGGAGAAACGGGATTTCGAATAGAGAGAAGAGAAGTGGGAGGAACTGAGTTTTCTGACCTTGGTTCTGTCTCAGCCAACCGTACCCATTTTCTTGATTCGACTGGAACACTTTCAACGCCTTACGAGTATCGTGTGGTTGCATTGCTAGGGGATGAACTCTTATCGGAAGTGAGTGCTTCAACCGAGGCCTACTCGGACCCCTTGCCTTTAATTTCACCTCTTGTTGAGGCTGTTCGCCAAGAGAACAACCTACAGCTTAACTTCACTGGGCAAGGTAATGCTACCTATGAGGTTCAGGAATCGACAGATCTTTCGACTTGGAAGGCCCTTGAGCATTTACAGTTATCAGATCAAAGTGAGCTGAGTGTGCTGGTTGAGCCTGATGAATCTGGTCGTAATTTTGCCCGTGTTGTTAGTAGCCGTTTTTCGTTACCTCCCGTCTTGGTGGGGCTCTCGGAATCCTTTCAGATGCCAGTTAATGGTTCGGGAGCCGTTGTGAACTTATCAGATTTTGGAGTCACAGCAAGCAACTCAGATGACAATGATTCCTTGGGCTTGCAGGCGGCCATAGATTCACTTGAGACCGGTGATATTCTAAGATTTCAGGAAGGGGTTTATCACCTCAAGTCATCAATCAATGTGCCTTCTGGTATTACGCTTGAAGCGATTGAAGGCGAGGCAGTGGAATTCGTTACTATAGGAATTGAATCGGGCTTCCGCTTGTCGCCCTCAGTTTCGGACGTCACCTTGCGTGGGTTTGCGGTAATTGGGGATGATACCGTTCTGCGTTATGGGGTTGAGCTAGGTGAATCGAACATTTCGGGCCCAGAGCGGATATGGCTGAAAGGCCTGCGAATCGAAGGATTTGCGCGGCAAGGTATTCGCATGCGTTCGACGAAGCATGTGAAGGTAGAGAACTGTCATATCCTCAATGCTACGGATCTGGGAGGTGGAGGCCGCGGTTATGCGGTTGAGTTACATGGAAACTCCTGTGAGCAGAACTGGATTGTAGGAAATGTAATTGGACCTGTCATTCGGCACGGTGTATTGCTGCAGTTTTCTGCGCACAATAATTTGGTCGAAAAGAATACTTGTTTTGAAACAACGGAAGATGCCTACGATTTACATGGTGAAGATGAGTATGCCAACGAGTTGCGATTTAACCTGGCTTACTGGGATGGCGATTCTGCTCCTCTAGGATCACCTTCTGGATTTGGAGTTGGCAATACGGGAGCGACGCACGATCGATCAGGACCAGGCAATTGGATTCATCACAATGAAGTGGTAGGGTACCAACTGGGGATTGAGGTGATTCAGCAGTCTCACATTGTATTTATTGATGCCAATAAACTTCATGATAATCCAGTCGCAGGTATCAAGCTACACAATGGCAGTGGCAACAGTGTATGGATCCGAGGCAACGCCATATCTGGGAGTGAAGTGGGTGTAGATGCTCAACCTGGATCGGCTGGATTGGTCGTCGATGGCAATTTGATATACGACAATGCAATTGGGGTTCAAACCTCAGGAGACTTGCTCGACTACAGGATCATTAACAACGATCTGCGGGGAAACGAGACCGCTGCTATCCTCGGAGACGAATCGGGTGATTACCTGGATAATCAGGAATAATTTCAGTCTATCTCGTAAACTTCTACGAGGGCGATTCCTTCTGTGTCATTGCTGCCTCTAACGACTGCTGTATAACTTCCTGAAGGTAGCGCTATTACAATAGCTGAGCTCTTGCTTCCTGTATCGAATAGTGGATTCTCATTCCAAAGGTCGGTTATGA
>CALJGU010000192.1 GCA_938075565.1 uncultured Opitutales bacterium | reverse complement strand
AAAAAACCTTTATACAGAACTGCTACCAATAGGCATCTGTTTTGGTGTCTGCCTGGATGAAACTGTAAAGACCAAATTGGCAATGAATGCATCACTCATGTTTCGAACTAGGGTGTTAAACGAACTCGGAGGCTTTGATGGCAGAGCGTATTTGTCAGCGGATACGGACATGCTCTGGCGCATACTCGCGAACTACTCCGTTGCGAACCTTCATAGGGTTCTCTACTCACGTTTGTTTCACCGTGGTTCAATGACCAAGAGCCCATTATACGGCTTTGGGTCTGAAAAGCGTGTGACCTACATGAAGGATTCAAGAAACCGTCTTAGAAGGGCCAAACCCTTGTATGAGCAGGGAAGAACAGAAGAGCTAACGCAAAAGCTAAAAAATGACATGTTTGTCGCCGACATCGAATTTAAGGTTTTCGATGGAGGAGTTCAGAACTGAAAATCTCTGACTGGCCAAGGACGGATGATTGACTCAAACAATTATCGCGGCGTTAAACTAAGCGGTAACGATGACAACCCGCGGAATACCAAGCTCGGTTTCCTTTGCGGCAACGAGTCGGCTATTTCTAGAGTCTGGACTTTAGAAACTAGAGCTGTGATCGCGGCGACCAATTCGATACGCGCCAAATGGGAACCGATGCAGTGATGCAATCCCGCACCAAATGCAATATGGCTGCTGCTATCACGAGTTAGATCAAGTGATTCTGTATCTCCTACAAAGGCCGCTTCATCGTGATTGGCTGATCCCACCAAAAGACCGACTTTTTGTCCCTGCTTCAATAAGCACCCACCAATTTCACAATCCTCAAGAATCCATCGGTCAAACATCTGCAGCGGTGTATCATAGCGAAGTAGCTCCTCCACCGCTGTGGATATGCCTTCCACATTTCCAGTAAGATAGCGGTATTGATCAGGATGTTTCGCAAGTGCCAGCAAAGCATTGCCAATCGCCTGAACGGTGGCCTCATGTCCAGCATTGAGAGTAAGGATGGCAGTCGAAATGATTTCATCTTCAGTCAACGTATCCCCGGCTTCCTCGACCACCAACATAGAGGAGATCAAATCGCTCCCGGGGTCCCGACGTCGCTTTTCGATGAGACCTCTTAAGAACTCCGCAAAATCAATAGTGGCCTTCTCTGCCTTAGCCAGGTCATCTGCTGAGGCACTCAAGTCATAAGGCACCACAATCAAAGAACTCCACTCTGTCAAACGAGCATGCACATCTTCCTCAATGCCCATTAGATCAGCTATCAAGCTAACAGGGATCGGAGATGCAAAATTCTTAATGGCATCGAACGACTCGCCATCCAATTTCTGATCAAGAATCGAATTGGCCAAGGAGAGTAACCCCGGTCCATAGGAATGCGACTCTCTCCGAGTAAATGCCTTGGAGACCAGTCCTCTCAATCGCGTATGTACAGTTGGCTCCTGGTCCATGAACGCTTCTCGCACAAACTTAACCCAGTTGGGTGCATTTATGGGGAAAATTCGTTCCACCAGAGTTGAATCCACTTGGTTATCCTTCAATCGATGCCGGTAGTCGCGTCCAAATTGTTGTCGGTCCATGAAGATCGATTTGATATCTTTATGCCGTGTGAAAAACGTCAGTCGCCAATCTTCGTCATAGAATACGGGTCGCTCAGCACGCAACCGCATGAAGGTCGGATAAGGATCTTCAAGAAAGGCTGGCTCATAAGGCTCGAATTTAGGAAACGCGTCCACTTGCTAGACGATTGTTACTCCGTCTATCATGTCGAGTGAGAATGCGACTCATAGTTGCCTGTGAAAAAGTGTTTTCTTTTTCTTCTAATGCCGGTTTTATTGGAGGTCTCCTATGAGGATAGCCTTATTCATAGCTTTAATCTTTTCTGCAGCCGCTCTGGCGCTCACCGTTTACCGGGAATTTGAAGACCCGATCGTAATTTCGAAGTCTGCAAAACCTGCAGTAAAAGCGGAAACCCCATCGGACGACGGACTCAGAGACGAGTTGCTAAAGCTAAAGCTCCGCTTGGCAGCCCTGGAAAAGGTAGTCCAAAGGAAAACACAAGAGCTCGAACCTATTCCGCAAATCCAAGAGGAGGTCGCCGAATTAAGCACATTCCAGAACGACTTGGCCGAGTATGCCCTCAATATCGATCCGCTGGATGTAATCGGAACACAAGAAAGAGAAATCGAGAACGCCTATAGCATCCTTTTGGATGAAACTAGATCTGCAGGTGAACGAGCCAAGCAGGCCGCATTGCTGAAAAAGTATGGCATGTTTGACGAAGAAGCAGTCGCCTCGATGAGCAATCTATTTTTTAATGCGGAAAGTGCCGGAGAAAAAGGAGCGGCTCTTTCTGCACTGAAGGGACACGTAACTCCAGAAATTCGGTCAGGAGTCCTCGATTCGCTCAGCACTGAAATTGCTGATGGTTATCAAAACGCTCGTTTTCGCTATCAAGGCATCGAAGCTCTCAAGCCTCTACTTCCTGATCCAGAAATCGAGGCCATGCTAACCGTGATCGCCCAAAACGACCCTCTCGTCAAAGTAGCGAATGTCGCTGGAAAATCCGTCGGTTTGCCAGCCCGCCAGGAAGAAGAGAAACCTAAAAAGCAAGACGGTTAACCGAAACTTGCTCGTTACCAACTTGGATTCTCAGGCAAACAAGCCTGGAACTCGGCATTCAACTGATCCTCGTATGCTCCGGCATACTCACCGGCAAAGAATTTATCCAAGGCCTCATCGTGCAGGCGTTCCCAGGAGGCTTCCTCACCACCAGGATTGATAGGGTAGAATAATGCATTGTTTCCCTTGGCTGCCTTCTGATCACCAGGTGCATCCCCGATCATCAAAATCTTGTCTGAAGGATATTTATCTTTCGCTGCTATATCGAGGTGCTGGGTCTTTGTGCCCATTTCCTGGCCAGCAATCATTTCTACAAAGCCACTAATGCCATGCTCACCCCACTCACGCTCGAGTGCATCGCAGGGTGTTTGACTGATACACATGGCATCGGCCTTCTCGTTGATCTTTGCCAGCGTCTCACGAACCAATGGGAAGGGAGGAACTCCATGCACAATGTCAGCGACTTGAGCATTCACTGCATCGGACCAGACTTTAACCGGAGCAAGACCATCATTACCACCAGCCACCTCGGCATTAAGCGTTGCATTGCCCAACTTGGACTCACGAGCAATCCATTCATTCAAGGCATCCAGATTCGGCATCTGAATTCCACGAGCTTGCACTTGTGGACGAGCTCCAAGTAATTCAATCGCCCGCACCAGCGCAGGGAAACGATTGGCACCGCGTGTCTTCGAATAAAGGTTTACGAAAGCCCACACTTCGCGAGCAAACTTACTCCCTGCCTGCAGGTTCCAGTGCTTGATAAACATAGGAGCAAAACACTCCTGGTGTTTAATCTCCATGCTGTCGAAAATGCAGCCATCGGAATCGATACCGACGAAGAATTCTTTGGCGGGCTGAAAGTCGCGAAGTTTTTGGGCTGGGTCATTCATAATTATAAACTCTGTAGCTTGAAAACTGCTACCCAAGGGTCAATTCTGAATCGCTCAATGATTTCAACTAGCAGAAGAGGTCATGGTATGGATAACGAAAAGCTTTTGACGAAGACTCTACGGCTGATAAATCAATTATATGGCATGGCGCATAGATACACACGTCGTTCGCGGTGAAATTGACAATCGCGAAAAAGGAGCCGTGCGAGGACGTATTTGGTTCGAGGGTATCAAGGACCCGATTCTTTTAGATTTGAAGGGGAATGCTTGCAAGGACCTTGCAGGCACATTGCTTACCTTTGAAAACAAAGGGCAAATTGATCCGCTGCCTGACCCAAGGAGTCTTTTTGTAGTTCAAGAAGGCAGCATCGGCGACCTAACTGCCTCCCGAAAAGTCCGCGTATTCGATATCCCATTTGAGGAAGCTTACAAGATGATCAAGCAAGGTGAACGCCCTCCCGAACACATGAGCAACTCTCTTTATCTGGAATGGTTCAGTATGGGCAACGGCCGAGTCGTCATCGAATCCGCAGACTACGAACTTAGTATTTCAACCCCGGATTGGCAGTTGACCGACGAGGAAGATCGCCAGCGGGCAAAAGAAGCCATGGACGGCTTTTCTGGATTTATGGACAAAATAGATCAGGCGCTGGACCAGGCAAAAGAGAACGTTGATTACGAAAAAGATGACTGGAACGAACACGACTATGAACACTTTTTGAAAGAGTCTGACGCACTGACCGACAAGTATGTGGAGTTGATAGATAAATACAGCGATCAGGAAGATAGCGAAGAAATCATAGCCAACGAAATGGGTTGGACTGAAAGCGACGCTGAGAACGAGAGGCCAATTGATTGGGAGGAAGCTCAAAGTGCGATGGAGGAAGAGGAACTCACACCGGATCCATTAACCGAAGGTAAAGACTGGATACGCACGGACAACGGAGACATTCGGCATCCTCTCCAACACAAATGCTTTGAGTACGCGATTGCACTCGGAAGAGATATTAAAGCTCAACCAGATGAAAAAACAGATGAGAGGTTGGCCAAGCTGATTTTTGAATACCAGATGACGGCCGTAAAATTGGCGGGACCATTGAACAGCCTTGCATATGGTCGCGGCCTAAAATCACCGGCATTCACCACCGCCAGCCTCAAACGGGCACTCAATCATCTCCACAAGGCCCAGGAATTTTTAGCGCTAGCAATCGAACAATCCTATATCCCTCTAAAAATCAGCAAACGGGTTAGTAAAGAACTCTTCGAGATTCGAGAGGACATACTAACGCTCATGGACGAGTTTCGCGGAAGAGCCTAAAAGAGAGCAAATGATGACCAAACTTCTCATCTCGACGATCGCGCTCCTGTCCTTCTCAGGGTGTAGCGATACTATCCAATCCGACTGGCGTCCACTCACTGAGAAAGATTTTTCTTATGTGAACACTGGGGAGGACACCTGGGCGTGGGAAGACGGCCTTCTCCAATGCGCAGGACAGCCTATCGGCGTTATTCGCACGCACAAGATGTTTACAAACTTCGAGCTCGAGGTGGAATGGATGCATCAAAAAGCAGGAGGAAACTCAGGCGTATTTATTTGGACCAGCGAGGATTCCATCAACCGTTTGTTAAGTCCTGACAACCCAGGACCGCCCTTACCAGATGGAATCGAAATCCAGATGCTCGATCACGGATTCACCGAACAGGCGAAAGCACGTGGTGAACCCACAGACTGGTTCACGACGCACGGAGATATATTCCCAGTTCGCGCAACCATGACGCCCTTCCCACCCATTTCAACCGTCCCCGACCAAAGACCGGTAACCAAAGATTTTGGTCATGGTGAATTTGAAATTGTTGGCCGTGCAACACCCGGTCGCAGTTTTCCAATCAAGCAGCTAAGTAACGGTCACGGTGAATGGAACCAGTATTACATTCGGGCTGAAAACGGAGTGGTTCGCCTCTGGGTAAATGGAGAAGAAGTGTCAGGAGGTACTGACTGCGATCCATCAAGCGGATACATCTGCCTGGAAAGCGAAGGCTCCCCTATTCAATTCCGCAATCTGCGGATCAGGGAGTTACCGTAATCACTTAATCGCAAGAAAGCCTTCGAAGCTGACGTATTTCATAACGGTCATTACATCCTCAAATCCGGCACGCTTCATAAGGTCGATATTACCCTGAGACGAAAAAGGCTCGAGAACTCCTTTTAAACTGCGGGTCTTGCCTACAATTTCATCAGATGAATATCCCTGATCGATTTTGTAGTCGGTATATATGGTTGTCATCATATCCTGAAAACGTGCATCTGGCCCGCGTACTTTTTCAAAGAGTAACAAAGCGCCTCCCCAATTAAGGGATTCGTATATTCGGTCGAATATGAGCTGCCGATTCTTGGGCTTCATAAACTGAACGGTATAGTAAGAGATAATCAGGTCTGATTTCTCTAGTTCGAGCTCGAGAATATCGGCCGACTTGAACTTGACGTTTGTCAGGTCTGCGCAGCGCTCTTCCGCTTTAGCGACCATGGGTTCCTCTATGTCTATCCCGATAATTTTGGCCTTTCGATGCTCATTAAGCTTCGCAAGAGCATGCGTTAACTTACCAGTCGAGCATCCAAGCTCATAACATAGAGATTCATCGTTAATAAAGAAGTCCGAAACTTTCAATATAAGGTCATGCCCAACATCATAAAGTGGAACGGACTTCGAAACATGTTCATCAAAAGTATCGCAAACGTCACCTCCAAACGACCAACCGGCGTTCTTAGCCTTGATTGAGTCTCCTGTGTTAGCCATGATATGTCCTCCTGTATCTATTCGTTGTTCAAAGGTTTTGTCGCCCGAATACCAATAATTACTTCGTATCGTTGGTCGACATAATTGATTTCCTTTTTTGTCAAATCCTCTACATTCATACCATGCAAAAAGGCAACGCAGGCTATGAGATTTCCATATGGCTGTATTGAAACTGCATCTGATCCAAAATTTTCCTCAAACATCATTCGAGAAGATTGAGCCGTCATATGCCAGAAAGTGCCCCAATCATCTACCCCAAGAAAAAGCCCAACTTTTGAGGTCCCGTTAGTTGTCGCTAAAACAACACCTCCTTGTTTGAGGATACGGTACAATTCCTTAACCGCTGCTTTGACATCGTAGATCATTTGCAAGGTCTGGACTATAATAATACAATCAAAGGAATTCGATGGGATGTTGGCCGCATTTGACAAATCAGCTACGATCGTTGCCTGAGGATTACCTTCAACATAATGTACCACATCAGACTTGGTAACCCGGTCCCCGCCAAACTTCACGGTATACATATCATGCCCCACTTCCATCACTTCTCCCTGAATATCTTTGGAGTACTTAGCCAGAAAATCCTCCATGTAATAACGATCGATGACAGTCCCGGTATCCCAACCAAACATGTCGTCCAGAGGCTCAAAACGACGGAGATTACCGAAGCGCACTTGACCAAGCAACCAGAGCTTGTGGTGAAACATGCGACAATACCTACGTCGCAATGGAGTAGCTATTGAGGGAGGAAAAGATCCAGAAACCCAAGAAATGAATTTTTGATAGGGAGACATGGGAAAATATTCACTTAATCAAAAGGTCTGCATTCTGACAATACAGCTTATGATCATACAAAGCCTCAGAAATTACTAATTATTAACGGATTTTGACTCTTCAGCGATCAATAAACCTAAGCTGAAAGACGTATTGAGAGCAATCCAGGACCAAGCAAGTTGTGGAAAGAATAACATAATGTAGTACACCCATACTGCACCACGCGAAGTGCTCGAAGCAAGTTTGCCAACAAGACAATGAAGAGAGCAGCTACTCTCTCGGTCATCAATGTGAGTTTGGTAAGATCGATTCCATAAGCTGCCAAATGGAAATAAAAGGGTACTCGCTTCCGGAATTGACCTGACCATTCGCCATTTCATGCTCCTGACTCCATGAGCGATACGAAACGCCCAAATGTACTTTGGATCACATCTGATCAACAACACTGGTTTACGATTGGTCTGAAGAACCCCGAAGTAAAGACCCCGAATCTGGACCGAC
>CALJGU010000191.1 GCA_938075565.1 uncultured Opitutales bacterium | reverse complement strand
AAAGGTTATCGCGCTCAACACGCATGGCGACCGGCTCTCCATCGACATAGAGTTTCAATCCGGATGCCTTTGAACTCCCATCGTAAGCTAGCAGCACGGTTTGCCAAACGTCCTTTTTAACCGGCGCTTCACTGATCAGTTGAATGGCGTTGTAGGGAAATGTATGAGCCATACGCACATCCCAATGCCCATCCTGAAGGGATACCTCCCAGCCTTTGTAGTTATAAAGAATCCCAGCCTTGTTAAAATGAAAGAGGGTACCTTCCTGCACCGCTTCTGGTATCGTGGCCTGCACGCTAACTGTGAACGGCGTTGAGCGCCCGAAGAAATTTGCGGAGGGGAAATAAATTGCGTCGTCACCATTTACTTCAACTCCTACTCCCTCTGGGCTCTCCTTAAATATTAATTCAGGGCCTTCTTTAATATTCGCCTGAGCTCCAAATAGAACTGATCCTTTCCCATCAGGATCTACATCATTGAAAATGGCCGTCGTACTGTCGCCTCGACCCAGTGGGAAATGTGCAACCAGTGCATCTTCGGCTGACAAATCTGCCCTGTAATCATCTGAGCTCTTCTGCCAATCTTTGTAGTCACTAGCTGCTCCTTCGCGAATAGTAACCATCTGAGCCTCTTGTTGTATAATCTTTCGATCTAAAGCGTTGAGCTGCGAGTTTTCTTCTTCCGTCGGAAGCAGCATGGTCGGAACCGGCATGTCTGTAGGCTCGTAGCTGATCTGGCCGGAATCATCGACATTATTGAAGAAGCTAAATAGCTCGTAGAAATTTTTCTGAGAAATGGGATCGTACTTGTGGTCGTGGCAACGTGAGCACTCCATAGTCATGCCCATGAAAGCGGCTCCAATTGTTTGCACGCGCTCAGCCGCATACTCAACTTTGAATTCCTCGTTTACGATGCCTCCTTCAGTGTTCTGCGGATGAAGTCGCAGGAATGCAGTCGCCAGTTTTTGATTACGCGTGGCATTGGGTAATAAATCTCCCGCCATTTGCCATTCCACAAACTCATCAAACGGCTTATTTTCATGAAAGGCCTCGATCACCCAATCGCGATACGGTGACATGTCCCGAATGAAGTCCTGACTATAACCATGCGAATCTGAGAAGCGGGACACATCCATCCACTCATTGGTTAAACGTTCGGCATGAGTGACGCGGTTCATCAGATCGTCCACCAGGCGTTCGTAGGCATCGGGACGCTTGTCGGCCAAAAAGGCATCGATCTCATCCAAGGTTGGCGGCAGACCCGTTAAATCAAAAGTGACTCGCCGAATCAGCGTAGTTTTATCGGCCTCTTTTGCATGACCAAGTGCTTCTTCATCTAAGCGCTTCAGCACAAAAGCATCGATGGGATTCTCTAGCCAATCAGAATCTGATATATCGCTAGGTACTTCCGCTTCCGGTGAAATGAATGACCAATGCTTTTCATACTTGGCTCCCTGATCAATCCAACGGCGGAATAAATCCTTCTCTTCAGATGTAAGCGCACGGGGATGAGACGGTGGCGGCATAATGTCCTCCTCATCGTCAGCATTGATCATCCATGTAATTAGGCTATCCTCTGCATTTCCAGGAATGATCGCTGCTTCTCCGTCTCTTTCGGCGATGGCCTCCTCACGGATATCTAAACGTAGACCTGCTTCACGTGTTGTTTCATCAGGGCCATGGCAGAGAAAACAAGTATCCGACATAATCGGGCGAATGTCGTAATTGAAAGATACCTCCTCTGCGGATTGCAATGAACCGGATATGAGCGCGCACATAGCCAGGATAGAAATGGGAAGACGAAAAGACATACAAAGGATATTATAGAGATGTGGTTTAAAGGGTATAGTATTCTCTATTTAAATTTTGGTAGATTTTGACGCATTAACGAAATCGCTGTCGATAAGCTTTTGGAGTAACTCCTGTGTGCTTTTTGAAGACTTTGGTAAACTGACTCTGGTCGTAGAACCCAACCGATGTGCCGATCGCTGCAATGGCCTGTTCAGTGGTATTCAACAACTGCTGAGCCAGATCCAAACGCAGAGTCATTAAGTAAGCAGTGGGCGTCATACGAAGCAGCTGCCGAAATCGTAAATTGAACTGAGTACTGGAAAGCCCTGCCAATGCCGCCATTTCCTTCATCGAAACATCCGATGTGAAATGTTTTTCCAGAAAGCTGATACCAGGAGTCAACTCCCTGAACACCGATTCTCGGTCTGCGGATGTCCCCACAGGATACATGATCCCAACCGACTGGGAAGCGGCTGGCGAACCGGTAACTGCCACGGTTGAAAGCGCATTTCTGAGCGTGCCATCCGAGGTGGATACTCACAGCAAGATTTACAGGGTCTGGAAAATCGAATGAGACATTGACTGACCTCTTACTCCTTCTCGCTCTTTACGCACGTCGCTTTTGAACAGCCTCGGCCAATTCCCGTAAAACGGGTATGGTATTGTCAAAAGACATACAGGCATCGGTAATACTTAGACCATACTCGGATTGACCGGCTACGTATTTCTGTGCCCCCTCTTTGAGATGGCTCTCGAGCATTACGCCACAAATGTTCTGATTGCCTCCGGCGACCTGCTTGGCCACATCAGCGGAAACCTCTACTTGCTTTTGGTGATCCTTACCACTGTTAGCATGGCTGCAATCGATCATCAGATGAGGGTTGGTATCCGAGCTACTTAATAGCTCTGTTGCTTCGGCAACGGATTCCGTATCGAAGTTAGGTCCCGTGTTCGTGCCACCACGCAAAATAAGATGGCAATCCGGATTTCCGCTGGTTTGAAAAATAGCAGCAACACCTTGCTTGGTCACGGAGTCGAACCAGTGCTCCTCAGCGGCGGAGCGGATAGCGTCAACGGCAATTTTCACATTACCTGTAGATCCGTTCTTGAAACCCACCGGCATCGAAAGTCCTGAAGCAAGCTCACGGTGGATTTGACTTTCGGTAGTTCTAGCGCCGATGGCGCCCCAGGCGATAAGATCAGCGATGAATTGTGGTGTGATCGTATCGAGAAATTCAGTACCGCAAGGGAGACCCATTTCAGCAATCTTCAGCAACAAACCGCGCGCCATGCGCAAACCCTTATTTATCTGAAAACTGTTATCGATGAATGGATCATTAATCAGACCTTTCCATCCGACAACCGTCCTTGGTTTTTCAAAGTAGACGCGCATAACGACGAGCAACGAATCATCCAACTCCTCCGCGATTGGTTTGAGGCGTTCGGCATACTCAATAGCTGCATCCACATCGTGAATTGAACAAGGACCAGTCACAACTACCAGGCGATCATCTTCACCGCCAAAAACGCGCGAGATTGTATCCCTGGAAGCAGCCACTTGGGATCTGACCGTCTCAGACAATGGAATATCTTCAATTAGGATAGCCGGAGGCAAAAGAGGCCGCATTCCGGCAATGCGTGTATCGTCGACATTAAAAATCATATCCCCATTGGAACGGGACCCTACACGATTTCAAACGCTAAAATTGAGTTTCCTGCAGGCCGACCAAGCGCGTGTCTCCAGAAAGGAGCGGAATTATTTGGCTATGTTAAGCAGCTCTTCCGCCAACGCACGGCAGCACACCTCCATCCACCGCTTCCCTTTCTCCACAGTTCCCTTAGTCGCATCTCCCATGACACCCGACTTGGATACATCGCAGGAGGCCCAGCCAAAGGTAGCGGGTGCGTCTTCAGGACGAAGCTCACCAGAGTCATCAATCGAGGCAGGATATTCGCATGTCGCTTTCGACATATCGACCGACTCAGGCCAGATATCGAGCATCCATGAAGTTTCCACCTCTCCGGCATGAAACCCGTAAAGAGCCTCTTGTTCAGACAAATCCATTTCAAATTTCGGCTGAAGCCTTTGCGCAGATATCTCGAATCTGTCCTCTATTTCCCGAAGCGTGTAGTCGATGACAGAGGTATTTCCGCCGTGGAAGTTGGCAACACGCATGACCTTAAATCCCCATAGGGATAATTGTTGGGCAATCGCCATCAACTGGCGCCGTAAGGTTTTTTTAGAAATAGCCAAGGTTCCAGGAAACCCAGTGTGCTCATTACTTTTGCCGTAGGTGATTAGAGGTCCCACTAATAGCGGAGTATCGTCTGGCAGTATGGATAAGGATCTAGTAAGAAAGGTTTCAGCAAGCAGTGTGTCGACAGCCACGGGTAAATGAGGGCCATGCTGCTCAATGGAACCAGTCCCGATCACAACCGGAATGGATGCCTTATTGGGTAGAACCTCAATCTGGGCTAAACTCATGGCAGCTAGGTATCGTTCTCGAAATGCAGGATAACTCATTGTAGGTCTCCTTCCTGTTCCGGAATCTTACCATCGTTTGCCAGGCCAGGTTTTGCCGCTACTTCTTTTATCAATGAGGACAATCTTCCTGCAGCTTCTGATAAAACGGAGTCAGAGAGCTCCGCAGACAAATCAATCCCAAGCCCGGAAAGGTTGATACAGAAAGTCTGCATACCGAGGTTTATTCGCAGATCGCGTGCAGTTGCGTCGACAAGATCTTCATTCCAAGGACTTGAGTTGTAGAAAACCACTTTTCGAAACCCACTCGCCTTAACATCTCTTACGATTTCCGCAATGGCCTCAAACACCTCATCCGGATCCATCGCAAACGCCGCTGATGCCTTGGGTCCAGTCACAAATCGGAATGGAGGAAGCACTAAATGCGGCGCAGAAGGATGCAACTGCTGACTAGCTTCTTTTAAAACAGACATCGAAACCTGCTCTTCCCGATCCAACGGGAAGTCTTCTCCCCAATCAGAGAATCCAGCGAGCGGAAACACAATCACCACCTTTTCCCTTGCGGGCATAGAAGCGAAATCTGGCCACTTTAAACGAGGCCAGAAAGTATCCTGAAATGCATTACATAACTGCGACATATTTATTTATTAGTCTATCGCTAGCATGAATGGAGATTCTCGACAATGAACTTGTTTGCAGCATTCATCTATACATGCGCGCCAAAATCCTGAGCTTCACTGCTACATCTATAACTGCGATCCTTCTTAGTGGCTGCAGCAAACTGAAAGCCCCGCTGAGCTCAACGCTCACCATGACAGTCGTAGAAAACGGAGAAAAGATCAGCTCCGAGATTACAGGTGATCAAATTACTAGCCTTCCTAAGGCGACGAAGATGCTAAGCTTCGAAGCCAATGGAGAGGAAAAAGAAACCACCATCGTATACCTGAAAGACGCTTTAGATAAGCTCCAACCAGTAGGCGAGAATGACCTCCTCCTCACAAATTGTTCTGACAACTACCAATCTATATTTACACAGGAAGTGATCGAATCCGCCCGACCCTACTTCGTCTTAGAGGTGGAAGGACAAGCGCTCAACGGTTGGCTCACATCCATTGAGCATCCAGAATGGGGACCCCACATTATTAACATCGAAAACCCTGAAGGCCTGCTCGACCCCTCCCATAAAAACCCTTGGGGGCTCGTTGAATTGGTCGTTGTTAAAAAAGAGGATGCCTTAGCAGGTTGGGCAGACCACGACATGGGCGAGCCAGCCCAGCGAGGACTCAACCTGTATTTGGATAGTTGCGCCAGTTGCCACCATACTGGCAATGGAATCCTGGGTGGGAAAAAATCCACCCGACCACTCAAGTTACTATCGATCTTTGCCGTCAGCAACGAAGCCTACTTTCGCGGAATGCTCAAAGATCCCCAGAAGACCAATCCCCTGGCTCAAACGATGCCCAGCTATGCTCATTGGTCTGAAAAGAACGTGAAGGATCTGATTGAGTTCCTGAAATCTACGGTGAAGTAACCGTAGGAGGGGTCGTTATTCTACGCTTCGCTTTTTGAGGTATCGTCACTCGGCGCCTCGGTAATTCCCCGATTGTTCAAAGGCTATCCAAAGATCGCGGGGTAAACCCGCTCCTACAGTTCAAAAACCAAGCTGGGACTTTATTACAATCGGTCGATGCCCGCGACGAATTAAAGGATTCAAAAATTCAAGATGTGATGAGTGGCAAGGCGTATGTTTCAACGATGCACGGGAGCGTAGGTCGCTACGTGACCAAAAGCGTTGAAGCCTAGAACGCAGCCAATCGCGCATGTTGGGTTTAGCCTTCAGGTGAGCTGAACACGCCATCTGGCCGCTTACAAATTATTGAAATAAGAATTTCTTAAATTAGTTCATATGAAGGCGTTTGAAACTTTAAGAGATAATAGGCTTGTTAGTTGACTGTATCTCTATTGGGTAGACTTTTTTTTCAACACCAACCTCTCGAGTCGTGCCCGCGAAATTGCCGAAGATGTTTAAGAAAACTACGCTTGCCTGGAACCTGGTTCCATTTCTCGTCCTCTCCCTTCAATCTGCTGCCCAGTCCAACGAACTGGATGGCCCGATACTCGATCTCGATGAGTTCATCACAGAGGAAGTATCTCAAGAACTCTCTGATTCCCTGCTTCCTACTGATCGTAGCGTGAGCTCCGCCTTCTTTGAAGACATGAAGCTTCTCGAGATTCCCAGGTCTGTCATGGTCCTGTCCCCGGAAACAATGGAGCAGTTCCAGATCAAGGACTTTGATGACTTACAAAAGATCGGAGCCGGCACGGAACGGTATAACTTCTATGGAATCGCTGGAGCGCCTGTTCTGCGTGGCTGGCAAGGGGGCATTTACTTTAACGGTATGCTGCGTGCCTTTCAGCGAAATGAAATGCCCACTTCCTTTGGTGCTCTGGAGGCTTTAGAAGTCGTAAAGGGCCCTGCCCCGGCTCAATTCACTCCGAGTCACGTGGGTGGCTACGTGAACATGGTTCCCAAGTCACCTTTCTTCGATGTTTCCAGGGGATCAGTAAAATTCCAGATAGGATCCAATGATCTCTATAATCTGCAGATCGACAAAGGCGGCCCCTTTCTTATGGGTGACAAGCCTGCTGCCTACCGAGTTTCCCTAACCGTTCAAGAAGCCGACTCCTACTACGATCGCATCGGCAATGATTTCGTATCTCTCTATGGGGCCATCAAAATGCAACTCTCGGAAGACACCTACTTGTTTGCCGGAGCCGAGTATTACGAATTTAGATCCAACGAAAACGCCGGTTGGAACCGTCCTTCTCAAAACCTGATTGATAACGGTGAATATGTCATTGGTGAGCCGCTAAATATTATTCGCTCCAGCCTGGGAGGAGTCGCGGATAGAAACCTGCTGGACAACAATGCTGAATTCCGCGCCTTGGTCGTTCCGGCATCGATAGTTGAGTCTACTTCTCTTTCTTCAGCTCAGCTTTCATCGCTAAAAAACTTAAGTGATCCCGAAGTGCGCGCAGCGATCTACGAGGGGCTTCCAGTGGATATTTCACCAACAACCAGTGGATATCTGTATACTCAGGATTACTTCCGCACAGGCGGCTCTGTATTCACTGAGAAGATAAACGGTAACCAAGTCCTATCCGATCCATCAGATTTTGCGGACTCTGAAGACCACATGATTTTTGCTGATCTGGAACATTACCTTTCGGATACAACTAAACTCACCAATAAACTTTTCATTGAAGACATTAAGACCGACAAACTGTCTTCCTACCAATACGCATTTCGATCCGAACAAACAGTTATTGATGATCGGTTATCAGCAACAACTAGCATTGAGATCAATGAAGATTCCAACATTAAGTTAGAGTATGGCGTTCAAGCCCGCTTTACAGATGCCATTCAGCTTCAGGATTTCTGGTCAGAGCCGTTTGGACGACGCGATATTACTCAGAGTGAAGTCTCTCCCAACACCGTATTTTTATCGGGTGCACAACAAGATCCCATTAGTGGCGATAATTATTGGGGAGGTGGATTTGGAGCTAGTGGCCCCGGAGGCCATGCGGCGGAATCCGAACTCACACAACTGGGAACCTTTGCATCCGCCCTACTCAACCTTGGTAAACATTTCTCACTCATAAGCAGCGTTCGCTGGGACAGTGTGGACTTTGAAGCAAAAATCCCCTCTGGCCCAACAGACATAGCTGCTAACTCGACCAGTGGCAACGACAGCTTCTTTAATTGGAGTCTCAACCCCACGATCAAGATCAATGATCAGTTAAGCCTCTATGCAGCCCTTCAAGAAGCAACGACCCACGTTCCTCTTCAAGGTGGTGCCATACTTGGAGATGAGAATTTCGGGGATTCTAAACTAAAGGAAATAGGACTGAAACTTGCCACAGCTGATGATCGTTTCTACGCCACCCTCGCCGCCTACGAGTGGGAACAATCCGCCTTCAACGATCGCACCAGCACTTCCAATCCTTACGAATCAGAAGGTCTGGAAATAGAAGTTGCCTACGAAGCGACTGAGCACACCACGATCATCGCCTCCTTTGGTGATCGTGAAACGAAGCGAACCAGTTCCCTTGGATTTCGATCTATGCCCTATGGACTCGCCGATCCTACCGGTGCCAACAACGACGAGATCGGAATCGCTTTAGCAGGAGGTAGCCTTCTGCACCAATTCTCCGGAGGCGTCGGTGGCTTCACCCCAGAAGGAAGCAATCCGTCGAATAACCCCAACCTTATCGTCCCGGGCGCTCCGGAACAAACCGTAAAGCTCTTTATAGCGAGTTCACTCGATGGACCTTGGGCCTTCTCCATAGGAGCTGTTCACAGCAGTGCCTATTACTCCAGTTATGATCGCAATATCCGTATCGACTCCTCAACGGTGTTCAATGCCAACATCGGCTACGAAACAGACAAGTGGAAAGCCATGCTCAGTCTTGAGAACCTGACCGAGGAAGATTACTTCATAGGCTCCGAACCCACCTTCGCGGCCAATACCATTCTGACTAAGGCGCCGGAGGATGTGCAGGGGAGATTGACTGTCACAGTCCCCTTCTGAAGTTGGGGTTCTCAATGGGCGGAAACAAACGTTTCCAGCAGCGACGTGATTTTGAACAGAAGGAAACTACCAAGCCAGAGGCGACACCTCGACGAACACTTGTGAGTTTCGAAGCATAGCGACACCAACATAACAAGGTAACGAAGGAAATTAGCAG
>CALJGU010000190.1 GCA_938075565.1 uncultured Opitutales bacterium | reverse complement strand
AGAATGGTTGGGATGAGGAATAGACCGAGTTGGATTTTCCAGCTGAATCCTCCTTCTCCGCCCATCGTCCATCCGATGAGACCACCAATAACTAAACCTGCTGGCCATGAAGCGTGCAGAATGTTGAGGTAGTGTGTGCGGTTTTTGGGGAACAGCGTAGATACCAAAGGATTCGCTACCGCTTCCAGGGTTCCGTTTGCCAGAGCAAATATAAAGGTTCCCCAATAGAGGAATCTATAGGCGGTCATTTGCTCTTGTCCGCCCGTAGCACCGAAGGTAACCAGCGCGGAAGCGACGTGAAATACAAATGCGGCTAGGACGAGTTTGCCATACCCGATTTTATCAACGATCATACCGCCAATGATAATGCTGAAGCAGAATCCCGTGAAGCCGGCACCGCCAATGGCGCCAAGTTGTGCACCGGTGAATCCGAAGTCGGCCGCCCAGTTTGCCAGGATGCCTCCGCGGACACCAAAGCCTATTCCGGCTGCAAGAATCGCAAGAAATCCGGCCCATAGTAGCCGATTTGCGTTTGGCGCTATGCCATTGTCAGTGTCATTACTCATATTTGATTAATGGTTTTTTGTGATTGTTAGAGATGAGATCCGCGCGGACACAGCTAAAGCAGCTGTGAATCCTCTTGGAGCTTGGATCGATTATTAGAAAATACGGATGGATAGAAAGATTGTTTGAGAACCAGGGTAGAGACTTATGGAAGGAAATCTCAGGGGCTTGTCCACTTCATAAGTGATTCTTGCTAAAGATTCCGGGGATTTTTCACCTATTTCAGGGTTTCCACAGAAACTGGATACTTAATTCCCCGAGCCAAATGGTAGTAAAAACTCTTCTTTAGTGAGATTTCGGAGATTGAAACGCGTGCCCGAGGCCTACTTAGTGGTTAGCTAATGAAGCGTATCAGTATATTAGTCATCCTCGGCCTAGTTGTTTGGGCGGGATTCTATCTGCGTTTCATTGATCTTGGACAGAAGCCCATGCACACCGATGAAGCGGTTAACGGAGTGATGATCCAGCAGAGTTTGGCTGGTGAGGATGTGCATTTTGATCCCGGTCACTATCATGGTCCGTTGTTACGGTATCTGTCTATTCCGGTTGTGGTTTTGGCAGATGCCATGGGTGGCGATGGGCTTACTGAAGGCAGTCTGCGCTGGCTTACTGCGCTGGCTGGCGGATTAGGGGTTTTAGTCTTTATCATGTTTCGGACTCTGGCCGGTAGGGATGCCAGCTTCGTTGCGCTAGTGTTTGCGGCCGTTTCACCTCCAATGGTGTATTATAGCCGGTACTTTATCCACGAATCTGTCTTTGTTCTGTTCTCTTTGCTCTTTCTATATTTTGTGTGGCGTTTCTTTGAGGAGAAAAACCTGCGCTTTGCCATCTGGACGGGGGTGATGGCTGGATTTTTGCACGCCACGAGGGAGACCGTCGTCCTGGTATTGGCTGCAGCGGCGATCGCTCTATTGGTTTCCTTTGGGAAAGATTGGCGAGATCAGCTGGATTGGCTGAAATCCAAGCAAGGCTTGCAAGGACTAGGAGCTGGATTGCTCTGCGGCACCCTTGTATCGGTTCTCTTTTATTCGGCATTTTTCACCTATTGGCGGGGCCCCTTGGATTCGATTCTTACTTATTTCAATTATCAGACCGAGCTAGGCCATGAAGATGTCTGGTATTATTATCTGGGGTTGATCGTGGGGGAACGAACGCCTGTCGGGTATTGGGGGCAGATTTGGATATTGTTGTTAGCGATGGCAGGCCTGTGGCAGGCCTTCGTTGAAAAGGAAAGAGAAGCTGCTCGCTTACCCTTCTTTCGGTTCATTGCTAGTTATACCATAGTAACAACCGTTTTGTATTCGATCATCTCCTACAAGACACCCTGGTTGGTTTTGAATTTTCTGGTGTGCTGGATTTTGTTGGCCGGCATGGGTTGGGTGTACTTGTGGGGCAAGCTTCGCTCTATTCTTGTCCATGCCATCTTGGTCGTTGTGCTTCTGTTTTCTTTGGGGCACTCCTTGCGCCAAACCTGGTTGCTAAGCTTTCGCTTTTCTGCAGATCCGAGGAATCCATTTGTCTACAGTCATACATCTCCTGACCTGCTGAATCTTGTCGAACGTATCGAGCGATTGTCCCAGTTGCATCCAGATGGAAAGGACATGCGTATCGACATAGCGGGTATGGAGTATTGGCCCTTGCCGTGGTATCTTAGGGAGTATCCCAATGTTGGGTACTGGGAGCAACTGCCTGAGGGGTCTGAAGCAGTGATCCAGGTGTTTAGCTTTTTAGGAGATCAGGAAGTTCCGGAATTGGACGAGACGGCTTACATGTCAGAATTGCGTGGTCTGCGAGAGAGTGTATTTCTTTTGATTTTTATTGAAATGGAGTTGTGGGATAAGCAGTTCCCTAATAGATGATGGAAAAGGTTCACGACTTTCGTCACCAGGCCATGAATACATGGTTTGAAATCTCAATTGCTGGGCAAACGCAGGAGTATGCCCGAAAGGCAGCCACGGCCGCTTTCCAGGAAATCGATCGGTTGGAGAATCTTCTTAGCCGATTTCGTGAAGGGAGCGATATTGATATTCTGAACAAGAAAGGGTCTCAGGAGCCGGTTCGAGTGACTGAGGAAACTTGGGATTGTCTTTTGACCGCCCTGGACTTGGAGATTCTGACTGAGGGCCGATTCAGCGTTGCCTTTGATTATTTTATGGAGGCAGCCCATCAAGGTGAGAAACCCGATGTGGCGAGTTGGTTAGAAATGGACGCTGATAGGAAGACCGTTTTCTTTAAACAGCCAAATCTGAATATTGATCTTGGAGGTATCGGGAAAGGTTTTGCTTTGGATCGTGTTGTGGAGCACCTCCAGGATTGGGAAATTGATTCCCTCATGATTCACTCAGGCACCAGCAGCGTGGTAGCCAGGGGAAGTCGAAAAGGGAAGGGAGGATGGCCCATTTCCATTGGGGCCGATGAGTTTCCGCAAGAGATTGAGTTGAAGGACTTGTCCTTGAGTGGCTCCAGTTTGGCGGTTCAAGGTGCGCACATTCTAGATGTAAAGGCACAAAGTGTATTGGACACTAACAGGCGAGCGTGGGCCTGGGCGCCCAGTGGAGTGCTTTCTGATGCGTTGTCTACTAGCTTTATGTTAATGGCTCCCGAAGAGATCGATAACCTGTGTCAGCGTGTGCCTGGGGTAGGGGCCTTGATTATTGATCCTGGGCTAAATGCCGAGCGGTGCGTATTAGGTATCGCGCAGAATTTTATACAGTAGGGTCTGAAAGCTTTGTTTCCTGGCCCGAGGAAAATCCTTACGTTCTCCGGCCAGAACTAGGCATTCGCCTCTTTCTTCGCGAACAGCTCGCGAGATTCATGTAGGATTTCAATCAATTTTTCGCTGTAAGGATTACCTTTTAGGTGGGTAAGCATTTCTGTCTTATCAAAATCCACAACTGGATTTCCAGGTACCCAAATATCATCTGCACTCATCATATTGTAGCGCCAGCGGCCAAAGCCTACTATGTCTATAGCCTTAGCCCAGGTCCAGAGTCGGACAATGTCCTTCACGTTAATCTTCTGTGGCAATTCGTTCCAATCTGGAATGCCGTGGTACCAGGTGTCGTACCAATCCGGACCGCCGATTTTCTTAACTTCCTCTAGAATACGGCTGAGAGCCGGAGCAATCGTTGCTGATGCATCGTCAAGCTGTTCTGCCGCCTCTATATGAATGTCGAAGTTCGAAGGTTCAGCTGCACCACAGCTCAGTGTGTGGACTCTTGGGTCTGCCAGACAAAAGAGATCATTGAAAGCCATGGGGTGAAGGGGAGCACATAAGTCGACGAGCTTTTGAGGCGGCTTGTAAAGATGTCCACCCTTGTCGCTAGGACTGATAATGAATACGCCCATATCTTGCTGAGTAGCAGCTTCGATCGCTGCCTCATTCAACTGGTTTGTGAAATACCAATGAAGGTTCACGTAATCAAATTGGCCTGTATTGATGATTTTTACGATATCCTTGGTAGAGCCGTGGGTTGAAAACCCCAGGTGTTTGATCCGTCCTTCCTCTTTCAGTTTTAGTGCTGCTTCGAGGCAGCCTCCTGGACGGAGAGCAAAATCGATACGCTCCTCACTATTGAGTCCATGCAAGGCAAACAGGTCTGCGTAGTCCTGCTGCAGGTAATTCAAGGATTTATCAAATATGGCGAGGAATTCAGACTGTGTCTTTTGTGGGGCGACTTTGGTTTGTAGGATGAAGGATTCTCTAGGGAATTGTTTTAGCGCATAACCCAATTGCATTTCAGAACTCCCATACCCGCGGGCGGTTTCGATGTGGTTAATCCCATTCTCGAGTGCATAAGCCATGATGGCCTCAATATTCTTTTGCCCCTTTTCGGGAATCGTATCCCAGGGAACATCGTCCCACTTATCCTGATAGCGCATTCCGCCGCAGGAAATGACCGGCATGTTTATTTCTGTTCTCCCGAATCTTCGATACTTCATAGGTGCCTGATAAATTTCATTGGGCTTATTAGTTGTAACTCAAGTGAATTCACGCTACTATCCAACCTTCTTCTTCAAACTCAATATATGAAAGTTCCAGTTTCCACCTTATTAGCAGAAAAAAAGATCAAGTCTCTGTTCTCCTTAGAATCCTCGGCTACCGTGATGGAGGCAGTGAAAGAAATGAACCATCGACAGGTGGGGTCATTGATTATTTTGGATGAAGGTAAGCTAGTTGGAATCTTTACGGAACGCGACGTCCTCCGAAGAGTAGTGGTGCCCGGTCTTCCTGCAGAAACGACCCCGGTTTCTGAGGTTATGTCTAATGAAGTAGATACGTTTGGACCTGAAACCACGGTCACTGATGCCCTCGCTCATATGAGTGATAAGCGTCATCGACATATTCCGATAGTAGAAGGAGAGTCGATTCTTGGGCTGATCTCAATTGGCGATATTACACGGTGGCTTTCGGCAAATGCCCAGAATGAAGCCCAGACATTGCTGAGTTACTTCACAGGCGCCTACGGAGAGTAGCGATCTTAGCTCAGGAGCAGAAAAGAGGCTTAATCAAAAATATTGATTTTCCGCCAAGGCCCCCATTTCCAGCGAGCTTTCAGAGTCAGTCCCAGGCATGCAATATAGAGTGTGGTCATCGACCAGGGGCCAAGTGCGCCAAACTCAGGATAGAACTTCACCATAAAGTATCCTCCTCCGCAGAGAACGACGGTTGAGAACCCCATAAGTGCAATGGCAGGGAACTTGGTGTCTCCAGCCCCTTTTAGAGCATGCGAAAAGGTGATAAACAGTGCATCAAATAATTGGAAAATAGCTGCGAAGAGCAGCATCCAGCGTCCTGCTTTGACCACTTCTGGGTTGTCCGTAAACACAAGTATAAATTGATCTCGAAAAATGAAGTAGATGACCCCGATCGTGAGCATGTAACCCATGATCACCTTCAAGGCCAGGAAGGTCAGCTTATTCGCCTTATCTAAG
>CALJGU010000189.1 GCA_938075565.1 uncultured Opitutales bacterium | reverse complement strand
AAATTAACTTCTTTTAAAAGAAACTCCCCAGCAGATAGCCCCCTCATTTCGGTTAATTATATTAGGCGGAGTATAAACAAAGATAAACGATGAACAATAAACTGTATGTGGGTAACCTGAACTTTGCGGTAACCCAGCAAGATCTTTCTGATTTCTTTCTTGGTCATGGTTCGGTTTTGGAAACCGTAGTCGTGACTGATCGTAGCACCGGTAATTCTCGAGGTTTTGGTTTTGTGACCATGGCCAGTGAGAACGATGCCTTAACCGCTATCGAAGACCTGAATGGCAAAGAGCTCTTAGGGAGCGAAGTGGCCATCAAGCTTGCCCTTGACCGTGAACGCGGTGGTGGAGGCGGCGGTGGCCGTGGAGATCGCGGTGGATACCGTGGCGGCGGCGGAGGAGGCGGTGGTGATCGTCGTGGAGGCGGAGGCCGACGCGGTGGCAGAAACTGGGATCGTTAGAATACCGGCTTCCCGAACATAACGTGTCCGAATAAATGATACGCAAAGAGGCTTGATTAGAAATCCTCAGCTTCAGAGGATAGAGCTCCAAAATGGATCTAATCAATCAACTCGAGCAGCTCTTCCCCCCCAAGCAACTCTTTACTAAAAAGTCTCAGCTCGTTGCGTACGAAACCGATGGCCTGACTTCATTCAGGTCGGAGCCACTTGCCGTGGTCGTTCCTGAGACACATGATCAGGTAATTGAAACCGTGCGGCTCTGTCACAAAGCTGGGGTACCTTTCATGGCACGCGGAAGCGGCACTAGTCTTTCGGGTGGATCCATGCCCGTCGAAGGCGGGGTGGTTATTACCCTCAATCGCTTAAACAAGATCCTAAAGCTCGATCCTGAAAACCGATTTGCCGTTGTTGAAGCTGGCACCGTCAACCTCAAGGTAAGTCAGGCAGCTGCTCCTCACAGACTTTATTATGCTCCAGATCCAAGCAGCCAACAAATCTGCACCATTGGTGGAAACCTCGCCTTTAATTCCGGCGGCGCTCATTGCTTGAAATATGGCATGACAGCTAACCACGTGTTAGGCATCAAAGCCGTACTGGCAGACGGTGAAGTCGCAGAACTTGGCGGAGAATCTGCAGACACAGTAGGCCCAGACGCCGCGGGATTTTTCTGCGGCAACGAAGGTCTCTTTGGCGTAGCCCTGGAAGTTACGCTGAGACTGACTCCACAACCCCAACGTTATTGCACACTTCTCGCCGCCTACGACTCATTAGAGAAAGCGGGCCATGCGGTATCAGCAGTGGTAGATTCCGGCATGTTGCCCGGAGCTATGGAAATAATGGATAAGCTGTCTATCAAAGCTGCTGAGACGGCCGTCAATGCAGGTTACCCACAAGATGCGGCAGCATTGTTGATCGTGGAATTGGAAGGCGAAATAGAAGCCGTCGAAGAAGACTTTAAAACCCTACGCGGACTCATCGATACTACAGGAGCTTACGAAACAAGAGTGGCTCAAGACGACGCAGAGCGAATGACTATTTGGAAAGGTCGTAAAAGTGCATTCTCTGCCGTTGGACGCCTATCCCCAGACTATCTCGTTCAGGATGGGGTTGTGCCACGCTCTCGACTAGCAGAAGCCCTCGTAAAGATTGAAAACTACAGCAAGGAATACGGTCTCGATGTTGCGAATGTCTTTCATGCAGGTGACGGAAATCTTCACCCGTTAATTATGTTTAACGGAAAGGAAGAAGGAGCCCTTCACCACGCAGAAGAGCTTGCAGGAAAAATTTTGAGCATGTGCGTTGAAATGGGCGGATCGATTACCGGTGAGCACGGAGTAGGTATGGAAAAGAAAAAGTACATGCCACAGATGTTCAACGAAACGGACATGGAATGCATGAAGCGCGTCCGTCGAGCCATTGATCCATTAGAAATTGCAAACCGCGGAAAAATGTTTCCGGGAGGAGAAGCACCAGCTCTGACAACCCATGGAGCACATCCTCTTGAAAAAGCGGGGATCATATCGCGCGAATAATTATGGGGCAGCCAATCGAAACACCCACTTCAATCGACGACCTCATTTCGCAGGTTAAGTCCCTTTCAGAAGTCATTCCTCGTGGAAGCGGAACTAAGCCTTCCCTATGGGAATCTAGTGAGACGACCACACTGATTGATACCCGGCAACTTTCCAGCATCGTTGAATACCAGCCCTCCGAATATACCATTACGGTTCAAGCAGGCACGCTCCTGAGCGAGGTAGTCGAAGCGTTGGCAGAAAACGGACAATACCTTCCATTCGATCCACCCATGGCTGAAGAAGGTGCAACGGTAGGAGGTACTGTAGCAGCAGGCCTATCGGGACCAGGTGCCTACCGCTACGGCCCACTCAAAGACTTTATAATCGGCGTCCGATTTGTTGATGGCATAGGAAACTTTGTCCGAGGCGGTGGCAAAGTAGTAAAGAATGCGGCCGGGTTCGACTTTCCAAAATTATTCAATGGCAGCTTGGGTCGTTTAGGCATTTTGACGGAAGTATCGTTCAAAGTATTTCCTGAACCTCAATCCTACGTCACATTACAAACCCAATGTGAAAGCCACCAGGAAGCCCTGAAAATCCTTCCAATCGTCAAAGGTTACGACCTCGAAGGAGTAGAACTGGATAATCAGCTAAATCTCCAAATGAGACTGGGATTCCAGGAGGCGACAATGGATGTTCGCAAACAGGGACTCGAATCCTTGATCAACAAAGACCTAAGCTTGACCTTTGGCGAACCCGAGCGAGCCGTATGGAAATCCATCAAAGGCTTCAACTGGGCCCAAGATAATCGGTCACTCTTCAAAGTCGCTACACATCCGCATTCCGCATTGAAGTTTCTAAATGCAATCCAACTTGAGAATTGGACGCTTCACTTGAGCAACGGTGGAAAGTCACTTTACTTGAGTGGTCCTGCTGATGATGACATAACGAGTTTGGACGAGACTCTTAAGTCCCAAAAACTAACCGGTCTTCAAATAAAAGGACCTGTAGATTCGCATCCACTGATCGGGAATACTTCTTCAATTCCCTTTATCAACCGTGTTCAAAAAGCCCTGGATCCCGAAAATCGTTTTCTTACTTTTTCCCCTACTACCTCGGAGGTAGCGAGTTAGTCATGCAGCACGTCATTGATAAAACCTCTCTCGGACCTAAGGCACATGCTTTAACCCAAGGCGTTGAAGCCTGTGTCCATTGTGGATTTTGCCTACCTACCTGTCCGACCTACGACGAACTGGGAGAAGAAATCAACTCTCCGAGAGGTCGCATCTTTATCATGAAGGAGGTGTTGGAGGGAACAGTTCCCATTGAGGAAGCCTTAGACCCCATCGATAATTGCCTCGGTTGCGATGCCTGTATCACAGCCTGCCCATCTGGTGTTGAATACGACCACTTGATCACTGCCTTTCGATCGAAAGCAGAAAAAGAAAGAAAGCAACCTTTTGGCAGGAAGCTCTTCCGTAGTATAATACTGAATACGCTCCCCTTCGCTTCTCGAGCAAAGTGGGCGTTTCGTATGGGAGGACTTGTCCGACCCTTAGCAGGGATCTTGCCCAAGTCCTTGCGCCCGGCACTGGATCTATTGCCAGCGTCGTTGCCCACACAAGAATCTTTGCCAGACGTTTTTCCAGCGACCGGCGAAAAGCGTGGACGCGTCGCACTGTTGACCGGCTGCGTGCAGCAAGTGTTGGCTCCGGAAATCAACAGAGCGACGTTGGAAGTACTCAGCGCGAATGGAATCGAAACAGTGATACCGAAGGACCAGGCATGCTGCGGTGCACTCGCTTTGCATACTGGAATTGAAGAGCACGCGAGGAAGACCGCGCGTCAGCTCATCCGGTCCATTCCAAAGGATGTCGATGCATTGATCACCAATGCAGCTGGTTGCGGATCGGGTATCAGCGAATATTCGATCTTATTTGTTGGCGAACCGGATGAAGAAGAAGCAACTGCGCTGGCGGCAAAAACCAAGGACATTAGCACCTATCTTCAAGAAGTCGGTCTCATCCCGCCTCCAAGCCTGAAAAGCTCGATGAACGTGGTTTACCACGATGCCTGCCACTTAGCTCATGCTCAACGTGAAACGGCCGCCCCGCGAGCCATTCTGAAAGCCATACCCAACTTGAAGCTACTGGAACCTCCTGAGTGGGAAATTTGCTGCGGATCAGCAGGCATTTACAATATTGAAAAGCCGGATGTAGCCCAATCGTTGGGAAAACGAAAGGCCTCTAATTTGATGTCAACTCAGCCGGATGCGGTTGCCCTGGGCAATATTGGTTGCATGACTCAAATCCAGAAACACCTGGAATCTTACGAGACTCCCCCACCCGTATTACATACGGTACAGATCCTGGCCCGCGCCTACGGCACGGAGAAATAACTGATTTCTTTGCGGAGATTGCTCGTATAGCTACTAAGGGTTTTCCCCAAAGAAAATTGTGTGTTTTCGGAAGATCCCAGATGGGACGGGAGATACAGCTAGACCTCGATAAACAACGGCCTCATCGCCGATTCTAGCGCTGGATAAAAAAGGAACCTTTTAGGGTTGCACTCACTCCAATTCCGAACAGCTTGCCCCCTCCTTTATTCGATTCTCAATTTTGTTACCCCGGGAAACATCGAATAGTTATGAAAACACATATTCTAAGTAAGATGGCCTTAACGGTCATTCTCGGGGTTGGCATTTTAAACGCTGCCCAAGCATACTCACCCGATCCATGGGCACGCCAAATCATTGCCGCCTGCCTTATTCTTGAAGCCTCCGATCAAGGCGAACGGGGTATGATTGCCGTCGCAAATGTGATGAACAATCGTGCTGGTGGAAATCCGTCTCGTATTTACCGGGAAGTGAAAAAGCCTTACGCTTTCACTTCTTTAAATGCTGCCTCTGCAGGCAGAACCGGAAATAGAGGTTATGCAGGTCACGTAACACGCGCCTCGCGCGATCCGAATTGGAAAATCGCTCTTAGAGTTGTTGATCGGATGTATGCAGGAACACTAGGCGACCTAACACAAGGTGCCACCCACTATTCTCTAGTAAACGAGCATGTGAGCTGGATGAGAAGTATGCGCCTCACCGTCGTAATCGGGAGCCACAAATTTCTTCGGAAAAGCTAGCCGCTTCGTTTAAACGACTCAGCAAACCAGGGTGCAGAACAAGCATCCACCGAGGAATAGCATTCCCAAGGGAAGAGCCAGAATCAGAAGCACTGGCAGACTTACTCCTAGGACGACCAATAGCACCAGGGTTGCCAGGACACTGAATATAGCTCCGAAGACTGTGGACACCACGGATCCGAAGGCAGAGAAGACATAACCGAGACCGGTAAATACCAGACCGAACAAGGCCGCAATAAACACGAATCCGACAACTGCGGCTAGGATTCCAGGTAGGGCGAAAAAGGCGACTAAAGAGCCTAAGAGAATTAAAGAGAGCTTATTCATAAGATACTTTCTACAAGAACTACACAGTTAGCCCTGAGAAAGTTTCAGATTATTTTGAGCTCACTTCATTATTCTTAACCCATTCGCGAAAAATACGCAGCGTTTCAGGATCACTGTCTACACGCCAGTTGGGCTCCCCCTTCCGAGGGTTAAAGTGATTGAAATAGATAAAGCCTTCAATCCGTTCGTCCTTGGATACTTTTTCAAGAAAGTCCTTAATCCAGGCCGGCTTACGCTTATCATCCGCACATCCGATCTCGGAAATATAGACCGGTTTATTGAATTTCATACTGGCCTTAATGGTCCGCTCGAAGACTTCCTCGTAGCTTTGCCATTCGTGCCACTTGTCGTGGTGATCCCCAAAATTGTACCCGTCTAAGCCGATCAAATCCACGTAGGCAGCACCTGGGTAATAGTTATAGAAATCCTTCTTTTCAGTTCGCTTATCCCAAAGGATGTTCGGAGAGAACATCCACTGCACGCTTTCACATCCAACTTCCTTGAAGATATTGTAGCACCTGCGCCAGGCTCGGATGAAGGTCTTTGGCTGTTCACCCCAGGGAAACCAGTCCCCATTCATTTCAAAACCGAAGCGTAAAATGACTGGAAGATCACAGTCCTTGGCATCTTTGGCCCATTGCTGGAAAAAGTCATCAAACTCTCCGTTCGCCACCTCTTCTAAGTAGCCCGTATCACCTCCACGGCCCCACCAGCTTATTTCTAGACTGATAACGGGAGTCATGCCCCTGGCATGGGCGTTTTGAACTCTCTCAGTCGGGAAGGTGCGCGTTCTGTTTAAATCTCTGAAGAAAAGAACGAATTCCGGATTGGCTCCAAAGTCATGGATGGCTTGGTCCAAGCGATCTTCCCAGGAATACCGACGCGTCAGCATCTCGTAGACACCCCACTCAACTTGCCTCTTCTCCTCACCTTCGACTGTGTCCTCGCTGGCAGAAACCATAAGGCTACTTACCATTAGAAAAAAAAGGGAGAATAGGCACGGTTTCATAATCAGGCGAAATCTACGAAAATAAAAACTGGGTATTCGGAGATAAAGTTACGAATAAAAAAGAATGGCCCCAGGAACCTACTATCCCGGGGCCATAAAAGGTGTCGGCTAGACACCATCTCCTAGCCGGGCGTGAACCCGGGAGGAAACTCTCTAACCATTCAAGCATTGAATACATGTAAAGAGGTCAGGTGTTCCTATTTATTTCCCAGAATCTCAAAATTTTTCACACCCCATCTACCGTGAAATTCTGCAACTCCTTTTCCCCCAACTCAGTAAGGCGGTAACACCCCCTAGAAACGCGCTCGAACCAGCCATAATGATTTTTCTGAAGTATACTCCCGGCCTTCTTGAGGCCCGTATTTTCTTTCACCGTTTTGAGGGGGCAATCACCATTTTCTTGTACGCACGCAGCCACCCTCATAACTTGCTGACGATAGGCAGTCATAATCTTTCGGCCGGTAGTCCCACCTGGGCTGGGATCGCCTTCACGAGCGATAAACTCATCGTGCAATGCCTGGAGTTTGGTAGCCCGTTTTCGAGGTCTATAGGGACCAGGGTCTACCAGAACATCCACCCTAGTTACACGCGGACCAAAGTAGACCTGGAGCAATCCTAAGCCTAACCTGCGACAGAGTTTGAACACAGACTTACGCTGCTGGTTCAGGATGTTATTGGGACTGGATGAAGCGGGCACAGCCAAGTACACACGATCGGAAAGAGGCAAGCGTTCGATTCCCTGAAAAACCAATTTCAGATTAAAGGATTTCTTCAGCTCAACCAATAGAGTTTCGTGCTCGGGATGAGTAGCCACCAGGTCCACATCATGCACCTCGCCCTTGACGGTATAACCACGCTTTTCAAGGTAGCGCTTAATGGGTTCGTATAGTTCGGACTCGTATTGGACAGGCACAAAAAGAAAAAGTTGAATCGGATTGAGTTTACAGTTTCGAAATTCCAGAACTGAAGTAGAGCAATTAATCAAAAAACATGATCAAAGTTTATACCTACAAAAAATGCAGTACCTGCCGAAAGGCCACCCAATGGCTTAACTCTCAGGGACTGGAATTTGAAGAACGCGCTATTCGAGACACACCGCCGACCAAGAAAGAGCTCGAGACCATGCTCAAGGCCTATGAGGGAGAGTTGAGAAAGCTGTTTAACACCTCAGGTTTGGACTACCGCGCACAGAACTTAAAAGAGAAGCTTCCAAGCATGAGTATATCGGAAGCTTTTCAACTCCTGAGCGAAAACGGAAACTTGGTAAAACGACCTTTCCTACTAAGCGAATCGCTCAATGCCGTAGGTTTTAAGGAAGCAGACTGGTCAGACGCTTTGAGCTGAGACTGGGGTTTGTAGAAGCGGCTCAGCCAAAAAGGAGAAGCACCCACCAGGTATAAACTGACAATCCCGATATTTTTCAGCTGCTGCTGTAGAATACCCATGGTCCTGAATCGACGAGCAGAGGTGGTCAAAGGCAAGGATGACTTGTACCAGTGTCCTTTTCGCCGAAGGCGACACTGCATTTCTAGGTCTTCAAGAATGGGATAATCCTTGAACCCTCCAGCGCTCTCAAAGACTTCTCGTCGCATAAAGAAGCCTTGGTCACCATAGGTCATCAACGGGTGATTCCAAAGACTAAAAAAACTAAATAGACGCAATAGCCAGTGCGCGTCGTCAAACTCCAGACGAAAGCAGCCTGCTATTACTCGGGAACGACTCATAGTCTTCCGAATCTCCCGCTTCCACCCTTCGCTAAGTTCACTATCGGCATGGAGGAACCAAAAGATATCACCTTTGGCTATCGCAGCTCCGTGATTTAATTGAATACCCCGCCCAGTCGGCGCATGCACATATCGCACGAATGGATATTTCCGCATTACCGCAGGAGTGGCATCAGAACTTCCTCCATCAACCACAATTACGTCTAGGTCCTTGCTATAAGGAAATGACTGCAGCAAGCGATCGAGACATATAGCTTCGTTCAAGACCGGGATCACAATGGAGATCACCTGGTTCACGAGTTCTCTTTCTCTTCTTCACGAATTTCCTTCTCACGGTAAACTTCATCCCGGAAAGCATTCAGAAGGTTGGGTACTCGTTTGTTTATCCCCTTCTTTACCCAGGACTTGGGTATGTACCAGCCAAAGTCCACATAAGTCGTATAGAGAAGCAAGGCATGGTCATCGTCCTTTTCTGAAACCAATTTCCATTGGCCTGAAAGTTCGCGGAACGCTCCACTTATTCGGTTAAACTCAATGGTGTAGTCAGGCCCGTATTGCTCCTTAAACACATATTCGAAGCGAGGCAGTAAAGGGCTCATCTTCAGCTTGTGTTGAACGACTTTCCAATTCTCACCGGTTTCTAGCAATTTACTCTCACGTAGCTCTTTCACATAATTTGGAACGCGTTCGTGATCCAACATGATTTCCCATACAAACTCCGGCTTCGCTTCGATCCGAACAACAGCAGCAAGCATGTTTTGTCCCTCGGGTTCCAAAAAAATGACCTCTCCTTTTTCAAGGGCCTCCAGTTGATCCTTCTCAAAAGAAAACGTCTTCTCCTCTACCCATCCTTGAACACAGATCGGACAAAGGAATAGGAAAACCAATTTGCTAAGAGGCCGCATCATGATTCTGAGGCAGTTCATTAAGTGACCAATCGTAGCTCAAGTAGTCAAAGTCAGTATCCGGAGATTGCAGGAACTTCCAAGCACGCGGATCTTTAAGGTAACGAGCAATGAAATTCAGGGCATTGCGTTCCTTCTTAGTTTGATTTTTTAGCTGAAACCCTGAGGGCGCCTCCACGTCAAAGTCCTCATTGAACCACTTGAACAATTTAGAAACACAGACGCGGCCATTCTCATAATCCAGCAGCACACCTTTCGACGTATTCGAAAGGTAGGTACGCGTCTGACCCTCAAGTTGATCCTCTAACTTATCAAAGGTGATCGCTTCGGCTCTTAAGCTGGGGCATCCGATAGAAGCACAAACGATGGCAAAGTGAATCCGTGGCTCATTGAAAGTCGGTCTGATTAATCCGTGCTCAATGTGGTCCAAAGTCAAAGATTGGCCCGCAACTTCCCACTTAATCTTCTTCCAGACACCTGGTATCTGAATGATACTATTCCAGGGAACAACCAGCCCCTTAAATGTCCACGTCTTGATTGGATAATAATCAAGGATTACCCTTAACGTGAAAGCATTATAAGCATTGATCCAGAAAGCCAATTGCTTGTCTCTGGTCCAAGCATCGACAACTGCACGGGGAACAGCATCAAGTTGTGTTAGATACCGGTCCAGCAGCTGTGTATCTTTGGCGAGGCTGGCGTAATCGACGTTAGAACCAAGCACATGCTTTTTGAGGACTCTGTCCCAATCCTTGTGCGCATGATCAAAGTCGACAGCCCAGCTAACACTGCAAGTCAGTAGCAGTGTAGCAAAGGACAAAACTTTTTGAAAAGAGATCATAGGGGACAGGTGCCTTACCATACAAGACGCCTCCCAGACTACTCTATTCCAGGATCCCCCGATTCTTTAGGAAACTACCTTGGCTGATTGTATAACAACAGCCTCAACAGGAACATCCTGATGCATGCCTTTATTTCCGGTTGCTACTTGGCCGATGGCATCCACAACTTCAGTTCCTTCTACCACTTTACCAAATACGGCATAACCAAAATCGCGACCTCCATGGTCTAGGAAAGCATTGTCAGCGGTATTGATGAAAAACTGCGAGGTCGCACTATCCACGACTTGAGTCCTGGCCATTGCTAGGGTGTATTTTTCATTCTTCACACCATTGTCAGCCTCATTCTTGATCGGAGCATCGACGTCCTTCTGGAGCATGTTTTCCTTAAAACCTCCTCCCTGGATCATAAAATTCGGAATTACCCGATGAAATATGGTGTCTGCGAAGAAATCTTTCTCTACGTAGGAGAGAAAATTCTCAGCGCTGATGGGAGCTTGATCTTTGAACAGCTCTATCGTGATGGTACCTTTGTTGGTCTCAATAGCGACCGTTGGATTGGTTGATTCTGACATAAGCCGTAAAACAAAAGAAAAATTTCGCCAGCGATCAAGCAAAGTGCGCAAAATGTTTTGCACTTAAAACAGGGCTATCTTTCGATCGAGGGGACTATATACAGAAAAACGTTTATTTTTTGGATTATTTAGCCAAAGTCCTGAACGACTCAATTAACCACTCCTATTTCAACAAGTTGTGCCGGAAAAAGTAAAAAAGGCGGCTCACGCCATTACTCAGTGGAAGAACGTAGCATTCTACCTCTGTATCTTGTTGTTTCTGCTTTCCTTGGTTTCTTACATCAAAGGTAAGAATTACGGAAATGGCCAGTGGCTGGGACCCCTACTGTTTGTCCCACTGATGCTCTACTTTCTAGGTATCATGTATGGAGATGTCCCATCCCGCTTCTACCAATTGAGTGGTCTGGCGCCTTTTCCCATCCCATTTTCCATGCAGTTTGACCGTGCCGTACTGGCAATCGTGCTGCTCTTTTCGGGAATTACGCTCAATGGCATACTCTTGCTATTCAGCATTTTATTTGGCTCGCCCACATTCCTGACCATTCTTTACGGCATCTACATGCTCATTGTTTTATTTGAGCTGCCTCACAGTATACGGATTTTCAGATATCTGCAGCACATTCAGATAATGAGGATGAATGCACCTAACTCGGTTAAACTCTTTGAGGACATATCAGCCTACCGGTCGGACGAGTTCATCAATTTCGAATCGGACGACAATCCGGTATTTCTGGAAACTGTCTTCGAAGAGCTGAAAAAGGAGGCCGAAACTCTGGTCCAACAATATTCTCCTCTTGGACGGGAGCAACAATACGCTCTGAATTTAGCGGTTCGCGCAGGCGAGGCCGTTTGGGAGGCTAGAGAAAGTGCCATTTACCGCGAAGCGGAAGCACTCCAAACAAACCTCAATATCATCTACGCCCTTTGTAAGCATGCTGATATGGAGCCCCCGCCAGATCTCAACGATCTGACCAAAAAGCTCGGGGAGATTCGTGAAAACGACTTACCTGGCGAAGATGGTAAAATCGAATCCTTTCCGGCACCGCCGAGCTAGGAACTTACTAGGTAATCTATGCCCTTCAAGGCATGACTCATTCCCGAGATAAACCAGAAAAAAAGGACACTTCAGATCCTATGGCCTCAAGTGATCTTACTCCCGACTTCGCGAAACAATATCCTCATAAAATCCTCATTGTGGAGGATAATCTTATTAACGCTAAAGTGCTGGTCACTATTCTCAAAAAGATGGGGTACTCCGCAGATGTATCTGAAAATGGTGAGGAGTGCTTAGAGGCACTTACATGCACTCACTACGATATCATCTTCATGGATCTACAAATGCCGATAATGGACGGATATCAAGCTACTGCCGGTATAATAAATTCTGATACCATCACCCATCCCATATACATATCCGCTTTTACAGCCACTGCTCGGCAGGAAGATAGAGATGCTTGCAATGCTTCAGGCATGCACGACTTTGTTGCAAAACCAGCACTTCCATCTCATATTTTTGAGGTAGTAAAAAGAGCTCACAACTGGTTGGAAGCGGCAAATTGAGTTTATAGTGAGCAGCTAACACCACCCTCAGATAACTGACATTCATACACTGCGCGCTTGCGAAATCTGCATACCCCACCGTAGATTGGGGACGAATTACCCTAAAAATATGCGCCCAGACAAATCGTTTCTTCTTCGCTCAAACCTGACTGCCCTTCTCCTAATGGCAATCATGCAATCCCAAGCAGGTTGCCAACCAACGGAAGAGGCAGCCCAGCCACCAACTGAAGCTGAACTCACATTCTCAGACACAGATTGGCCCTACTGGAGAGGCCCGAATGGGAATGGTTACGCAAATGTTGATTCAGCACCTACCAATTGGGACGAAAATCAGAATATTGTATGGAAGACTTCTATTCCTGGTCGCGGGCATAGCACTCCAACCGTGGTCGGAGATAACATCTTCTTACTGACAGCAGACGAAGAGAAACAGACTCAATCTGCTCTATGTTTCGACCGCAACACTGGCGCTTTCAAATGGGAAACCCAAATCCATCAAGGAGGCTGGCAGGGGCGAATCCATAAACGAAATACGCAGGCGACTCCCACTGTGGCATGCGACGGGGAACGTATTTTCGCCACACTCATGTATGATGAGAAGATCTGGATCTCCGCTATCGATCTTACAGGAGAGATCCTCTGGCAAAAGAAAGCGAGTGAGTTTGTTTCCCATTGGGGTTACTCAACTTCTCCAGCCATGTACAAATCTTTAGTCATCACCTCAGCAGATCATAAGGACGGCGGAGAACTGACCGGATTTGATCGTGTGACTGGGGAAGTCGTTTGGAAGACCGAAAGGCCCAAGACTCCCAACTACGCATCGCCCATAGTTTTCACATTGAACGGCCAGGACCAAATTGTTCTGCCTGGTTGCGAGATGATCGGCGGTTATGACCCCAACGATGGCAAGTTGATCTGGTCTTCACCCGTTACCACTCAGGAGACCGTAGGCAGTGCCATCACCGATGGTACTCGTATCTTCGCCAGTGGCGGTTGGCCCAAAAATGAAACAGTGTGTATCCTCGCGGATGGTTCAGGTGAGCTCGTATGGAGAAATTCCATACGCACTTACGCACCTTCGATGTTGGTAACTGGCGGATACGTCTATACCATGACCGACAAAGGTATTGCCTACTGCTGGGATGCCGAAACTGGCAAGACCATGTGGCGTAAAAAGCTGGGAGGCGACTTCAGCGCATCCTTAGTATTGGTAGAAGACCATCTCTACACGTCCAGCGAGCAAGGAAAGACGATCATTTTCAAAGCCTCACCAGATGCGTTTGAACTGGTAGCCGAAAACCAATTGGGCAATGAGATCTGGGCTACTCCTGTAATATGTGGCGATAAGATCTACCTCCGGGTTGCCCATCACGAAACAGACGGGCGACAAGAAGTCCTTTATTGCATTGGCGGCTAATCCAGCTGCGCCAGCTTATCGGGATTTCTCAGAGCGAAAATAGTTTCAATCCGACCCTCCTCAATTTTAAGACTGAAGGCCGTCGTTGGAATTCCGTTCTCATACAGAATGAGCCCTGGTGCACCGTTGTACCAATGCGGAGCCGCCCTGTAATCATTGCCACTTCGCTGCTCATTAGCCGCAATGCGCGTGAAAAACAACGCCACCACATCTGCACCAGAAATAATCTTTGGGACTGCAATTACCTTTCCGCCGCCGTCCGAGTGAAGAGAAACGGATTCTGAGAGCAATGATTTCAACCCGTCTAGATCACCAGACCGAGCCGCGGTAAAAAACGACTCCAGCAGACGCTTATGATCTTCTGGATTGGCTTCAAACTTTGGACGATCGGCCCGAACACTCGACCGGGCTCGGGAGGCCAGCTTTAAGCAAGCCGCCCCACTCTTTCCCAGAATCTCAGCTATTTCATCAAAAGAATAGCCAAACACATCGTGCAGAAGGAAGGTAGCGCGTTCAGCCGGAGATAACTTCTCCAAGGCAACAATCAGAGCTACCGACACACTGTTATCGATCTGGGCTTGGTCATCCGGATTCTTGGAGTCATCTTCTAAATACGGCTCCGGCAACCAAGGGCCGTGATACTCTTCGCGTTGAGCCCTGGCGGATTTCAGTTCATCCATGGCTACACGCGTACAGGTTTTTGTAAGCCATGCTTTGGGTGAACGTATGCTGACCGTATCGGCCCCACTCCAACGAAGATAGGTATTCTGCACGACATCCTGAGCTTCGGCAACAGATCCCAACATGCGATAGGCCAGCCCTTCGAGAAATATTCGATGGGTTTGAAACTCGATAGCTTTGGCATCTGAATTCACAAGACTTCTGTTAAATGGTGATTGAGGCTACAGCGCAAGACTGGTCAAAGCCTAGTGCTCGTTTCATGCAGGGATAAACTCTCATTGAGGCGATGCTCAATGCCAGTTCAGCCAATCCTTCTCGACCATAACTGTCGATCATCTCCTCAACCTGTCCTGGTCTTACTTCATTGAACGCAACCGCGATGGAAAAGACACGAACCGCTTCAAGGTCTGATCGAAGACCCTTTCCCGTCATAGCTCCTCGAATGATTTGGTCACTAACGCCTGCCTCCCGTGCCATGCGCACATTGAGCTTCGTGCAGGGGCCGCAATCTTCCGTTTGTGCAGCGGCTATTTTGGAGACGAAAAATACCTCCGGCGACAAGGTCTTTCTATACATGCCCATGTCGCCGAATTTAGAAAATGCTTCGAATCCTTCCGGTGAAGCGTCGAGAACCTCGTGCAAGTAAGAGGCATCGTACTCATAGTGATTTTCAAATGATTCCAGTGATGTTTTGGCTGATGAAGTGTTGAATGACATAGTATTTATTCTGGGTTTCAAAAGAGAAGACGAGCCAGCCGGACATTGTGTGACATGTATTCAATAAATTGATTGAAAGACCTGGTTGACCGTACAACTAATTTGGGGAATTGCCTGGTCAATAAATGAAATCGTCAGAGTCGATCAAAGAGAACATAAAAGCGGTTACCTACAATAAAAGCATCATGGAAACCTGATAATTGATCACTACCCCCATTGCCTACTCCTACAGCGAGCTCAACATTTATTGACTATGAGCCCTGCCTTATGGAATTTCCCCAGTTACTTGGCTGTGGAGAGACGGCCATACCATCGTGCATCATGATTCAATGGAAGAACTTTTTTCCTTCCTTCTTTTCATGGAGTAAAGCACGAACGAAACTAGTGTCCCAATCGTAAGGTAAGCAAAAATAAGCAATAAGATCCAATAAACTACTGTTCTGAAACTAGCGGGAGTCCCGGTGGTTACTCCTACGAAAATAAACGCAGAACAATGTATCTAAAATAGAATCCAATACGTTTTAGACTTACCTTTGAACATCATAATATTTGAGACTTAATGACAAACTCAAAGACTAATCCCAGACCCCAGCAATCGTTTTAAATAATAAAAGTTGGTCTACGGCAAGTTATATAAGAGTGAGACCATTCTCGAAAAGAATGAACCCATCAATCACCGGGTTTTTATTTCTCGCATTGCCATATCCAGAGATTCCTTCTGAACTTAGGGAATGCAAAAAGCCGCTGCATTGCTTAGTATCTTTCTTTGGATCTTCTGTCCGTCACTAACGGCCAAGCCAAATCCTCCAGACCCACTTTACGAACAACGCACTGAAGCTAACCGTGATGGCATTGGAAAGTTCTACATGGACCGTGAGATCTCCCACGTCATGGGGCACCAGGGAGCAAATTGGCTCGAGCGCCCGGAAAGAAAGGAAGAAGAGCGCACCGACCTACTAGTTGAAGCCCTTCCGATAAAGGAAGGAGATGTTATCGCTGATATCGGCGCTGGGAGTGGGTACTTCGCCTGGCAATTTGCGAAACGAGTTGGCGAATCGGGAAAAGTCCTGGCCGAGGATATCCAACCTGAGATGTTAGAGATTCTGGCCAAACAAATGGAAAAACGCGGTGTTGCTGACCGAGTGGAAGGAATTCTCGGAGCGATCGAAGACCCAAATCTTCCAGCCAACTCCGTGGATCTAGCCATCATGATCGATGTCTACCACGAGCTCAGCCATCCTTATGAAATGACCGTTAAGATGGTCGAAGGGCTTAAACCAGGAGGCTTACTCGTCTTTGTCGAATATCGAGCTGAAGATCCTACTGTGAGAATCAAGCGCCTCCACAAAATGACAGAAGAACAGATCAAAAAGGAGATGACCGTGCAAAACTTGGAGTTCGTCGAAACGATCAGCACACTCCCCCAACAACACATCGTTATTTTCAAAAAGCCC
>CALJGU010000188.1 GCA_938075565.1 uncultured Opitutales bacterium | reverse complement strand
CTGAGAATATTCTCAGCAAACGAGTAAGATCCTATGTGTCTTTCCGTGCCTCCGACACGACTGATCGTTCCACACGCTATGGCTTGGATGCCGCCTTGCACATCGCAGTGGCAGACCATTGGGTAACTCGGCTTAATGTGGGCCGGGCAGAAGAAGATCCGCTGTTCGAGGCCCACTTTGGGAGCATCGCTCTGGAACGCACATTGAGTGAAAACCTGTCAGGCTTTGTAGGTTTTCGGGTCTATGAAGATACCGGTGAGATTGAAAATGCGTTGTTATTCACAAGTGCCGCACCCGGTCTGGACAGCGAACGCTGGGGAGTCGGATTGCGTTGGATGGGTGAGCATTGGTCCGCGCGTCTATATATCGCTAAACTCGAAACCGATTACGAACCGACACAGGTGAACACCGATTTTTTTCAAAACCTTTATGCGGACCGGGATTGGAATATCTACCAGTTCGCTATTAGCCGATCACTTTGAGGAGGACCGCCATGTTATTCAATACATCTAAACAATCATCCGTTAATAATCATCCAGTTAGATACCTTGTTTTAGTCGCCCTAATGTTTAGTGCTCAGTCACTGCAGGCGCAGCTCTATGAACGAGGAGACATTGTAGAGGATTTCACGCTCACCAATAGGGAAACCGGTGAGCCTGTAAGTCTATATGATCTGGAAGGGAAAATCATATTTCTTGAGTGGTTTGCTTGGTGGTGTCGATATTGCGAGGCTGCGGCCAATGATGTGGAGCCCGGAATTGTCGAGTATTATAAAGAGCGAGCTGGGAATTCCAACGGAGTAGAAGTAATGCATGTAGCCTTGAATCTTGTAAGGACCGATGCTGCTCGGGCCGATGGGTTTATAAATAGATACAATTTCGGATTTGTTCTGGAAGATACCAGTCGTTTGGTGGCCAATCGATTTGCAGATGGTGGGCAGCCGATTTTTGCCATCATCAACGGCGTGGCGAACTCTCCCAGTCATAAGCAATAGGAGCTTGTGTATTCACGACTTGGTTACGGAGGTTTTACTCAGCCGATCGAGCAGTTTAGGAGTGAGATCAATTCGATAGCTGCTGCGAAGGACCCTGTCTTCTCGGATTACCTAAATGCTTATGGTGTTCCGGCAAATCAACGAGATGAAGGTGATGATCCCGACTTCGACGGAGTTCCCAATATCCTTGAGTATCTTAATAGGACGGATGCAACCGATACCGCTTCCGCTTCCAGGCCCCGGATTAAAGTAGTTATGATCGGCGTGACTCGTTACCTTGCGCTTGAATATTTCCGCAACACGGAGGCAAGCGACCTTACGACTGCGGTTCAGTTTAGCTATGACCCGGGGTTTAACTCACTGAATAATAGTGTGGTGCATTCAGTTCTGAGCGTAGGTGAAAACCTTGAGCAGGTTACGGTTCGTTCTGGGAACGCATTTGGCTTTCAGAATGAATTCGCCAGATTGCTTACTGATAGGCAGAGTGAGCAAAATTGAAGGCCCTGAAGTGAATAGAGTGCCGCGTGTATTCCTATGTTGCCCTTTGATGGAGAAACTTGTTTCTACGGTTTCTTATCCTCTTCATCTCTTTCACCTTCCATCCAAAGTTGCTGCCTGGTGATTGTGATTTCTGTTGGTTGATACTCGCCGGTCGATGGATCTTTTCGCATGACTTGGACGGTTACATAGGTTCCTGGAGTTCCTGCTAACGCTCCCACTGCTTTCATCAATTCTTTGCCGTAAAAATCTGTAACGACGTCACCTTTTTGCGCACTGATGATGGTATCCCTAATCAAGACTATTTGAAATCAGTGGCTCTAGGCCGGAAGGAAATCCATTGCAGGTTTCAATACAGCTCCTGCTAGTCATGTTCCTTCCAATAGCGTTTAGCAAGGCATACTCCACATTGCTTTGAGTGATCTGCAAAGCCGCAGGATCGATATACATGCCTTGCGTGATTGTTGGATTCGGTGACAATCACGAGAGTCGAAATGCCTCTTACTTCGATGGCATGGGTTATGACTGATTTAAGTAAGGTTTTGCAGATCCTTCGATTCTGAAAGTCGGGGCGGGTCTCAACGATTTGAAACCGGCCAATTCCATTGTCGTCATCAAAAAACAATCCCATATCGCCTACTAGTTTACCATTGAGGAATGCTCCCCACCAGGAACCGTATCCCTGCTCCTGATTGTTTCGAATAGTGGCAAACGCTTTTTCCTTAAATTCAATAAAGCCAGGTGTTTTTTCCTGATCGTTCATTTGGATCTGGAGATCTATCACAGCCCGCCAATCTTCCTCTGTTGAAATAGGTCGAACATCAACGTCCTTGTTTAACTCGAAATCTAATTGAGGCTCATCTAGTTGGAGAACGATTTGTTCGTTTCAATCGAAACCGGCGGCTAGGAAATCCTTTATCTCGCCTTTAGCTTCTTCGTCCCAAGCAAAGGTGACGTGAATGCAATTCTTTCCAAATTCCTTTTTGAAATAATCCATCCACCTTGCAAAACTGCCTCTCTTGGGAGCCTGTTGGAAATGTAGCAAATTCCCCCAGTAATAAGTCGGATTTGAAGGCGTTTTGATGAGTATGTAATCTTCCTTCTTCTCAATAATACCATTGAGCTTATGGAAGATACAATCGGTTAGGTAGCCTATGTTTTGCATTCAGACCACTTCGCTCAATAAGTTTATATAACTTGAAGAACCGTTGCTTTGCTCTCTGGCATTTCTACTTCGTCTCCTTCTCTTTTGGAGGCGAGAGACAATCCAAGGGGTGAGTGTAGAGTCAGGACGGTAATGGCGGTTCCATTAACTTCGATGTCCATTCCGCCTCCACCCGGACCCACGATATACCAGGTGTTTGAATTGGATCCTTTTATCTCCATCAATGATCCTAGCCCGATTTGCAGGGATGGAGGAGTGATGAAGTGTTGGGCTTTCATTAAGTTAAAACCCTGAAGCGCATCTCCTAGTTCTTTTACTATCTGCGCCTGACCGCCAGCTAAGTAAGAGGCCTCCAGGCTACGGGTGTCGTACTTGCCATCCGAATACGAATCTTCGTCGGTTGCAGCTTCGAAAGCTTCTCGGGAAGCTTTGCTGCCGATATCGATTTCGTGCTGAAGGGCTTTGATGACCTCGTCTATGACCGCTAACTTGTCCATGGGAGAAAAATTACAAACCTGTGATTAAGATCTGGGTTTTTGGTTGTAGCAATGAAGATTTTTCCACCACTGCGAAATCGGCACTGCGAGGACGCAGTAGCCCTACCATTTTCTGGTAGTTCTGCGCGGTAGGGCAAGAGCGTCCCGCTCTGTCGTAGGATTGTGTTAGGAGACTCAGTTACACCAGGCAAGGTTCAAAGGACTTAGGAATGGTCACCTTTGGTTGGGTCACTGCATTGGCGAATGCTTCGGCAAACCAGTTACGCGCATCCGGGTCGCCGTGTGTGAGAACGACGCTTCGCGGTTCACGATCCAAAGCGAAAGACATGAGCTCGTCTCGATTGGCATGGCCGCTTAGGTCAAACTTTCTAACTCGAGCACGCAGGGGAAAGTCCTTTTTGAGTTGCTCAAACAAAAACTTCTCTCCGGGTTTGGTTTGCTGCAGTTTTCCGCCTTGAGTATCCGGATCGCAGTATCCGACGAAGCAGATAGTGTTTTCATGGAAGGGAAGGAGGCTGGCTGCCACTCTCCAGGATGGAGTGTGCTGAACCATCATGCCACTGCTGCAGATATAGAGTCCGGGCATCGACACACGCTTGCCTGGGCGAAGATTCTTCACGGGTTTTACGCGCATCTCTCGAATCACTTTGGTCGAAAAGGTGCAGAGCTCGGTTCGTTTGGTAATCTTGTCGATATAGTCAGCCAAATCCATTCCCAAGCCCGAAGAAAATACAGGTGAAATGGGGATGTCGCCACGGAGTCGTGCCTGGTGAACCAGATTCATGATTTCCTGCATGCGACCGAATGCAAAAACCGGGATCAATACGGAACCTCCTCCATTAAGTGTATGGTTGATACATTCGAGGAGGGACTTCACTTCTTCGTTTCGATTGTAGTAAGGGTCAGCTTCTGTCGCACCACGAGTCGTCTCCATGACCAGTGTGTCTACAGGATGTTTCGGGAATTTGGCTCCGTTTAAAATGCTTTGCTGGGTAAATAATACATCCCCGGTGAAGAAAATCCGTCGATGCTTGTAGACGAGTTCTATTCCGGCTGCCCCAACCACGTGGCCAGATGAGTAGAGTGTTATTTCCAGTTCTTCGCCCTCTTTTTGCAGACGTTTGGTTTTACCAAACATTATCGGGTATACCTGTTTGGCAAGGAGATCAATATCGTCATGTGAATAGAGTGGATACTCTTTGATGTAGTGCTCCTCTCGCTGTCGCTTCATCACATTGACCGAATTGTGCAGCATCCGAGTAAAGATCATTTGGCTGGGAACGCTCATGGCGATTTCCACATCGGGCACATGTTTCAATAGAACGGGAAGCGCACCCAAATGATCGAGGTGGCAATGAGTCACGATGGCCAGGTCAATACGATGATCTTCCAGTCGGTGAAGTTCCGGCATCGCCTTTACCCCCATCTCCTTGGGATTGATGCCGCAATCGATGACGAGCTTAAACGGTCCAAGTTCAACGAGGAAGCAGTTGGCTCCCATGCCATTGGACGGATTTAAATCAGTTAAAATCATGCCTGGGCGTCACCCGGCATGTCCGGAGGTAGATGTAGATCCATGGGTGGTATGCGGGTAAAGATACGTCGGTCGTTTTCATAGCGACCAAAAAAACTACCCATGGCAAGTGCACTTTGATCAGACAAATGGAAACTATTGTAGGAAAAACTTTCTCCTGGGGGCAGGGAGGGTTTCTTGCCTACGATGCCATCGCCTTCAATGACGCGTGTGGATCCGTCGTGGTAATCCAGAATCCATTTTCGTCCAAAGAGGTGAACGGTGTGAGCAGATTCATTCTTTATGGTTAAGAAATACATAAACGCATGGGGCGTTTCCTCGGGAAAGCGCTCGGGGTCACACTGATAAATCAACTGGTCCAGATGCACTGTAAGTCCTGGTAGCTCGATGGCATCATTCGACATATTCGTTCAGTAGATGTTGATTGTTTGTATGAAATGAGAAACCTTCGTAGTTCAATGACCTTGGCCAAAACCACAAAAGAATATTTTGAAGAGTGGCATCCTTATGACCTGCTCATCAAGCACAACTACATGCGTCATGTGGAAATGATTGATTGTCTGAGAACCGAGTGGGAGGCGTCCAGTAATCAGATGCAGGATGTTCTCGAACTGGGTTGTGGAAATGCGTTCGCAGTTGCCAAGGCATTTAAGGAACTCGGAGCCATCCAATACACCGGCGTCGACCTGTCGAAAACGGCCCTTGAAGAGGCGGCTCTTAACCTTGCTGAAATAGAAGGGGGATTTAAGCTCATTGAAAGTGATATTCGCACCGCATGGACTGGCCTGAATAAGGATTACGACCTGGTTGTCGCAGGTTTCTGCTTACATCACTTTTCGTCGAATGAGAATCTGCAGATTCTAAAAGATGCCAGGCAGCGCTTAGCTGAGGGGGGGTGCTGTATGGTGTATGATATCGTGACTCGCGAAGGCGAACAAAGAGAGGATTATATCGAGCGACTTGTAGAGGGCGTTCAAACACGAGAAATGAACATGTCTGCTACCCAATTGGAATCCATTGTGCACCACATCACTCACTACGATTTTCCCATCTCTTTGGAAGAATGGAAAGAATTGGCGCTAGCTGCTGGCTTTAAATCGGTAGAGTGTAAATACCGAGACCCTGAAGAACACTACGCCTTCCTGCGATTCTCTTGAGTCTGACCTTTGAATTAAGAACGTGAATTGGACCCCATACATTACTTTGTTCCTGATTGGCTTTTTAGGGAGTGGGCATTGCCTGGCCATGTGTGGTGGATTTTCGATGCTTTTGGGGCAGGGTGCGCAAAGTCGTGGAAACCTCCTCTTAAGGTACACCCTGTATCAATATGGGAAGGCGCTCACTTACATGTTTCTTGGAGCTCTGGTCAGTATTGCTGGAGCTGCTTTGGGAGGCTCAATAGGGTTTGATCGACTCCAGATAATCCTCGGTGTATTGGCTGGGATCTTTATGGTTTTGTTTGGGCTGGGTTATGTAACCGACTGGCGTTTCAAGGTCCCCAGTATCTTAGGTGGCAGATTGGCGCAGACTTGCAGTCCCATCTTGAAGTTACTTCAAATGCGTACCGCCAGCAGTGCATTTCTTTTTGGTTGGTTTAATGGATTTCTACCCTGTGGGTTAGTCTGGGTCGCTCTCGGTTATCTGGCCAGTTTTACCTCTGTGACCGTAGGAATTGTCGGGGCATTCTTTTTCGGTTTGGGAACGTTTCCAGCCTTATTAGGTCTCTCCCTGACTCAGCACCAATTGGGAATGCAAAAGCGAAAGTGGATCATGCGGTTGGCAGGGCTACTCCTGATCCTATTCGGATTGATATCGGCCATGCGTTGGCATCCGACTGTGCATCATTGGTTTCACCAGAATTTGGTGATTGAATTCGACGAGTCGAATTGAGAGTAGGACCCTTGGGCTTCGGTGGGAACCTTGTTTATCCCTGCTCCAGGCAGTAGAGGTGTTCAGCCGTTCGAATGAAGAGCTGGTTTCCAGCAACGGCCGGAGTGGATAGGGTGAAGCTACCATCGAGTTTGTTTTTGCCGAGTAGCTCAAATTCGGCCCCAGCTTTCACTACAGCCGTCTCTCCATCTTCATCTGAAAAGTAGATCTTACCGTCGGCCATGACTGGCGATGAACTTACCCGACCAAGTCCGGTGCTTTCTGGGCCCCAGATGACTTCTCCTGTTTTGGCATCGAGACAGGTGATCTGTCCAAAGTCCTCTACCATGTAAAAGAACATGCCATCGCAAATGGGAGTCGGAACGTCGGGAGCGCCCGCAGGTTTGTCATATTTCCAAACGAGGTGGGAATCTGTTACGTCGCCTTTGCCTTCGAAGCGTAAAGCCAGGAGTGGCTTCTTGCGTGTTGGGGCGTAAATCATTCCATCGACGGCTACAGGTGACGGGACGATACGGTAGTTGGTTGCTTTCTTGGGATTCAATCCACCAGCGCGCCAAATTTCGTCTCCGGTTCTTGGATCATGACCGGTTACGTAGTCGCCTCCCAGAATGATCAATTGAACGCCCGAGTGTGTTTGGGAAAGGGTAGGAGTCGCATAGGAATCGGGTGACTCTTTGATGGCATCGGTTTCTCTCTCTTGATACCAACGTTGTTTGCCGGTGTTTTTATCTAAGGCTAATAAGTAGGAAGGATCATCGGTGTGCATACCATGAAGCACCTGGATGATTAATAAGTCTTCGAAGAGTATAGGAGAGGAGGCATAGCCTGCTTGAATTCCAAAATCCCAGTGGTGATCCTGAATGGCATATTCCCATTTAATCTTTCCGGATGTGTCGATTGCGGTGGTGATTCCGTTACCGGTCACGGTGTAGATCATTTTCCCGTCTGTTACTGCGGAAGGTGAACTGGAGTTTTGTTTAAATGAGATTTTGTTTCCACTATCCAGTTCGGTCGTCCAGTTGATCGATCCGTCTTTGCGAGACACCGAATAAAGCGAAATGGTTTGTCCTCCAGGACCTAGGATACCGGACGGTGGAGCGGGGCGACGAGAACGTCTGCCTGTTGGAGCTGGTTCTGCCGGCTCCTCCTTAACTTCTTCTTTTGAAGGGGAAATGAAATAGATAGAATCTCCGGAGATGATGGGCGAGGAACCGCTCCAGGCTGGAAGAGGAAGTTTCCAGGCAACGTTGTCTTCAGTGGTCCATTCTACCGGAAGGTTCTTGGCATTTCCAATTCCCGTTCCATCGGGACCACGCCAAGCCGGCCATTCCATGGCAGCGGAGGTGAGAAGGGTGGATGCTACTAAAGTACTAGCGATTGCTGAGGTAAATTTCATATCAGGAAGACTCTTAGGGTTTGGTATGACGATTAGTTTCTGCTCAGAGTCTAAAATGAAAACTACCGATTGTGGCGACTAGAAAAATCAACCTTCGCCTGTATTTGAATCTATCTTAGGCAAACCTATATGTTTATCGGATCGGTCGAATCGGCTTGATTCTCACTCCCTTTATGCAC
>CALJGU010000187.1 GCA_938075565.1 uncultured Opitutales bacterium | reverse complement strand
CCCCCGAATGAAGCGGTTGGAGTGATTCCGAAGTCTAGACTTGCGCCACCGTTATTGTCGTTGAGCATATAAAATCTGACGCTCGTAATGAGCGTGTTGAAATTGATGGTGAATGTTCCACCGAAAGTGTGCAGTCGGTCAATAGAGCCGCCAAACCCCTTGAAGGAACCGCCGGTCGTTGTACGAGAGGCCACCGTCTGGAATCCAGAAGCTCCTTGTATTAATTATGGACCACCCGACGCTATTGCTTGTGCCTTGGGCGGACCTATAAAAAATGGAATTCAGGTCGCCCACTGACGTGACATCGAAATCTGTAACTGATATCGCCTTTGCACAGACGGGAATGAAAGTGCAAACGAGGCTGAGTTTGATAGAATTTACGAACAATCCAACAAAGCACCAGTTAGCGACGTTAGGGGTCAAAGCAAGGCCAAATTACCCCTTGTCGTGCTGTCAGGGATTCTTGCATAATCTCCAAAACTGCCATTCATTGATTTTTGGTTTCCGCATTCAAAGCTCTCCTTGTTCTCTCATTTTCATTGTTAGTCGGCTGCTCAAAACCCTCAACGGAGCCAAACGTGGACGAGCCAATGCTCAAGCCCATTGAAGACTTGGGGTTCTCCCATGACGCGAAGGAAGACGATGGCGAGCGGGATGGTTTAGAGAAAGTCTATGCCAAGTTCACCACCCTGAATAATTGATTGAATCTGATACAAGCAGGTAGGATCCAGTTCAAATAATCGCGTGTTGTGGATTGAAATAAACACGCTACTTGTCGAGTTTTTCCCATTAATCTTATGAGAATTGTAATCTAATTGCGGCTACTCAGTAACCTCATACACTTCAACCAACACCTCGCCTGTGCCTTCATCAGCCGAACTCACCTGTACTGTATAAAGCCCTACATCGAGCGTTACAAGGACCGCAGCGCTTCTAGTATCATTTGTCATGAAAGGCCGCCCCTGAAAGGTTTCAGCCGGTTCCAGTGGAAACGCTCCAGCAGAACTCATTGCGGTTAAAATTTCCGCGACGTTCTCGTTATCAGCTTTCCAATCATCGATGGTGGCCACGACGTCTGGCGGGTTACCGTCCCATCGGGACTTGTAAACCGTCATGGTTGGGTTGGGTAGTGGGGACCCTACACCCAAATCTGCGAGCTTCGGCCCAACTGCCCGAATAAGCATCTTCTTCTGCTCGCCTAGAACCACGAAGCCGGGGGTGACTAGCTCGCCCTCACCAAGAGCTACGCGAGCCGATACGTTTACAATGGTACGGGCAGCTTCGGCAGCAGCGTCAATTTGGGCCAATGTTGCCAACTCGTAGCTTTCAGGGGACTCGATCACGTCCCGTTGGCCAAGTAATCTAGAAGACGCTTCTGCTGCAATAAGGTCTGATTCCGTGTAAAGGTTAAAGTTGGACGGGCTAGAGGTTACTTCATTGATGCCTTTTTCACGCTCCATATCCAGAATTGGCAGAGCCATCTCTTTCGCGAAATTCTCCGAGATTTTGGCATCAGTTGAATCGAGACTATCCGCTCCAGCAAAATCCTCAAAAGTATCTACATATCCATCTCCGTCGTCGTCCGTATCCTTGTTATTTCCGGTTCCATCTCCATCCGAATCTAAATTCTCACTAGGGTCCAACGGGAAAACATCTTGAGTATCGTAAACTCCATCGTTGTCGTCATCTACGTCGGCGTTGTTCCCAACGCCATCGCCATCAGTATCAATCGTCTCATTTGGATTAAGCGGAAACGCGTCAATACTATCTGGCACGCCATCATTGTCATCGTCTAAATCTGCACTGTCGAAAATTCCATCTCCATCAGTATCGCGTTTAGGTGTCTGCTCGACGGTGAGGATCTCAGTCCCTATGATTACCTCTAAGGTCCTTTGGTTCGTACCACTATTTAAGTCATAATAGAAACTAACTTCCTGAGAGCCCGACCCAGTTGAGCCACTTGAAGCAATCCAATCGCTGTCCTCAACAATTTGCCATTCCCCATCTGAGGTAATTTGAACGTCAAGCACTCCGCTCTCACTGGTTAGGCTGGCCGATGTAGGAGAGATAGCGATGAATGGCCCTGCGTTCTTCGTTCCAATAATTTCCATGGTGTAGGAATCCGCTAAGCCCGAGGTCGAACTCTCCTCATAGAACCAGGAAACGTAATTTTCTGAATCATGCTCCCCAAGTAGACTGAGCTCTAGCTCAAAAGTTTCCCCAGCCTCGACAGCAAACCCCGCATCAGCCACAAGCGATAACCAGTTTCCATTTAATGCATTTTCGATTTCCACATCACTGAGCGTTTCCTGTATCAATATTCTTCCCGCTGTATCAGATAGTGTAATACGCAGGTCCGGAACAGTCCCACGCTTCCGCATACGCAGCCTAAGTTCCTCGATTACCCGCATATCCTCTCCAACACTAAAACTTTGAGCCGCCGAGTCATCAACATAATAATTAACAGTGTGCTCTTCACCTATGGCCACGCTCTCTGCAACTGCGTAATTATCTGATGGTATCAGTGCGATCGTCTCGCTAACAGCCTTTCCTTGCGAATTGGTGGCCTCAAGCCAAAACACCGAGGGTTCGTTAATTGGGCCCGTTTCTTGTAGCTGGCTCGTTCCCAGTGGCTCGCCCTTGTCTCCCTTGAAACCGCGGTACCACTGCAATGATATTTCGGGTAATCCTACTGCTCTGGATTGGAGCGTTATGTTGCTTCCAAATTTGACGTACCTTACGGGCTGGTGCTGTCCAAATTCAGGTATCGTCGGAAGGCTTTTACGATACGCTGCGACGATCGGCGTGGATAGATTTATCGTCTTGGCGTTATCTGCAGAGTCGGGGCTCGATGATGAAACCCCTAAAGGATAGCCCATGTAGTTAATTGAAGGATTGGAGAAGTACGGAACCCTGTCCTCATTGTCTTTTTGGTATGACATTATAGTCATGACCTCAAGAGAATCAATATGATGCCCATAAGAGTAATCAAACAGTCCAGGTCCACTCGCTGCCACTCTGTCGTGCGCACCGCCCAAGTTATGTCCAATCTCATGAGTAAAGGCATGCCACGAGTTTGAGCCTTGAGCTTCTGTTACACTGAAAGCCCATTCAGGATCACCGTTCAAGTCATCCAACATGTAAGCTATTCCTGCAGTACCATCTGTTCCACCGTCCCTAAGAAGAGCGACAAGATCTGCACCATGATTTTCTCGCTGCTCATGTATTCCGTCAGCAAATCCATCGTCATCATCTTTTAAACGATCAAGATCAGTCCCCATTTCATCCTGGTCTTCAACGTAGTCAACTAATTCAGTACCTACCAATCTAAGACGAGTTGTTAAACCGCTGTTTTCA
>CALJGU010000186.1 GCA_938075565.1 uncultured Opitutales bacterium | reverse complement strand
CACTACCGTACCTATCGTATAAGATAGGGTTTGATTCTCCGCATAACTAAACAACTGACCTCCCGTAATCACCGGTGCCGTAGTATCCCCTGCACCATCATCATCTATAGTAGTCACCGAGACCGTCTGATCCGATAACGCATTATAGTTACCATCCGAACTACTCGCAGATAACGTAATCGTACTAGTCTGATCTCCATCTACAATAGTATCATCAACCCCAGTGACCGTAACCGTCTGAGCAGCATTCCAATCCGCAGAAGTAAACGTTAAAGATGCCGGACTCACCGTAGCCTCTCCTGTATCATCCGAACTCAACGATATCACAACATTAGCAGACGGCTCTGTATCTAAAACCACCGTAAATGTCGCTGAACTACCCGATTCATTAACCGTTAACGTAGTCTCCGATTTCGTAAAACCAGCACTACAACTATCTGAAGTAGATGCCGATGAAGTTACCATACCGGATGATGCGGTGATTACAGATGTATCTGGCAAAGTCATAATGCCGGGGCTGGTTTGCACTCACAGTCATATTGGGCAAGTGAGTGGGGCAGATGCATCCGGTCCCATTCAGCCTGAAGTGCGTGCTTATGATTCAATCAATGTCAGAGACTCAAGGATCGAAAAAGCACGAGCTGGAGGCATTACAACGGCAAACATCATGCCTGGTTCTGGGCACCTTCTCAGCGGGCAGACGATTTATCTTAAATTACGTGATGGTAATTCGGTTGATGACCTAGTGATTCACAATGAGGACGGTTCAATTGCAGGTGGAATCAAAATGGCGAATGGCACGAATCCGAGAAAAGGTGCACCCTTTCCTGGAACCCGCGCTAAGTCTGCCGCACTCGTTCGGGAACAGTATATTAAGGCTCAAGAATATCAGAAAAAACTACAGGCTGCTGCGGACGATCCTGAGAAAGATCCTCCTGATCGGAATTTAGGGTTAGAGGCCTTAGTGGAGGTGCTGGAAGGCAAGCGAGTAGTGCATCATCATACGCATCGGCAAGATGATATTTTGACCGTGCTTCGATTAAAGGAAGAGTTTGGTTTTCGATTAGTACTACAGCATGTGAGTGAGGCCTGGAAAGTTGCAGATGAAATCGCTGCGGCTGATGTTCCATGTTCGATTATTTATTTAGACAGTCCGGGAGGGAAGTTGGAAGCCAGGGATATTGATTGGCGTAACGGAGCTGAACTTGAAAAACGCGGCGTTGTCACAGGGTTTCATACGGATGATGGCGTTACTGATTCTCGTTGGTTCCTCAGGTCAGCTGGATTTGCCGTACGTGCCGGTATGTCAGAGAGCGGTGCTCTCTATGGTATGACGATGGCAGGAGCGTTGATGTTGGATCTGGATGAGCGTATTGGTTCTCTAACTGCGGGAAAAGATGCCGACTTTATTGTCCTAAGCGGAAATCCCCTAAGTGTTTACACACGTATTGAGCAAACCTGGGTTGAAGGTGAGAAAGTCTTCGATCTATCGAATACGCAAGATCGGCTCTGGGCCAACGGAGGCTACGGAGCAGGTACCCCCAGAACTTTGCAACTTTGCTGCTATCAGCACTTGGAGAACTAAGAGATGAAATTTAAAAGCACATTTATTTATATCCTAGTTATCCTCTACTGCATTGCGGGTTCGTTATCGGCCAACTTGGCAGTGAAGGGAGAAACCATTTATACCATGGCTGGTGATCCAATTACTGCTGGTGTTGTTTTGATTGAGGATGGCAAAATATCCAAGATCGGTACCGCAGATGAAGTAAGTATCCCTAATGGTTGGGACACACTTTCAGCTGCAGTAGTAACTCCTGGGTTAGTCGATGCTCATACCACGGTTGGTCTTTCCGGCATGCTCAATCAAGCCCATGATCAGGAGCAGGTTGAAAAGTCTGCTCCTATGCAGCCAGAACTCCGTGCAATTGATGCTTACAATGGTCGAGATGAACTAGTCGATTGGGTAAGGAATCTGGGAGTAACAACGGTTCATACGGGTCACGGCCCGGGATCTCTTATTTCTGGTCAAACGATGGTTCTAAAAACGGATCAGAAATCCATAGGAGATGAGGTCATGGTTCCCTTTGCCATGGTAACTGGATCATTAGGAACGGGTGGAATTAACCGAGATGGGAAGAAGTCACCTGGCACTCGAGCAAAGGCCATTGCACTGTTGCGAACCGAATTAATCAAGGCCAGCGAGTACTTGACTAAATTAGAAACGGCTGAAGAGGGAAAGGAACCCTCCCGTGACCTCAGGCTAGAAGCGCTGGGTGATGTTTTGCAGGGAAATAATCCTTTGCTACTAACGGCTCATCGGCATCAGGACATTGGTGCGACCTTACGCTTGGCTGAGGAGTTTGGCTTGAAGCTGATTCTGGACGGGGCAAGTGAAGCTCATCTGATGTTAGAAACCATTAAAGAAGCCGATGTAACCGTGATCGTCCACCCAACCATGATGCGTGCTGGGGGAGATGGCGAGAACATGACCTTGGAGATGGCTGCAATTCTTGACCGCGAAGGGATTCCTTTCGCCATCCAAAGTGGATTTGAATCTTACGTTCCGAAAACTCGGGTGATTCTTTTTGAAGCAGGGATGGCTGCCGCTTATGGTCTGCCATTTGAAGCTGCCCTGAGTTCGATCACCATTGATGCTGCCCGTATATTAGGTGTGGACGATCGGGTAGGTTCCCTCGAGGTTGGAAAGGATGCAGATTTGGCTCTGTTTGATGGAGACCCATTTGAATATGTGACGCATTGCACTGCGGTAATTATCGATGGGAATGTCGTCAGCGACACGTCTCGATAAGGGCACATTTAATTGAATCATCCTAGATCTCGTCCTCGTAGATCCAGCTAGGGTAAGAAAAGCGAAAGTTTTTACTTGCTGAGGGCCGGTCCATTCCTAAGTTCCGATTCTTTGACCAACGGAGAGATGGCAGAGTGGTCGAATGCGGTGGTCTTGAAAACCATTGTGCCGAAAGGTACCGGGGGTTCGAATCCCTCTCTCTCCGCCACTTTTAATGGCTCGCGAAATTCGTGAGCCATTTTTATTTTCCTACTTACCATGCCACATTGTGATCACCTGCTGCTAGACGGATACAATCTCATCCATGCAGTGCCGGAGTGGAAGCAATATTTAAGCTCTGATCAGGAACGATCCCGTGAATTGCTGGCTGCCTGGGTAAGATCTATTCACGACATGGATGCCGTGAGGACAACGTTAGTCTTTGATGGGAAGGGTGCCGACCTATCCATCGAAAGGCCGTTTAAAGAGCATACGTTTTCCTATGTGTTTTCGCCTAGTGGAGTGACTGCAGATACGGTAATCGAGCAACTGGCAGGAAAGGCAGGGAACCCTGATGCAGTGGTGGTTACTACAAACGATCGTGTGCTTCAACACACGGTGCTAGCTTCTGGGGCTCAAGTTATGTCGCTGAGCGAACTGGAGTCTTGGGTTCAGTCTTGTGAGCAGAGGATGAAGCGCCACCTAAGCTAGGTTTCGGTCCTTTCTAAGATTTTTTCTCACTATGCCTTAATAAGATCCAACCATTATAGAGGTGGTGAAACAGAATGTAGAAAGTGGGGCCCATCGCGATAAAGGGATTGAGGTAGGTCAGGCTTATCCAAATGGAGAGCATGACGTTTTTTTGGCCCAGCGATTGGGAGGCTTCGCGATTAAACTCTTTTCCGCCAATTAGGTGACCGACAAGGAAGGAGAGAAAGCAGATAATTGAGACAATACCGGCGGATACTAAGAGTCGTTGCGTTGATTCATCGTCTTGTCCTTTTAAATACAGCACCGCTTTGGCCACGGCGATCCAAATGGCCATGATCCATATGAAAAACGTTAGTTTGTTCAGCTTCTTTAACTGCTTCGTAGCTACAGGCGATAGGATGCGAATTGCAAAGGCTACTACCAGCGGACCAACAAGCACACTAACTACCTTTATAGCAAACGCACCTATTTCGATCTGAATGTGATCTCCGACCAAAAACGGAAGCGTTAATGGAATGACAAAGGCCATGGTCAAGTTTGTCACCAATACCGACGTTGCAGCGAAAGCGACATCCCGGTGAATCATAGCGATGATGACAGGGACGGCTATGGCACTGGGAATGATGCCGCTCATGAATGCAAGCAAAGCGTAATCGTGTGAAAACGGCTTGAGCAAAAAATAAGGGCCGAATCCGAGAGCGATATTCGCGAGGACGAGCCAGAGGTGTTTTCTGCGCAGGGGATTTCCGTCAATCGGCATTCCCAGATACGCTTGAAAGAGCATGTATACGACAATGTATTGAATAAGAAACGCGAACTGCCCCATGCCAGGAAACAACCCTCCCAGAGCAAAGGCACCAAAGAGGCATAGGGTTCGACTGATTCCATTCATTGCTCAATCAACTGTCCCAACCCTTAATTCTTTCCAAGAGATAAATGCTTAATATTCGAATTTATTGGTCTTACTCGATGGAAACTATGTAGTGTAAAATCCTTCCTTATGTATTTCTATCAGTGAAAGCGGATATCGTAGCAGAGATTCAAGGCGAGTATGGACCGGTCACTGTAAGTGAAAGGTTGGTGCAAAAGATATGGGCTAGAGGTGAGTTTCGACAGACCGGCTTACAGACCATAGAAGGTCGGTCCTTGGAGATTGTGGAACGGGGCACTTGGAACCTGTTAGCGGGTCCCGATTTCAAAACGTAGTTTTGCGCATCGATGGTGAGTTGCTGCATGGGGATGCGGCGCTACATTTTTTTGAATCTGATTGGGATGCCCATGGTCATGGGAAGGATCCAGCATTTGATAATGTAATCTTACATATTCTCGTTTTTCCTCCGAAGCCCAGAAAATCGCCCACGCGTTGGGCGATAGAGCATTCATTGTTGTTCATAGACCTGCTTCGCCAGGGGTTGGAAAGTTATGCAGAAGAGGAAGTATTGGGAGCTTTAGCAGATGGAGAAACGACCGCACTTGAGGAAAGTCTTTTAATACTACCTCTGGAGAAGCGCTATGAGAAGCTTTTGAAGGCTGCCAGGTCCCGCTGGCTTGGAAAAGTCGAGTATGCGCGAAAACGACTAGAGATTTTGAGCTGGGAAGAAGCGTGCCATCAGACGGCTATGGAAATTCTGGGTTATCGATATAACCGCGCCGTTATGCTATTCTTGGCAGGTGATTATTCTTTGGCGGCCATTCGCAGCGGCTCTCATAATGTTGAGGATGTCTACGGAGCAGGGAAGGGAAAGTGGAAATTGTCCGGGAGTAGACCGGCAAATCACCCTAATATTCGTTTAGGCCAGTACTTTGAGTGGGTCCATGCCAGGCCCAATTGGCCGGAAAATTTGGTCTCGTGGGGGAATGAGTTTCAGAGAGCTGAAAACCTAGCTCCTGCCACTTATTCCAAGAAGAGTCTTCAATTGGGGAGCAGGAAGCGAAATCTGGCAAAACATGTCCTGGCTAATACCGTGGGCGGAACGCGTATTGAAAACCTGGTTTGTGACGGTTTTTTACCCTTTTTGGCAGCTCGCTCAGGAGATGATTATTTCATGCCTTGGTATCATTGGTTTCCAGGGGATGTGCCTTCAGCGCTCAAACAACTGTTTCGCAGGCTGGGTGAAGAGAGCTCTGCTATGGGCCCGCATAGCAATGGCGCCTACCAGGGGCTTGTCGGCTGCCTGCTGGAGAAGTAGTTCATTTGCGAGGAAAAATTCAGCAATTTTTCCCGGCTTTATGCATACTTGACATGGGATTGGACCGGGTCTATCAATGCTGCCTTTAACACTTTACCAACACTGGGAGGTGGGCTTATTAGCCCGCTTTTTTTTATCACTTTTTTTGACATGAGCAACGAAATCTTATCCGTCCTGGAATACATGGAGAGGGAAAAAGGCATCGGTCGTGAAGACATGATTGGAGCCATTTCCTTAGCTATCAAAACAGCGGCCGCGAAGGGCGTAAATGCCGATCAGGAGCTGAAGGTGGAAATCGATCCTAAAACGGGTCATCTCGAAGCGTGGACGCTACTTGAAGTCGTTGATTCCGTCAGCGATTCCCGCACCCAGATCCACATCGAGAAAGCACGCTTGATCGATAAGGAGAAAAACTTGGGAGATTTATTCGAAAAACCCATCGATCCAGCCTATCTGGGACGAATTGCTGCACAGACAGCCCGCCAAGCTATTATGCAAAAGGTTCGGCAGTTTGAGAAAGAGCGCATTTTCGATGACTACAAAGATTCTATCGGAGATGTGATTTCTGGAATCGTCCGCAGACGTGAGCGTAATGATCTAATCATTGACCTAGGAAAAGCGGAAGCACTCCTACCAGCCCGTGAAAAGGTATTCGGAGAAGACTATGCGCCGGGTGAACGTATCCGCTGCTTACTTCTAGCGATCGAACAAACCAATCGCGGCCCTGAGTTAATTCTCACACGTGCACACCCCAAATTTATTCGCCGTTTGATGGAGCTCGAAGTCACTGAGATTACAGACGGAACAGTAGTCATCAAGGCTCTTGCTCGTGAACCTGGTTATCGCACCAAGATTGCGGTTGCCAGTAAGGACGCTAAAGTAGATCCAGTAGGTGCTTGTGTCGGCGCTCGTGGAGCTCGCGTCAAAAGCATAGTTCGAGAGCTTGGTGGTGAGAAAATTGATATCATCCGGCATTTCGAAGATCCTGAGGAAATGTTAGCTGAAGCCCTGAAGCCAGCTGTGCCGATCAATGTTAAGATTGATGAGCGTAACAAACGCATCCATTTCGAAGTGGCAGATCGTGACCTTTCCGTCGCTATTGGTCGCCGCGGACAGAATGCACGGTTGACATCTCGCTTGATGGGATGGCGCCTCGACATCAGCAAAGAAAAGATTGCTGGAGGTTTCGAAGATAAGAAGGAACGGGCCATTGCTGGGCTGAATCAAATCCCAGGTATTAGTGATGAATTGGCCGAACGACTTGTTGCCGTAGGTCTTGTCAGTCCAGATGCATTTGCCGGAGTAGAGGCATCTGATTTGGTAGACGCAGAATTTACAGAAGACGAAGCCAATATTATTTTAACCAAAGTTAAGGAATTCCTCACACAGGAATAAATCGTTTTAGGTCCTAACCCTACTGCCCGAGAGGGCGGAAAAATCTATGAGTGTAAGAATTCACGAAATTGCTAAACAGACCGGAGTCGCCAGTAAGGAGATTCTCGAACTACTAAAGGAGCGAGGATACGAGGTATCTACTGCTTCAAGTGGTATCGACCCCATCTCTGCTGAGTCTCTCATTGAAGAGCTCGGCAAAAAAGAGGCGCCCGAAGCCGCAAGCGAATCCACTTCAACGGAAGCTCCACCGGAGGAACCGAAGAAACCAGAACCTCCTGAATCGCCAACGGCTCCGCCCTTAAGCGCATTTGTTCGGTCGAAGGAAGATATCGACCGAGAAAAGGAAGAGAAGCGTCTGGAAGAGGAAAATAAAAGAAAATCGGCAGCTACGATGCCTCCGATCACTCCGCCTCCAGCTCCACCTCCGCCACCAGCGCCTCAGGCAAAAGCGCCGCCTGCCACTCCTCCACCTGCAGCTCCACCGTCTGTTGCACCTCCAGCAGCAGCTCCTAAAGCTGCCCCGCCGGCACCAGTGCCTGCTCCTGCTCCCGCAACTCCAGTTGCACCGTCTGCTCCAGCTGCCCCTGCAGCCGTTGCTCCACCCGCCGGCGCACCTCCGCCACTTGCTGGACGACCTCCGGCAACTCCCGGGATCGGTGCTCCACCTCCACCAGCTCAATCAGCTGATGAAGAGGTCACTGAAGAAGGTGAACCAGCTGCGGAAGCAAATGATGACATTAAAGTGGTTACAGTTAAACCGCCCATCGTTGTTAAAGAATTTGCCTTAGAGATTGGCCTCAAACCGTTCAAATTGATATCAGAGCTCATGGAGATGGGGATTTTCTCTTCCATGAATCAAAATATTGATGAAGAGGTAGCCGTAAAACTGGCCGAAAGGCATGGCTTCCTTCTGGAAGTAAAACACCGCGGTGAAGAAAAACAACCGGCACCGAAGAAGAAGGTTGTCGAAGTTGATCAAAGCAAATTTCTCGAACCTCGACCACCGGTCATATGTATCTTGGGTCACGTTGACCACGGAAAGACGACTTTATTGGATCACATTCGTAATGCCAATGTGGTATCAAATGAAGCTGGTGGAATCACTCAGCATATCGGTGCATACCAGGTTGAACATGGAGATCAGAAGATCACTTTTCTCGACACTCCTGGTCACGCAGCTTTCTCCAAAATGCGGGAGCGTGGTGCTCATGTGACGGATCTAGCGATTCTCGTAGTAGCAGCTGATGATGGATTTATGCCACAGACCGACGAGGCACTGAAATTTGCTGAAGAGTCTGGCAACCCAATCATTGTAGCCATCAACAAGATGGACTCTAAGGGTGCAGATATTGACCGTGTTAAAACCCAGATGCAGGAGCGGAATATTGCTCCAGAAGACTGGGGCGGAGAAACCATTTCAGTAGCGATTTCAGCCTTAAAAGGTGAAAATGTGGAAGATCTCCTGGAGATGATTAATCTTCAGTCTGAAGTCATGGAATTGAAGGCGAGTCCTAAGGGGCCGGCCTCTGGAACCGTGGTTGAATCACAGATGGAAGTAGGTCGCGGACCCACAGCTACCGTGATCGTGCAGCAGGGAAATCTTAAAGTGGGCGACGCAATTGTTTGCGGCGAAAGCTTTGCTAAGGTTCGTGCAATGATGGACGACAATGGTAAGAAT
>CALJGU010000185.1 GCA_938075565.1 uncultured Opitutales bacterium | reverse complement strand
ACGCTCGCTGCATCACAGCTTCGGAAGAACTTTCAGGAAGGGGCTGTTAACAGATTGATTTTTTTGACGGATGGACGAGCAACCAGCGGCCCGCGTGAAAGTGAGGATTTTCTTCGCCTAACCGATTCGCTCGTTCGTGAGGGAATTTCCATATCGACTATTGGGCTAGGTGAAGAGTTTGACGAAGACCTCTTAAAGCAGATGGCCGAGTCGAGTAGGGGAGAGTTCTATTTTGCTCAGACTGAAGCTGAGATTGCATCCGTGTTCTCGGACGAGATCCTAAGACTCAGCGATGTTGTTGCCGAGGGCGTGCAGATTGAAATACGTTTTAGGAACTCTGTGAGACCTGAGGAGATCATGGGGAGAACTGGAGAGATATCTGGCCGTGTGGTTCGAGTGGATCTTGGACAATTGCTCCTCAGCGAGAATAAGTATGTTTTAATTTCTACTAGAATGCCCGGGCGGCTCTCTTACATGGATCGAGCCCTGGTTGCTGAGGCGACCTTGACCTACACGCCAGTGGGTGAGGTTCCTTTAGAACCGGTGGAGGTTAAAAAGTCCGTTAGAGCAGATTTCCTCAATCACGTGCCATCGATTATTAAATCCATAAATCACGAGGTCATCTATTCGGTTCTTTCTCACGATATTGCTGAGAGTCTCGCCAAGGCAATTGGCTTTGCTGATGAAGGTCGGCTTGAGCGAGGCATTCGCGAGTTGGAAGGCACCTATAAAGATCTGAGTAGCCTGAATTATGATTTGGAGGATCCGGTCATTGAATCCTTGATGGGTGAGTTAGAACAACAAATTGAATCGCTAAAATCGAGAGGACTCGATCGTTCGATTGGAAGCGTTATACTATCTTAGTCGTTGAGGATGAGTATTCGAATGTAGAAGTGATCAAAGCGTTTTTAACCCTGACTGCAGCCAAGGTTGTTTACGCCGAAGATGGAGATCAGGCAGTCTCGTGCGTGAAGTCTGATTCATCCATTGATCTGGTACTTATGGATTTGAAACTGCCTATCATGGACGGAGTCACGGCCACTGAGGCCATACGTCCATTTAATAAGGATGTGCCCATAATCGCGCAGACCGCATTCGGGGTTAGTCATGAGCGGATGGAAACATTGAAGTGTGGCTTCAACGACTACGTAACTAAACCCCTCGATCGGGAACGCCTCTTGAGTTCAATTGATCATCACTTGAAGCAAAATTAGCTTCGATTGAGATAAAAAGAGGCGGCGCAAACCATTTCTGGCTGCGCCGTTTGTTACCTTAGGAATTTTTCAATTCCATACTAGAAAGTGTTTGAGGGGTCGTTATCCGGGGGATTCGTAATGAGGGCTAAGGGCAGAGTGAAGATTTCGTTCAATCTGATTATTTAAGGTTTATGTTTTCAGTAAATTCGTAGGGGATCAAGCTGTTAATTCTATAATCAGGATTTAATCACTTTTATTGAATTGAGAAAGGTTGCTAAGAAAAAGATTCGTTCTTCCGTTTAATTGGCATGTTCCAATTTGCGATTAACAAAGAGGCTGGTCCGGCAAAAGTAAACATATCCCCTATGATCGATATGGTCTTCATTCTGCTTATCTTTTTTATCGTTGCAGCAGTCTTTGTTGAGGAAAGTGGATTTGAGGTGAGAAGGCCTGAGCATGAAAAAATTATTACGCCTGATGAATTACCACCGCTGGGGATACGGATCGATGTGCAAAATCAGATTTTCATGGAGGAGAGCCTTTCATCTCTGAATTCGATACGTTCGAAGGTCGCGCAAAGGCTCATTGTAAGTCCTGAATTGAATGTGATTGTTCGAGCAGCTCCCTTGGCCGATGCCGGTTTAATGGTGTCAGTTTTGGATCAAGTTCGTTTGGGAGGAGTAGACCTCATCAGTCTTTCATTGGATACTGATGAGTAGCCGTCCCAGGTTTGGCTGCGTTTCGGTGTTGATATCGTAGGAATCCTTCGTAGGGTCCTGCCGTTTTCTATGATCGAAATACACGAAGTCTTTCTCCAGTACGGCCCAAAGGTGCTGTTTAACAATATTTCCTCAGTAATCGGCACGCGTGATCGAATCGGCCTGGTGGGATCCAACGGCGCGGGAAAGTCTACTCTAATCAAGCTTCTGCTAGGTGAAACAGAAGCAGATAAGGGCAATATCGTTCAGCCCAGTTATGTTTCTCTGGGCTACTTGCCTCAAGATGGTATCGAAGTTTCCGGGAGGACTTTATACCAGGAAGTGGAAACCGCTTTTGAAGACATGCTTTCGCTTCAAGGAAAGATCGACGAAGCCGATGCCCAGATGCTGGAAATGGATACTTCCTCGGAGGAGTACTATGAACTGATCGATATGATTGGGGAATGGGAACACAAGCTCGAGGAGCATGAGCCCGAGAAGATGAAGTCCAATATCGAGAAGATGCTCTTGGGGCTTGGCTTTGAAATGTCTGATTTGGATCGAGACACCGGAGAGTTTTCTGGTGGTTGGCAAATGCGCATTGCTCTAGCAAAACTTCTGCTCAAGGAGCCGTCATTGTTACTATTAGATGAGCCGACTAACCATTTGGATATTCTGTCTCAATTTTGGTTGGAGCAGTACCTCATCCGCTATGAGGGATCTATTATGGTCATATCTCACGATAGAGCCTTTCTAGATGCGATCACTAACCGCACGCTTCATTTGAGTATGGGGGAGATGAACTCTTACTCTGGAAACTATTCCTTTTATGAGAAGGAGAGTCAGGCTCATAAAAACCAATTGCGCAAGGCGCGCGATAACCAGGACAAGGAAATCGCTCGGCAGAAAGAGTTTATTAATAAATTTCGTTCCAACGGTAAGAAAGCATCTATGGTGCAGAGTCGTATCAAAGCGCTCGATAAAATGGAACGCATCCAATTGCCGAAGGAGGAGAAAAGAATGTATTTTCGTTTTCCGGAGCCTCCCATTGCCAGTGCCAAGGTGATTGAGTTGGAACGGGTCACAAAGACCTATGGCGACATTCGAGTTTTCGACAACTTGGACTTTCATATCGAGAAGGGAGACCGAATCGCTATCGTCGGTGTCAATGGTGCCGGAAAGTCGACCCTGGCAAGAATACTCGCCGGAGTGGAACCTTATCAGAGTGGTGAACGCACCACGGGAATCAATACCGTGATCGCTTACTTTGCGCAGCAGCAAACCAACGAATTGAATCCTGAGAATACGGTTCTGGAAGAAGTTCAAAAAGCGGCCTTTGATGCCAACAATCAGGAGACCAACCCAAGAGCTGTTTTGGGTGCTCTACTGTTTTCTGGTGACGATGCCCTGAAGAAGACCTCTGTTTTATCCGGAGGTGAGCGCAATCGACTCGCATTGGCTAAGATGCTTACGAAGATGGCGAATACCATTATTCTCGATGAGCCGACCAACCACTTAGACATTCGAAGTAAAGAAGTACTCCAGGAAGCCGTTCAATTGTTTAAAGGAACGGTCATTCTAGTAAGTCACGATCGAGACTTCTTAGACCCACTGGTTAATAAGGTGCTCGAAGTTCGGAAGGATGGAACGCGGATGCTTACTTGTAATGTAAGTGAATATATTGCCCGTATTCAAGAGGAGCAGGCAGTGAATGCTCCCTGATTTTTAGACCTTATTATTGCATCCAGGCGCTATGCCTCCCAAGGTTTCTTCAATGTCTGAAGAACCCAATTATAAAGTCGACCTAGTGGGTGTGTTTGGGCACCCCGTTTCTGAAAACCCAACTGTCCTCATGATTGAGTCCGCTTTTCGTGAGCTAGGCTTGAATTGGCGGTATGTGAATTTTGAAGTACTCCCTCAAGATTTGGAAGCTGCGGTTGCCGGCCTTCGAGCCATGAATTTTAAAGGAATCAATCTCACCATTCCGCATAAGGTGGAAGTGTTACAATATTTGGACGAGATTGCTCCTGACGCAAAATTGATGGGGGCGGTGAATACGGTTCGTCGTGAGGGTGATCGATTGATTGGAGAAAATACAGATGGAAAGGGTTTTCTCAGAAGCATCCAAGAGGATGCGGGAATAGACCCGGCAGGAAAGCGTATTGTATTTTTAGGTGCGGGCGGTGCAGCTCGGGCCATGACTGTTGAGATGGCTTTGGCTGGCGCAGAGAATATTATTATCGTCAACCGTTCCGCCGAGCGTGGTGAGTCTCTTGTTCAGTTGTTAAATGATCAGGCTCCTGCAGAAGCTCAGTTTGTTCCTTGGGATCAAACATTTTCTATTCCTGAAGGAACAGACGTACTGGTGAACTCTACTTCAATCGGATTGTATCCGAATGTTGATGACAGACCAGATGTTGATTATGACTCCATCACATCTAGTATGGTGGCGTGCGACGTAATACCTAATCCTCCGAATACTCCATTTCTGCAAGAAGCTGAAAAGAGAGGGGCTAAGACATTAGATGGACTTGGTATGTTGGTCGGGCAGGGGGCTATTGGTTTGAAGATGTGGACTGGGCATGATGCGCCGGTATCCGTCATGCGCAAAGCCCTCGAAGAAGTGTTTGGATAAAAAAAAAGACTCTCCCGATTGGGAGAGCCTTAAGAAAGTTGCGATTATTAATCGAGACTAGTAGCGGTTACCGCGATCGCGATCGCGTCCACCTCCACCTCCACGGTTATATCCGCCTCTTCCTCCGCCGCCTCCGCCGCCGCCACCATGGCGTGGACGTTCTTGGCGAGGAGTGGCCTCGCGACAGTTCATGTTGCGACCTTGGAAGTCTTGATCGTGCAGCGATTCAATCGCTTGCCTGGCCTCGTCATCATTGGTCATAGATACAAAACCAAATCCACGGGATCTTCCAGTGTCTCGGTCTGTAATGATTTTTGCTGATGTCACTTCGCCGAATTGGGCGAAAGCATCATTCAGGTCTTGGTCTTCTGCAGACCAAGGTAGATTTCCTACGTATATTTCCATCTTGTTACACTTTGCGTCATTGTTAAAAACAGAACCGGCTTATGACGCCACAGACCGACTTCTGCCAAAGGGCTTTCAGTGCCCTTTCAATTTAAGGCTGCATTCATAGCCTGCTAATCTCCTTTAGCAAGGTAAATAAAGGGCTTTATTTGCCCTGTTTTAAAGGGGTTAAAAGGGGGTTTTACCTTATGGAAGTGAAAAAGCCACGTAGGCGTCACCACTCTTGGTTCCCAGTTTTCCACCGCCGCAAGCAATGACTACATACTGTTTTCCATCTACGGAGTATGTCGCTGGTGTCGCATATCCTGCTGCTGGTAGCTTTTGCTTAAAGAGCTCTTTGCCTGTCGCGGTATCGAAAGCGCGAAAGTTCTCATCCAAGGTAGCGGCTATGAATAGCACTCCGCCCGCAGTGACAACTGGTCCACCATAATTTTCAGATCCCGTAGGTGGAATGCCTTGTTCTGTGAGCTCTTCAAATTCGCCCAGTGTGGTTTTCCAGACGTACTCCCCTGTATTCAGGTCAATGGCATTTAGAGTCCCCCACGGTGGTTTGACGGCCGGGTAGCCATCGGAGTCTTTCCATTTGTTGTAGCCCGTGTGACCATACACGACTGCTGAGTCAGATGGCGCATTTGTATCTCCTGACCGATTTACAGACTCTGCTTCGGCTTCGACAAATAAATACTTGATGAGAGCATCGAGATCTTTTTCAGAGAGGAACCCAAAGGAGGGCATGATCCCCGCTCCTTGTTGGATCTTTTCTCTCACCCCGGCCTGATCGAGATTTTTCTCTGCCAGTTTCTCCATCGTGAGTGGAGGAATGATTGTACCCTGATTTTCACTACCGAGTCTGTTTTGCCCGTGGCAGGCAGAACACATTTGCAGAAAGACGCGTTCCCCATTGGATGCTCCGTGGGTCGCATTGATCATGGTTAAGATCCAAGGCATCTCATTGCTGTTTACGTAAAGAATGCCTTCTGGATCGGTGGCTTGTCCTCCCCATTCTGCAGCTCCATCAAAGCCTGGGAAAATAATAGTGCCCTGTTCGCTCGGTGGAGTAAACGGCATGTGAGGACGTAGCCGAACGAATTGGTCCTGTAGTTCTTTTTGCTTCTCTGGGAAAAGGTCGTTCACCACATCGTAAGACAACACCTGCCTGGCAAAGGGTTCCGGCTTGGTCGGAAGTGGTTGAGTGGGCCAGGCACTTTCACCAACCAGATCGGAAGATGGGTAGGACTTTTCTTCGATGGGGAATAGAGGTTCGCCTGTGAGACGGTTGAAGAGAAATACATGGCCGGATTTGGTGCTTTGGGCAACGGCTGGCACTGGGGCACCATTGTGATTGATGGTTAGTAGATTGGGAGGTGTTGGAAGATCCCGGTCCCAGAGATCGTGATGAACGAATTGGAAGTGCCAAACTCGTTTTCCAGTCCGGGCATCCAGGCAAAGCAAGGTATTCGCAAAAAGGTTTTGTCCAATACGGTCCCCTCCGTAGAAGTCCGCTGAAGCCGATCCGGTTGGGCAGTAGACCAGACCATTCTTCTCATCGACGGTCATGCCCGACCATACATTGGCTCCACCACTATTCAGCCACGCGTCTTTGGGCCAGGTTTCGTATCCATATTCCCCAGGGTGAGGAATCGTGTTGAAGCGCCAGACCTGTTTTCCGGTCACTACATTATAAGCGCGTATGTGACCTGGGATGGTAGGTAGGCCTTCACTCATACGCCCCCCGATAATTATAAGGTCCTCAAATATCGTTCCTGGAGTTCGGATGGTATAGGAAAGTTTGTCCACGTTACGTCCGAGACCTTTTTTTAAATCAATTTTTCCTGCTTCCCCAAAGCTTGAAATGAGCATTCCTTTTTTAGGGTTTATCGCGTAAAGATAATGGCCAGTAGCAAAGAGGATGCGTTCATCATTCCCATTTTTCCAGTGGGCCAAACCTCGATTTATATCCGGTGGCCCCGAGGCGTGGTTCTCGGAAGCAGGGTTAAATTTCCATAGCTCTTCCCCGGTTGCTGCATTCAACGCAATCACCGAGACCTGAGCAGTTGTCCCATAGAGTATTCCATTAATGATCAGTGGATTACACTGAATTTGGGAACGGTTATCTTCCCTGGCATCACCCGATTGGTAGGTCCATGCCACTTTCAGGTTTTTAACATTCTCGGTCGTGATCTGGTCTAACTCCGAATACTGGCTCGAAGCTTTGTCTCCGAGGTAAACCTGCCAATCAACATCGGCTGCCGAAAGGTATATTGAGAAAGCGGAAAGGAAGGAGAGTAGTAAAAGCTTATTAGCTTTGTGTATCATTTGTGCTTTAGCGGCTCCGGAGCTTTGACAGTAGTCTCAGGAATTCGATGTAAAGCCAAACCAGGGTAACTAGGAGGCCGAAGGCTCCGTACCACTCCATGTATTTGGGCGCTCGCTGTGCTGCTCCGCGATCGATGAAATCAAAATCGAGGACGAGGTTAAGTGCCGCGATGGCAATGATGACTAAGCTGATGCCGATGCCCAAGGGGCTGTTATCGTGGAGGAATGGCATGTGAATTCCGAAAAAGCCCAGAATGAATGTGGCCATGTAGATTAGAAAGATGGCCCCGGTGGCTGCCATGACGCCTGTTCTAAATTTTTCAGTGACCTTAATCAATCCTGCTTTGTAGGCGCCTAACATCGCAAATAGTGTGGCGAAGGTGAGTAAGGCAGCTTGAAAGGCAATGCCCGGATATTGCAATTCCATGAAGGCGGAGAATGCACCCAGGAAAACACCCTCGGCAAGTGCGTAGAGCGGAGCGGTAAAGGGCGAGGCTTTGGGAGCAAAAGCGGTGACGAGGGCAAAGATGAGGCCGACGATGGCGCCGCCGATCATCCAGGGCATCATGGCTGCGGTATCTCCAAAGCTTATCACCTTCTTCCAGGACCAGATAAAGGTCATGGTCAGGACAAGGAGCAGGATGAATGTTTTGTTAACGGTACCGCCAACGGTCATCGTGTTGGTGCCCGTGTAGTCGACGCGGAAAGCTTTTTCGTTGAGGGTGGGATTACTGGTTCTCATAGATTGATCGGGTTGGGTATTCGCTGACTTTGGGGTTTGTAATTAAGATATTGATACAATGATTGCGGTTAAATTGTCACGCCCTGATTCTTCCATTGAATCCTTTATCAGTCGTTCGGATGGGGGGAGGTCCTGGAATCGGGCAGGGGGATTGCGTACCAACTCCTCGAGGCGCCGGTCCCAGATCCCGTCATTAATGCCGTCTGAGTTAATAACAAATTGATCGCCTGTTTCGTACCCAACCGCTCCTAGCTGAGGTTCAACTTCTTTGGTTTTCCCTCCAAGTGATCTCCAGAGAATGTGTTTTTCAGGATGAGTTCGGACCTCTCGTTCGTTGAGTTTCCCTTTGCGATATAGCTCACCGGGATGTGTGTGATCGTGAGAGAGCTGTTTCAAGCCGCCATCTTTTGGTAAGTAGTAGATACGGCTGTCGCCCACATGGGCATAATACATCCACTCGGGTGTAAACCAGCAAAGGCTTAGTGTGGCGCCCATATTGCGACACTCTTCATAGTGAAAGCTCATGCTTGTCATCTCTTTGTCCACTTTCCCAAAGAGTTCGGTCATAAAGTCGTGATAGCCTTCCGAGAGTCCCATTGCCCCGAGGCGATGACTTTGAGGCAATCGACGGGTGATATAGTCAATGGCGATTCGACTGGCAAATTCACCTGCGTTGGCCCCACCCATACCATCGCTCACTGCAAAGAGGAGATCTCCATCCTTTTCCAATGAGGCTGAACCTTCTTTGCCCAATAGGCGAACTTCCTGGCCCTGTATATTTACTGCCAGAAACGAGTCTTCATTGTTTTTCCTGAATCTTCCGGGATGGCTTTGGCCCGACCAACTAATCTTATCCATTCTTTTCAGCCTCCCGTTGCTGTCGCATATATTCTTCGGCATCCTCAATGGTGAGTCCTTCTCCTGTCTCCAGATTGGTTGAAAACTCGAAATCTATGACGCAGAAACAGCCTTTGTGGGAATCGTAGGTTATGTTCCTGGCAAAAGCGTCTTCGTGGCGAACACCATATTGTTCGAGGGCTTTAAACATCTGTGAGACCTTCTCTTCACTGATTTTAGGGGCCAGCTGTCCACAATTGGTGGTTACGATGTACAGTTGCTCCTGGTCAAATTCGAGCAGTTTGGGCACAAATGTACAGCCTACTGCATCCAGATATTTCAAAACGCTTACTTCGTTCTCAAAACGTTTCTTAGCGAGGGGGCCTTTGTAGCGCTTATGCACGCGTCCATCAAAGCCTATATGGACTTCAGCTCTTTTCGTGTCTTTAATTTCCCTCATCTACGATTCTTCAAACCCCTGATCAAAATTAGTCATTTCCCCCATTTTCGGTTTAGAATTACATTTTATATTGAAAATAGGCACATTATTTGCTCCCTCTCGTTCGTATCCCTGAACTGGCAATTTCCGTTCCGCGGTAGGTCAGAAGAACCAGGGGACTTTCAACTAAAAAATAAAACGACAAGATAATGCCGAAATACAAGCTTGAATACCTTTGGCTCGACGGATACCAGCCTGTGCCGAACCTCCGTGGAAAAACAAGAATCGCTTCTGAAGCACCAACTTCTGTGGAAGATTTGCCCATGTGGGGATTCGATGGTAGCTCTACTCAGCAGGCCGATGGCAGCGACTCTGATTGTATGCTGAAGCCCGTAGCCTTCTATCCAGACAGCGGACGGAATAATGCTTTCCTCGTTATGTGTGAGGTTATGTTGCCCAATGGCGAGCCACATCCAAGTAACAACCGTGCCACCATCCTCGACGATGAGAATGCCTGGTTCGGTCTAGAACAAGAATACTTTCTTTTCCAAGATGGACGTCCTCTCGGATGGCCCGAAGAAGGATACCCAAGCCCTCAAGGACAATACTACACCGGCGTTGGTTACGAAAACGTAGGTGATATTGCC
>CALJGU010000184.1 GCA_938075565.1 uncultured Opitutales bacterium | reverse complement strand
TTTATGATAAAAAATACCGTTCTTCTTCTAACCACATTACTCCTGATCGCCGGTTGCGGTGGCGGCTCTTCTAGCAGCGACAAAGTCAGCTTTGCCTTCGTATCCAATGGAGTAGATCCATTTTGGACGATTGCGGAAAGTGGAGTAAAAGCTGCATCTGCAGACCTGGGAGTTCATGCCGATGTCCTAATGCCCGCAGCTGGAGCAGTGGAACAGAAAAGCATGCTCGAGGATTTGATGACCCGCGGGACTAACGGAATAGCGGTTTCACCGGTCGACTCTGCAAACCAGACCGATTTTCTAAATCAAGTGGCCGCTCAAACCATTTTGATAACTCAAGATTCAGATGCGCCCGAATCGGACAGACAGGTTTATATCGGGATGGACAACTACGATGCTGGACGGGAATGTGGAAAGCTCGTGTTAGAGGCCCTTCCGAACGGCGGATCAGTCATGATTCTAATTGGAAGAATGGAGCAAGATAATGCGCGTCGCCGACGTCAGGGAGTGATAGACGAGGTTCTCGGACGCTCACACGACCCATCTCGCTTCGACCCACCTGGCAGTCCAATCACCGCAAACGGTTATACCATTCTTGGTACCTTGACCGATCAGTTTGATCGAGCGAAAGCGAAAGCAAATGCCGAAGACACACTCGCCCGCAATCCAGACGTCGGTGCCATGGTAGGACTCTTTGCCTACAATCCACCGCTCATTCTTGAAGCACTGGAACAGGCGGGTCGCCTCAAAGATGTTCAGGTAATTGGGTTTGATGAAGCCGAACGCACCTTACAGGGAATCATTGACGGCGACGTGCACGGAACCGTGGTTCAGAACCCTTACATGTATGGCTACAAATCGATCGAGGTGCTCAAAGCAATTCACGAAGGTCGCGATCCAGGAGCCGGACCAGAAAATTTTATCAACATCGACGCCAGGCAAATTAAGAAAGACAACGTTGAGGAATTCTGGGCCGACCTGAAGGTCAAGCTTGGCAAGTAAGTGAGCTCAGATACTTCAAAACAGCTTCTCGAAGTACGCGGCATTGGGAAAAGTTTTCCGGGCGTTAGAGCCCTGAATAATGTAAACCTGCAATTAAAGGGTGGCGAAGTACTCGCCCTACTGGGTGAAAACGGCGCTGGGAAAAGTACCTTAATGAAAATTCTGGCGGGCGTTCAGCCAGCGGATGAAGGACATATTCTTTTAGACGGTGAGCCCGTTGAGATAAAAGGTGTTCAAGATGCACTCGATCACGGAATCGCGCTGATCCACCAGGAACTTAATATGGCAACCAACCTGAGTGTGGGTGCCAATATTTTCTTAGGACGCGAACCGCAGAAGCGTGGGTTGATCGATGAAGCCACCATCTACGAAAGGTCGAAACGGTATCTTGAGATGGTTGGTCTGAATGTGGATCCCAATATCATCGTTGGCGATTTAACCATTGGTCGTCAGCAGCTCGTTGAGATTGCCAAAGCTCTCTCGGTGGATGCTCGTGTCCTCATTATGGACGAACCCACCTCCAGCTTATCTCAAAAGGAAACAGAAACACTTTTCACAGCGATTAAGGACCTGCGGAAACGTGGGGTAAGCGTGATCTATATTTCCCACCGTTTGGGTGAAGCCAAGGAACTGGCGGACCGTGTGAGTGTACTCCGAGATGGTGAAAATGCGGGCGACCTTCCGAAGGAGGAAATCAATCACGATTCCATGGTCAAACTCATGGTGGGACGCGACATCTCGCAATTTTACTCAAGAACCATTCACAAGCCAGGTGAGGTGGCCTTAGAGGTTAAAAATCTTCGGACACCTGTACATCCCACGCATGAATTGAATTTTTCGCTCCGAGCCGGGGAGATTGTTGGCATGGCTGGATTGGTAGGAGCTGGCAGAACTGAATTATTGGCTACCCTATTTGGAGTGACACCAAATGTAGGAGGAGAAGTTCTAGTTTCTGGCAAAAGCATCGATGCGCAATCTCCCGAGGAAGCTATCAATGCTGGAATGGCTCTCGTCCCAGAGGACCGGAAACTGCAGGGTCTTATTCTTGAAATGTCAGTCCGCGCAAACATGGGACTAGCAAGCCTCAAGCGTGAAAGCCCCAACGGCATATTCATGAACGACGAACGTGAGGGGGAAATCACCCAACTCATGATTCAACAAATGCGAGTAAAGACCCCCAGTGAAAAACAAGTCGTTCGCTACCTATCAGGCGGTAACCAACAAAAGGTAGTCATCGGAAAATGGCTAGCGATGGAGCCACGGGTCTTATTGCTCGATGAGCCAACCCGCGGCATAGATGTTGGCGCAAAACAAGAGATCTACGGTCTCATGGAGGACCTCGCAAAAAGTGGAGTGGCCATACTATTTGTATCTAGCGAACTGGAGGAAGTCATGGGTATGTCCGATCGCACCCTTGTCATGCACGAGGGACAAATCACCGGAGAACTCACGAGAGAACAACTGAGCGAAGAAGCCATCATGCAGCTCGCAACCGGAAACACAGAAGCTGCCTAACAAAACAATCACTTTAAAACTATGAAGACTTTTTTCTCCAAGTTGATCGGATCCCAGAGCGAAGGGATGAAACGCGTCCTCGGGATTTTTGTGCTACTCATGGTGGTCTACATCATCACCGCGATTATCAACCCGAACTTTGTTGGCGCCTACAATCAAGAGAATCTGATTCGTCGAACCTCGTTGTTCGGCATCTTGGGAATAGGAGTCGCTTTAGTCATCATCACGGGTGGGATCGACTTATCGCTCGGCTCGGTCGTCTGCCTGGTCGGCGTTGGGGTACCTTGGCTCATTACCGATCAAGGATGGTCACCCTGGATTGTCCTCATCCTGGCAATAGTAATCCCTATGTTGATTGGACTTAGCCACGGTCTTCTCATCACCAAACTCAGACTCCAACCCTTTATCGTTACGCTCTGTGGACTCTTGATTTATCGAGGCGTAACACGAGGGTTTACCGGCGACCAAACTGCTGGTTTTGGAACTGACCTGAAAGGGCTTCGTTGGATTGCCACCGGGGAGATACCGCTCTTTCCAGGATTTGGGATCCCCTTCCCTGCCGTCATCCTCATCGTCATCGCGATCGCCGTAGGCATCTTCTTAAATCGCACCATTTATGGTCGTTACTTACTCGCTCTTGGTAACAATGAAGAAGCCGCCAAATTCAGCGGTATCAATACCGACCGTATGATCACCCTGGCTTATGTCATTTGCTCGGGCTTGGCCGGACTAGCCGGACTCCTATTTGTATTGGACCTCAACCTGGCCCAACCCGTCGACTTTGGAAACTTCTACGAACTCTACGCCATTGCCGCCGCAGTACTTGGTGGTTGTAGCCTACGGGGCGGATCAGGAACCATCATTGGCGTCATCATCGGTACCGCCCTGCTCCGCGTGCTGAGAAACATGATGAACATGGCCTTCCTGGGTTTTCAGCGAGCAGAGTTTGCAGTGATCGGTGCGGTGATCCTCGGCGGCGTGATTGCAGACGAATTGGCAAAGCGAGCAGTTGCCCGCAAGCGAGCGGCTCAGAAGCAGAAGCAAGAGGGATAGAACGATTAAGTATCGGGGGTTCGATTGTCTGTCTCCCTTTGGCCTTGGACCTGACCGTAGCTACGTTTGAAGGCAGAGCCATTACGTCCCCGCAATGCCGAGTGTTAATCACAATCAGCTGTGGCACAGCCGGAGGCTATAGCCCTACCCACCTCAGCAATAAAAACATCTTTTAATAAAGGGACACTCTTCAATAATCCTTCCCATTCAGACTTCCCATCACCGAAGTCTGCCAGGCTTTTAAGGAATCCTCCATACGCCTAACACGGTCGCTGTTGTCCAATAGCAGATTCGTCCTTTCCTGTGGATCAGACTCCAAGTTGTAGAGTTCAAAATGCTGGCTATCGCCATCGACGATTCGGTGCAGCTTCCAAGGGTATTCCAGCCAAGCGGAATGACCAAAATACTTATCTTCGGGAAATTGCTTTTTGATTTCTCCTACATCGAGGTCCAAACGACCTTCAGGATCAAATTCGTGTCCCGCTGCTTGCGCCTTCATAAGAGCGATCATCATGCGATCGGCATAGGTGAGACGTCCCGGAACTGGATACCTCCAGAATCCTATCCCCTGCTCTCGCTCCTCCATGCTGCCATCCAACAAGCCAATAAGACTGATACCGTCTAACGGAAATTGGTTCTCAACTTGCGCACCCGTCAATTCGACCAAGGTAGGATAGATATCTGATGTGACACTGATAACGTCGGTTACGCGTCCTTGCGGAATACGTGAAGGCCATTCGAGCATAGCTGGCACGCGAAGTCCGCCTTCGTAAATAGATCCCTTTTTCTCATGTCCACCGGAGGTCTGCTCGTTAAGTCCGCCATTATCACTACAATACCAGAGCAGGGTGTTATCAACGATTTCTAATGTTCGAAGTTCGTTCCGTAGTTTTCCAAAGGCGCGGTCCATCGCTGTGATCTCGCGGTAGTAATCAGCCATGTGTTCTCCTTCGTATAACTGCTTATCACCTTCCAGGGCATCAAAGGGACTGTGCGGAGAACCAAACCAAACAATACTAAAGAAAGGGGTGCCTTCAGAAGCATGCTCTCGGATAAAGTCCAAGGCTGCATCGATCGCAATCATTGAGCTCTCCCCTTCCATCTGCTCAGCGATCCCATTGCGACTCATCACCGGATCAAGGTCGAAAAAATTAGGCGTGGAAAGCCAAGTATCAAAACCACTATTGGTGGGATTGACCGGACTGTTAGGTTGGCAGGAACCCACGTGCCATTTACCAAAATGCCCGGTGGCGTATCCTACCGTTTTGAGTGCTTCTGCGATCGTCGTTTCCTGCGGTCGCATGGAGAGACCGTGGTTAAGAACGTTGACGCGGTTTGGATTGCGACCAGTTAAAACACTGGCACGGGTCGGAGAACAAACCGGTGCAGCAGAATAGAAGTGATCAAAGCGCAACGAGTTGCGCGACATGTCGTCGAAGTTCGGCGTCTTCACATAAGGATGGTCGTAATACCCCATATCGCCCCACCCTTGGTCGTCAGCCATGACGAGAATGATGTTAGGCCGGTCAGCGGCCACTAACGAACCTGCAAGACAGAGAAATAAGGTAATGAATCTAATCATGGTGGTAATGCTGCCTTCCATCGGTGAAGACAGGCTGGGTCCAACAATAGAAGTTTTCAAAACCGTCGCCAGACTTCCGAGTGAAGGTTATCTTTGCGCGTGTATATGAGCTGTCTGAGGAAACGTCAGTCGAGGCTGAAACACCCTTAACTTCTTTCAACACCTTGCCGCCATCACCGATGAACTCGATCACAAAGCCCTCTTCCCCTTCTGCCACTTTGTGACCACTCACAAATGTACTCTCGAGTTCGCGAGTGGTTCCTTCTTCATCCACAGTTAAAGAAATACCACCTAGACTGGAATCCAACTGGCTTAGCATCACACCACTCGTGGCATAAAAGTCTCCATGATACATGGCGTTCGAAATCGCGTCTGGCGTCAGTGTATCTGATAGGACCATCACCCATCCTCGACCGGGATTCGAAACGTCAGGGCCGAGCTTCAGGAAGTTGTGCGCGTCATCTGAGGACACGCC
>CALJGU010000183.1 GCA_938075565.1 uncultured Opitutales bacterium | reverse complement strand
CTCTTCCTCTTCCTCTTCCTCTTCCTCTTGGTTCTTAATCTAAACCTAAAGTTTCTTTGGCAATCCAACAGGCACTTCCTCGAACAGTAGTGACGACATGGCCCGATTCAAAAAACACAGGCAGAATGCCTGTGCTACTCTACTAAAAGCGGTAAGTATACTGAAACTTAGCCGCCACCTTGGTATCCGCTACGGTAAAACGAAGGCTTCCTGTGTCCTGATTAATCCAACCTTGGTTGATTGAAATAAACAGGTCGTTTCCAGGTTTAGGTGTCCACTGCATCCGGCTTTGCCAACCCAGGTTGCGCGAACGATTATCGTATTGCACCAGATTTGAAAAGGTCAGACGAGGCGACACGGAGAAGCTAAAGGCGGACGACATAATCCGAGCTGTAAACTTTCCTTCCGGAAGATCGGCGAAGGTTTGATCCACCTCAGTCCTAATTCGAAACCAGGGAGCAATTTTGTAAACAAGCCGGGCCCGTATATTCTCAGCTTTTCCAGACCAGAAGTCTCCCCACTCCGCAGTTATAGATCCTGACAAATTCCGTTTGCTGGCCGTCGAAAAATTAGACTTCCATCGATGCATCTTATAACTGCCGGGTTGAAGAATAACTCCGGGTGAAATTTCAAAGGGCTCGATCAAAACTTCCTTTTCTCCAGAGTAGTCAAACATGGAGTGAATAGCATCGCCGGAATTAAAGTGCCAGTCCAAGAAACTGACATACAGTTCCGAACTCTCTAGCTCTCCGGTTTCCAAACTATCAAAACGAGTGTAGTAAACGTCATGCTGCATACGTTCGATATCGAGAAAATCAGTGATTCGTGGATTGAAGCTTATGCCTCCTCGGTACATGCGGACGTTACTCCGCTGAACAAAGCCTAGGCCAGGATCAAAGTTGTCCTGAATTTCACGAAAGACCAACATACCGTCCCATACTTGGTTCGGATAGTGAGCCGACACACCGAATGAAAGATCATCCGAATCGATACCTTCATTATCACTTTTGAGCACGTACGCATTGGCGATAAAATTCTTCCTAAGCCCGAGGAAATCGGACGTCGCCAAGTTAATATCGGTTCCAAAAGTTTTGCTATCTTCTCCTGCTGCCGGATCACCACTTGTAAATATGCCCCCGATATATGAGCGCTCAAAAAAGTTTTGCCGAAACCGTCCGACCATAAAGTTCTTTCCTTCCACAGAATCGGTATCTCCAGTCCTAACACCCAAGAAGCCGACGTCAGCAGATCCTACTTTTCCAGTGAGCTTCAATCCCACATCGATCGGAACCTCCTGACCATTCACCAATCCTATTCGCCGACTGAAAAATGGAAAAACATTAGCCCTGGCATCTGGCACTCCTGGAGGTGACTCCGGACCAAAACTGGAAAAGCTGAATACACCCACATCCTCTAAAAAGAAGGAGCGCTTCTCAGGAAACCGGATAGAAAAGCGCGTCAGATTAATCTGTCGGGCATCCACTTCTGTTTCACCAAAATCCGTGTTGATCGTTCCGGTCAACTTTAAGCTGGGAGTTATATTATAAAATACATCCAAACCTGGCTCAAAATCGAAATCCTCCTCTCCAGTGGCCTCAGTATGAAGAAAGCTGGTTGCGAGGAACGGTCGTATATCAAGCCCGATTCCCTGCTCAATACCATCCATATTCGAAATCTCTCCCGCAGCATCTACTTGCAAAAAATTGGTTTCCAGTCGCCCACCTGACCATTGGTCCTCCTCAATTTTCCGAAAGACCTTACGAGATACATTAAAACCCCAAGTGTCCTCCCCTTCCGGAAAGTTCAGGCTCTTGAAAGGAATGGCTACCTCCATGGTCCAACCTTGTTCGGTCCGCTTGACCCTCATATCCCAAATCGTATTCCAATCCGTATTTAGATTCTGGTTACCATAGACCAAGCCATCAATGAGCGAACCTGATGGATTTGTCGCAAAGTAGTAGGCATTTCGCTGATCATGAAATGTATCCAAGATGATCTGCAAAGTATCCTGAGAACGGGTGGATGCATCCCGCGTCATATTACTACCAACCATTTTATCAGGCTCGGAATCATAAGCTTCAATACCGATGTAAAGGTTGTCGGTGTCTCTTAGAAGATAAACCTCAGTCCGTTCCGAAGGCGCTTGCCCAGTTTTTGGCTCTCTTTGAATTAGATCACCAATCGTCGAAGTAGATTTCCACACTGCCTCATCCAAAACACCGTCGATAGTGATCTCATTCGAAATAATCTGAACCGCGTGTGACCGAACCAAGTCCTGTCCGCTTTCGGTTTGAGACCAAAGGTCAGAAGACAGCTGAAAAGTACAAGCCACCAACGACAAGGCGATCCCCTTTCGTAGCTTGCGAAGGTTTGAGTTAGGGTAGACAGAAAACACAGTAGCGACGTTGCAAAATTGCTACCGAGTCAACACGGATTGTAAACTCAAATATCTGAAGCAACTAATCAAAACCTGAACGTGTACTGCAGCTTACCAGCAATCTTGGTGTTCTGGGCAAGGAAGCGGCCGCCATCAAAGGGATCGCTAATCCACCCTTGATTGAATGAAATAAACAGATCATTCCCAGGACGAAGAGTCCAACGTACCCGGCTTTGCCAACCCATATTGCGAGAATTGTTATCGTATTGGATCAGATTCGAAAATGTCAGCCTCGGCGAAACCGCATAATTAAAAGTCCCTGTATAAATCCGAGTAATAAAGTCTCCTTCCGGTAAATGAGCAAAAGTATGATTGGCACGAATACTGGCCGTGATGTGCGGAGGCAGGTTGTAGGTCAGATTAACCGACACTTCTTCTGAACTACCTGACCAGAAGTCCCCATAACCTAATGTGAAACCACCCGACAGTGGTCGTTTCCGCGCGGAAGCAAATACCATTTTAGAACGGTGCATTCGATATTCACCAGCGGGCAACACAATTGCAGGTCTTCCCAATTCTGGATTAGCTCGCCGAATAGCCCACGGCTCAAAAAGCCGTTCATAACGATTCTCATAATCCAATAAGGCATGTATAGAGTCCCCCGAATTGAAATGCCAATCAAGGGGCGTAATATAAAATTGGGCACTTTCCTTTTCACCCGTATCCAGGTTTTCAAAGTAAGTGTAATAGATGTCATGATACATCTGTTGAAGATCGAGAAAATCGCGAGGGCGAGGATTGTAACTGCCTGCTACACGATACATGCGCACATTGTCCCGTTGCACAAAACCTATCCCCGGATCGAAGTTATCCTGAGTCTCCCTAAAGACAACCATGCCATCCCACTTGTCATTCGGATATCGGGCGGAGAAACCGTACGACATATCATCATCGGACACACCTTCGTTATCTGACTTCAACGCGTAGGCATCCATGATAAAGTTACCATTGTCCCCCATAAAGTTGGAGGTCTGAAGTCGCATGTCTGCTCCGTAGGTGTTACTCGAAATATCTGGATTCGAATTTCCGTTCGCAAAAATGCCTCCAACGTAGGATTGCTCGAATATGCGTTGTTTAAAACGTCCTACATAAAATGTATTATCATCGACGGTCCTGAGGTTGCCTCCGGCTTCACCAATCGTAGTGGAACCTGTTTGAACCCCCAGAACTCCAATATCCGTATTAGCAACTTTGCCAGTTAATTTGATTCCCACATCCAGAGGAATCTCTTCTCCATTCAGTAGGCCAATTCGTCGACTAAAGAATGGAAACACATCGGCACCAGCGCTTGGTGCACCTCCTGGAGGTTGCGGACCTGTAGAAGCAAAATCAAATACCCCCACGTCTTCTAAAAAGAAGGAACGTTTTTCAGGAAAGCGAATGGAGAATCGATCGAGGTTGATCTGGCGCGCATCTACCTCAGTTTCACCGAAGTCAGTGTTTAAAGTTCCCGTTAGCTTCAGGCTAGGGGTGATGTTCCAGAAAACATCCAATCCAGGCTCGAAGTCAAAGTCATCATCACTACCAGAACCACCTTCAGAAAGAACATCGCCACGGGAATGCGTCCAACTACTTGCAAGGAAAGGCCGGACATCCAAACCAATCCCTTGATTTAAGCCGGACATATTTTCAATTTCCCCAGCTTCCGATACTTGAAGGAAATCGTTTTCGAGCTTGGCTCCTGACCAAACATTCTCCTCCAGTCTCCGAACAATGCTACGTTGTATATTGAATCCCCAGATAGACTTATCCTCAGGGAAATTTAAACTCTTAAATGGAATAGCAATCTCCGCAGTCCATCCCTCAAAGTTACGTTGAGTACGCAAATCCCAAATGGCATTCCAATCCGTATTCAGTTCCTTATTACCGAATGCCAATCCGTCCACAAGAGCACCATCTGCGTTCGTGGAAAAATAGAATGCATTTCGTTTATCCAGGAATGTGTCCAAGAGAATCTCAATCTGGTCATCCGATCTCAAACTGGCATCACGCGCCATCTGCGTACTATTAATTGAGTCCAATTCAGAATCGTAAGCAACGACCCCGATGTAGAGGTAGTCCGCATCATGCAATAAAGTAACTTTCGTCTCCTCCGATGGCTCCCCACCAGGATTTGGCTGACGTTGAACCAGTTCGCCTATACTTGGAGCAGACGTCCAGATGGCTTCATCTAGATTACCATCGATCACGATTTTCTCGGTAATTGACGTCACCGAAATGCGTCTGGATTGCGATTCAGAGGATTGGGCTGTAGCCAACGACATTCCGACGATCCAAATAAGGTAGATGGAAATCGTTAAAGGTAGAATGGCCCTACGTATGGAGGACCTCGAATAGGAAGATTTGGGGATGTTCACTTTCTTAGAGTCAAGACAAAGTCACAGCCACATCCTATCCTGTCCAGACAACAAATTCTTATAAGAACTCCTTATTGTGAACCAAAGAAAATTGAATACAGACGGTCGTGAGTTCTTAGAAAGATCTGGTCTTCAGAAAAAACCAGAGTCGAATTGGTCCGTTCCCGTTCATGCATTGAATTTTGCCTGATCGGATTAAATTCATCAGCCGGCTCGAAGACATGCGTTACCGAAGACTGGTCGGTCAGCCAGAGTTCATCACCTACATGATTAATGGAACTCCAAGCCTGCTCGCGCAATTTGTGTGTCCAGAGAATCTCACCCGTATGAATATCTCCTGCATGCAGATCTCCTTTCCGACCACACATGTAATAGCGATCTCCAACAATAACTCCAGTTCCCACTCGTTGCATAACTTTCTCGTTGATCCATATCCGGTGCGTATCTGTCAGGTTTCCCGTTTCATCGGCTCCTGGTTTACGCATGGCTATGGCAGCTCCTTTAAATCCGCTAAAGGCAAATAGCATGGTTTCATTGAGCATAGCGTCCGAATAGATAAGCGCTCCCAGTCCATCGCATCGCCACCACTCCTCCCCCGTATCAGGATCAAAGCTGGCCAGGTATCCTGGCAAGGGAATCAAGAGTTCATCTCGATCTCCATTCTGCCACAACAAAGGTGTAACAAAGGAACCATACAACTCCTGCGGAGGAGAGGTCAGCTCTTCAAAACTACGTTCCCAAACCGTTTCTCCGCTTTGCTTGTCCAGAGCCGTGAGCAACACTCTTGGTCCGGGACTGCCGAAGAAGACAACCGTATCTTTGTAAATGCGTGGACTCGATGCATGGCCCCACATATGAAAAAATTTACCAAGATCACGATGCCAGATCTGATTACCCTCATAGTCGTAGGCGGTAGCTCCTGCGGAACCATTCCAAACATAGACATACTCCCCATCCGTCGCCGGAGTCGCTGCACACCAGGGATTGGTTGCATGAGTAGGATCATCCTCTTTGTACGAGATGCTCCGGTGCCACAGTAAATCCCCATTTTCCCGATTGAATGCAAGCAGTCCACGCTCAGCTCCGTCTTCAGTTGCACAAGTAACAAATATCCGATCTCCAAAAACGACCGGTGAAGAATTTCCAGGTGCTGGCAAGTCAACTTCCCATAGAATATTTTCGTCAGCCGACCATTGCTTCGGAAACCCGGATTCTGTGACAACGCCATCTAGTCCATTGCTGCGCCACTCAGGCCAATCACTTGCAAAAACGCTAACAGAACTTAGCAGGCCTATAAGACTTACCAGCGCAGTTAAAACCTCAGGAGCGCGTTTCGTATTCACGACTCACCAATACAATAAAGCGTATCGTCTCCCCGGTAATAAATCAGTCCATCAACCACGACCGGCGTAGCATCTGTCGTACCCCGTATTTTATTTTCGGATACTTCGATATATTTATCCGCGTCGGCCTTG
>CALJGU010000182.1 GCA_938075565.1 uncultured Opitutales bacterium | reverse complement strand
GCCGAGGGTTTGGGTTTCGCAATCCCGGCTGAAATGGTAAAATTGTTTATAGACAATCGCGACGCATTTGCTTTCGACCCTCGCAATCCAAACAACGGATTCAGATACAACAAACCACCCAACGCCTCAGTCACTTTAGATGAAGACAATTAATGGGTTCGCATGCGCGGCCACCCTACTCTCCCTCTCATTTACCTTCAATGTCAGCCATGCTGCCCGTGAAGATCTGCCGACCCTGTTTGACGAGGATACACTGCTCTATTTAGAAATCCCAAGCATTCCCCAATTGAAAGAGGACTGGGAAGCCAATCCTTTGTATGAGCTCTATCAAAGGGAGGAAGTGAAGGCCTTTGTCGATCAAGCCATCGAAAACTTTAGCTCGGACACATTTCCCAAGAACGATGAGGGCGAATGGGACGAGCAGGATCAGGAGATGATGGAGGGCCTTTTCACAGGTCAGTTGGCTTTAGGAGTCTCTAACTTAGATTTCTTATCATTTTTCCCAGACCCGACTGTATCTCCTGAAGAAAACCAAAGTCGGGAAAAGCCGATTCCGAATTTCTGGGCCGTATTTGACTACGATAATGAGTCGCTCATCGATTTATTGATCCAATCTTTGGAGGACGATGAAAACGAATATAGAGAATACGAAGACTTCTACATCGTTCTGGATCAGGAGTTCATAATTCTTTTCAACGACGACGTCGTTGCTATGTGCAATGATGAAGAATCAGCTATCAAGTTTATAGATCGGTATCTTGGAAACGATTCCCAACCTACACTTGCGGATAATGAGATCTTCCAAAATGGCTTTTCTCGAATGTATGAAAACAGCGAGATATTCTGCTTTGTAGATCTCTCAGTCATCAGTGAGATCGCCGAAGCAGCGGCCGAACAATACGGTGATATGTCCCATGCCATGGTTCAAAGCGGACAAATGGCGCCAAATGACACCATTCTGGAAGCCTTGGGACTAGAGGCTCTTCAAGGATTATCAGGATCAATCGACCTCGATCCTTCCGAGCTAAGAACTCGTTCCTTTTTTCACTATGAAGAAAATGAAGGATTTTTCGGTAAGCTCCTTGGTCACTACGGTCACTCATTGCCTGATGCCAGTTTCCTCAGTGATGACCTTCGGCAAGTATCCATATCCAGTTTTGACATAAGTGGTATGCTACATGACCTAGAAGAAACCGTGGTTACGATTTCACCCATGGCAGGCCAAATGTATCTGGGTCAAAAAATGCAAATCGAACAAGCCCTGAGCATCCAGATCGACGAAGCACTCATCGACAATTTTTCAGGAAGCCTTTACGTGGCAGCTGGTGAAACACCCAACACTTCCGCCGAAGGCATGGCCGAAATCCTCCCGGGCATGGAGTCCTTTTTCGATCAAGGCAATACGATCATCGTCGGTATCAATGACCGTTTGTCGCTTGAGGCTTTAGTAGACGCTCTGCTCGGTAACTTCGATCAAATGGGAATGATTGGGAAACAGGATTACCTCGGCATCAGCAATTATGCCATGAAGACTCTAGAGCCAACCCCCGGACCTTCTATCTTCATTAGCGATCAACATATCTTTTTCGAACAGACCAATCCCGACTTTGCCAAACTGGTGGTTGCATCCATGCAGAATAACACCAACCCCATTTTCGAAAGACAAGATGTGCAAGATGCACTGAATGAGCTTCCACCAGATCCCATAAGCATGGTTTACAACGATGCTGAGAAGTTCATGGAATTCATGACAAAACTTTTCAAAGGATTCGGATCAGCAATGCCAGATATGGGCCAAGAAGAGGAAAAAGAAAGCCCATTCGCCAATCTGGACATTCCTGTCATTGACGATTTCGAGTATTTCACCCTGGCAACTGGTTACAAAGAAGACGAAGGACTCCACCAGGAAATAATCATGCGACCTAAATCCAATTGACGTGCGAAAACTAGCTTCCATTACACTCTGCCTTCTTAGCCTCACTACTGGTTATCACTCATCGATAGCAGACGAAGGCGCAACCATCCTTCAAGGCCCAAACATTACCCAACTGGATTGGAACTTAAGAGCCCCACGATTTGCAGACCTGAACGGCGACGGCCAGGATGACCTCGCTCTAATCAATAACTCTGAAGGCAAGATCGAGTTCTTAATTCGGCAAAGCGACAAGAAGCAAAAGCGCAGCATTGGCAAAGAAGCCTCAAAGGCGAAATGGGAACCAGAGTTGGAAGACGGCTGGTTTGAAAAACGGTTTATGGTCCTTGAGCAATCGGCCTACGATTTGGGTCTCGCGGATTTCAACAAAGATGGCCGTATCGATTTGGCCATTACAGGGAACCGAGATGCTATCTCCGTCTACTTACAAGACAAGGAAGGCGAATTCGAGCAATCCTGGACTTTCGATGAATTCACTCCCAAACAACGTGGCCGGACGCTGGTACTGACCGACCTGAACCAGGACAAACAGGAAGACATCATAGCACTCGGGACCAACAAAATTATCATTTTCCTAAAGACCAAAGGCGAACTGGATTTTGCCATTTCTGAATTCTACGTTGAAGAGAATGCGGCCTGGAACCTACTCACCCCAGATCTCGATAACGACGGCTTGCCGGATTTGATGTATTACCATTCGAATCAAAACGCACAGTTCCTCGCCTTGCGAATGCAGATCGAAGCCGGCGAATTTGGCCCAGAGATTCCGATTGAATTCAGCTCATCCATTTACTCACAACTACAGAAAGCAAAGGACGCATCTCCGGTCTTCATTTACTCCGACGGCCGAACCGGACAGGTAAAAGAATTTAGCGTAACTCAAGAAACCTTCAAATCCGGAGATGTCTTCAAAGACATCCAATCATTCACCTATCCGGTTAACTCCAACATTCGCAGTGCGGCTCTCTATACCTGGGGAGACCTCAATGGAGATAAACGGACCGACCTGATCATCGGTGATGCAGAAGGCGCTCAGATCCAAGTATTCATGCAGGAGAAAAATGGATTGTTTTCGACTCAGAAAAACTTTCCGGCATTCGCATACCTGGATGGCGTTTCAATTCTCCAGCACCCGAAAACGAAGAAACCTATCATTGTGCAGATCAGCCAAAAAGAACGTATGGCAGGCATCTCCCAAATGAATAAGGACGGGGAATTGCCATTTCCAAGCTTACTTCCTCTTGAGGGCGAACCCGTGAAACTGATAAGCACTCACGAAGCTGCTGGTGAATTCAAAGGAGTCGTAATCATTGAAAAAATCAGTCGAGACTACCACCTGACAAATTTTGTTCTCAATGAAGAGAACGAATGGGAAGCAAATCGACAGGAGTTGGAGGATTTAAAAAATGAGCCAAGAGGACTTGCCCTTGCTTACCTTCAGAAATCAAAGCCCTTCCTTGTTATACTCGGCCAACGGGAAGCCTCTCGTTTCTTTAAGCACGAGGAAGGAAACTGGGTGGAGGTTGCGAAAGAGGCCGCCCTCCGGAAGACCCTTCTCTACGACCTTTCTTCAGACCGCATAAACTTTTCCGATATGGACAATGATGGAATCGACGAGATCTTCATCGCAGACACCGGATTCTTGCGCAAAATCAAATATGATCCCGAGAAGGACGATTTCATAATCAGCGAGCAATTTAATACACCTAAACGGAAACAGGACGCTCACCTGCCAATCCCCTACAACCGCGACGATTCCGGAGGCATGGTCTACTTTGATCCAAAGGATGATCACCTGTATTGGACGGGCCAGGACAACAGTTCCAGTCTCCAGGGTAACAAACAAAAAGAATTGCCTCCCATAAAGCCAGTTCTTGGCAGACACATTGACCTGGGCAAGGGCCGACAAGCATTACTTATCGGTGGTGAAAAACGCTTCTACCTCCTCCCCGACGAAGGAGAACGATGGAAGCTCGACATCAGTAATGATTTCTTCGAGCCAGAAACTGAGGATGTGCGCTACTCCTTCCTCCAAGCTACCAATCGCTCGGACGGGGAATCCACACAGCTTGTTGGTATCGATCCCAACCAACACATTCTCGAATTGTTTTCCAAATCTGACGAAGGAACTTGGTCACAGAATCTCGAGTTCACTTTGTTCGACCAAAATACACAGCGAGGAAATCAGCAGATCAAATACCAACCCAAAGACGTTGGTATCCGAGACCTCAACAACGATGGTAAAGATGATCTGATCCTCCTAGTTCACGACCGGTTGTTGATCTACTACTAGGCGCACCGCCTCAGCCTGAAGCGCTTTTCTACCCGATCAGATCCGAAAACCCTTCTCGATAAGTCGGGTATCTTGGCTGCCAACGCGTTGCGTCCTTTAATTTTTTATTGGATATAATTCGATTAGGAAGTTTGCCATTCGGTAGGTGCCGCTGGCGGATTGATTTCTTCGGATTAAACCGCGGCATGGGATTCCCGGTCTTTTCAGCCAACCAGGAAACGACCTCTTCTTTCAATGCAGGTTGATCATCGCTTACATTGTAAACGGTGTTGAGGGCAGACTCATCAGCCTCCCAAATCTTCCAGATGGCAGAACAGATATCGTCCACATGTATTAAATTGAGGTAGTTGTCTCCCTCTCCAGATAGTTCTGATTCTCCTGACCTAATCTGGTTCAACAAATAGTGGCGATCAGGTCCATAGATCCCTGCCAATCGCAGGATCGCCCAGTGATCTGGACCGCTTTGTTGAAGAAATCCTTCTGAGGTTTTCAAAATCTCAGAAGTTTCCGACTGAGGCTCAAACGGAGTGTCTTCAGTTACGATCTCCCCATCACTGAATGGATAAACACCCGTAGAGCTGGTGTAGACCAGTCTCCCATTAAAATCACCAGCACAGTAGTGAAGCAGCGAATGCATCCCCTCGATGTAGGCGCGGATGTAACCCTCTACCCCATCTCCTCCTGCACTCACGCAATTGAGGATGCAGTCAACGGGTTCTGTCACATCCTGATACCAGCCTTGCTGCACGAGGTCCGCCACGATCATCTCATAGCCTTCTTCACGCAGGGCTTCTGCCTTCTCGGCAGAACGTGTCAATGCTGTCACACGCATCCCTCTATCAAGAGCCTGGCGAGCTATTCGTTTACCAAGATAGCCCATTCCGCACACCAACAGGTGCTTTCCTTTAAATTCATTCTTCTCCATCAAAACAGAGGAATAAGTATCAGTTTTGAAAAATCATCAAGTCCTACCTCCTCAAGCTTGAAATCTAAGCCACAATTGGATGAAAATCTTTGGAATGAGTAGCACTGCTTTATTTATTTTTCATGAAGGCCTGGAAGAACTCGAAGCCATCGCCCCTCTCGATATATTAAGACGTGCTGGTGTTGAGTGCACCACCGCATCTACAGGCGCGCAGTTGGAGGTCACTGGAAAGAATGGAATCACCGTGAAAGCGGATGAGCTGTTTGAGGACATTGCTGAAAACAGCTACAATCTCGTCGTAATTCCTGGCGGACCGGGCGTGTATCCTCTTCGAGAGAATTCGAGAGTCATAGAATTTGTCCGCAACCATGCGGAGATCGGGAAACCCACCGCAGCTATCTGTGCCGCTCCTTTGATCTTAAATGATGCAGGAGTATTGGAGGGCCGGGCCTATACTGCCCACTCCTCTGTCGCGGATGAGCTACCAGATATCCATGAAGGAAGCGCCGTCGTCAGTGATGGTCACATCATTACGTCGCGCGGAGCTGGTACCGCGATTGAATTTGGCCTGGAACTGGCAAAACGGATGACCAGTTCAGAAACCTCGCAAGCCGTTGCAGAAAGCATTAACTATCAACGAACCGGTTAGCGTTGAATCCTTTAAGCGTTGCCGCCTTACGCCACTTAAATCTCCCCTCTAACGGCCCCGCTTACCTGGGAAGTCCCGATGCCAATGCAGAGAACCGTATCTTCGTGGAGTGCTATTTCTCTACTCTTCCCAATAATATAAACGATGCGCAGTTGCTCATTGATGATGATAATCGATTTTTCCAAAGACCTTTTCCAAATCCCCATATAAATCTCATCGAAGATCATTCAGCGGAAGACCTGTCATCCCCCATTAATATGGCTAGGAACAGTTTTCAGTTTGGTGCATTCAATATCAACTGCACACAAGCTGAAACATGGAAGCTGATACTAAGCGGAAACAGTCAGGAAGATTGGAATTTCCGAATCAATTTCCCGGGCGTGAACCCGAAGACCAGGGATCTTTTAGAAAACCCATTCTATCGATTACCATTTGGAGCTGACCGACATTATAAATATCCAACCGACGAACATTCTAACTATCCCAAAAGCTACAACAAAGATTGGTTTAAAACGGAATGGACGCCTGATTGGGGCACTTCCTACACCGTAGGCATTAGAGAGTTCACTGATGATGAGCTTACAGAATTGGCTGAAAAGATCGTTGAAGTCATAGCCGACCAACAAACCCCTTCGCGTTCCATCTCAGACTTTTTAAATAAAGGGATCCTTCAGCAGGCGATCGATCGAACAGATATCAATACCATCATTGGATCTGAATATCGTACCACCTCTCGGGAAAACCGAATCCCTCTCAATGCTCCAGCATTCTTAAATCAAGCTGACATCCTGAATACGATCGCGCCTTTTATCCAGGCTCGGTCGGACACATTTCGTATTCGCGCTTATGGGGATGCCATCAATCCTGTCACCGGAAAACTGGAGGGTCGCGCCTGGTGTGAGGCCTGGGTTCAACGATTCCCTGAACTCTTTGATGAATCGGGCGATGTAAGCGCCTCTGCAACCGGGTTCGGTCGAAAATTCATAATCCTACATTTTAAATGGCTCGACGAATCACAAATCTAGTCTGGTTACTCGCATTGGTCTGGAGTAGTCCCCTACTTTGCCTCGTTCAACCGACCGACCAACCCACTCGCGACATCCAATTTTGGGCCTATCGAGTGGGAAATGGGCTGGCATTCGCTTTAAGGCACGAACAGAAGAAGTTGATACCTTGAGTCTTGGAAAGTTCATGAAAGGTCGGGCTCATGAATACCAAGGGCCATCAACTCTAACATTCTTTCGTGAAGAACCAGACCCGCTACCCAATGACCCAGAGCACACCAAGCGCATTCCAGTTGCCAGAACTTTAATCCCCAGTGGCGTCGAAAATACCATTCTTATTCTGACGACCGGATCCTCTGATTCAGGAAATGAATTCAATGTTCATTTCGTAGACGCAGATCCATCCAGTTTCCCCATCAACAGCATTCGCGTATTCAACGCCACAGGAGTTCGCTTAGCAGGAAAAGTTGGAACGCGAAATAGATATTTCGAACCAGGCATCTCCGATTCGTTTAGCCTCACACCATTTATTGCCGAAGGCATACCCGTCGCCTTTTTAGTAGAAACCAATGAAGGCCCTAAGTTCGTTTTTGAAAAAGACCTGGAGTATGCGGAAAACCGAAGAGTCATTCTGCTCCTTGAACCTCCCAGGCGGCGAGGCTCCTATAAGATTCAGGCAACCAACCTGATTGAACGAGTTGAGTGAAGTAGAATACGCATCTTGCCTGTTTATAGTCTGAGAATATGTGCTTCTTACAAATTGCCGTCGTCACAAAGCCCTGACTGACAAGGTTGGCAAAACACAGGCAGGATGACTGTGCTACTCTACAGTTGAAAGGTTCAGCAACTCCTCAACACTAAGCCCTCATGAATCCCAATCATTTTGATTTTCTCGTAATAGGTGGCGGCAGTGCCGGCTATGCTGCAGCTCGAACCGCCCGCGAAGTACTTGATCGAGTTGCCATCGTAGATGGAAGTGAACATCTGGGCGGTCTCTGCATTCTGCGAGGCTGTATGCCATCCAAGACGCTGATCTACTCAGCTGAAGTGCTTCATCATGCTAAAAAGGGAAAACTCTTTGGTTTGGATATCCCGGAAGCACGAGCTGACATGTCGCTCATTCATCAAAGGAAGGTAGATACCATCAAAGAGTTTTCAGATTACCGAGTCGAAGGCCTGGAAAGTGATAAATTTACTCTCTACCGAAACCGCGCTGAGTTTACCGGTCCTAATTCTATAAAATTGGATGACGGTACGGAATTAACGGCCGACAAGATTCTGATCTCAACAGGTTCGATCGTCCAGGTACCCAACATACCAGGTCTTCGCGATCTTGAAGGGGTCTGGACAAGCGATGAGGTGCTCGATTTAGATTTTTTGCCGGAATCGGTTATTGTATTAGGTGGCGGAATCGTTGCCAGTGAGCTTACGCAATTCCTGAATCGCGTGGGTAGCAAAGTCATCCAAATCCAGAGAAGTCCTCACATCCTCAAAGAAGTATCAACGGAAGCGGCAGAAGTGGTGGAAAAGGTCTTTCGGGAGGAAGGGGTTGAACTCTATACAGACACGAGCATCAGCAAGATTTCCAAGAGTGAAGATGAATTTGAGGTTCAATTTGAACACAACGGTGAGCAGATCACTCAAAAAGCCAAATACCTGTTCAACGCTCTAGGACGTGTTCCCAATACAGGCGGACTCAACTTGGACGCAGCCGGTATTTCAACCAAACGAAGCGGTCACATAAAAACGGGGCCCTACAACCAGACTGAGAACCCCAATGTGTATGCGGCAGGTGATGTCGCAGGTCCGGTTGAAATTGTACACGTAGCTATCATTCAAGGTGAAGCGGCAGCGAAACATGCCACGGATCGAAAAGTTAGAGAGCCCTCTGATTGGGATTTCTTAGGAGTGATTTTCACGGATCCACAAGTTGCACTGGCAGGCAAGAATGCGGCCATGCTGGATGCGGAAGAAATCGAATACCTGACGGCGGATTATCCCTGGGATGATCATGGTAAATCCATTTTGATGGAGGCAAAGCACGGCTATGTTCGAGTATTCGCAGATCGGTCAGGCAAGATTCTAGGTGCAGAGATTGTCGGCAAAGACGCCGGTGAAGTCATTCACGCATTTTCAGTTGCGATCAGTCTTAAAGCGACGGTCGTAGATCTTCTGAATGCTCCGTGGTATCACCCAACCTTGGCTGAGATGGTTACCTACCCGCTCGAAGATATCGCCGATGAGCTTGGACTGGAGTATTGATTTAACAGCTACTCTTCAAAAATAACGACGCGGAAGAATCCACTCGGTAGCAGTCCTCCGAGATCCACGACCAATTGTTCGCTCTCCAAAGTATACAGCTGAGGATCAAGAGGAGTCCAAACGGTCAAGGCATCACTCGTTTGCACTATCGGCTTCGCGTTCTGATCGATGGGGCCCACACTTAAACTAGGATTGGGGCCACCTGTATAAGTGTAATATAAACGCGACTTGGCATCCTTAGGATCAAGGCCTGCCCGGTATTCCAAATAGTTGTTACAGCTGTCTCCATCAGGATCGGCCTCCATCGATGAAACATCCGGGTCAGACATCTCTTCGACCGAGAAGTTAGCTTCCACCCAATCCTCAAAACTTTCTACACGAATATAAAAGCTGTGATCAACTCCCGCGTGAAAAGCGTCCACGTTGGAAGCCAATTCGATGGGACTTAAAACATGGCTGCCAAAATTTGCTGTCCCCAATTGTCCACTTTCGTTGAGCCCCATCCCATGCAAGACACCATCCTCGGTTAAGAAAAGTGAGTGCCCTCCACCAGAGCTAATAGCAACTACGTCGGAGGCTATGGATATCGGTGTGGATCGGTCAGCCTTGGTTCCATCTCCCAATTGGCCCAACTCATTCCATCCCATGCCCATCAGTGAACCATCCTCCTTAAGGTAGAGGCTGGAATATTCTCCGGCAGATATCGCTGCCACATTCGTATCGATCACGGAAGGGCTATTTGTAATATCAAACTCATCAGTACCCAATTCTCCATCGTCGTTGGTTCCCGTCCCTAGAAGCACACCATCGGCCTTTAAATATAGACTATGTCCAAACCCCGCCGAAGCTGCGATAACATTACTGCCTAACATCACCGGGATCGTACGGCTCAAATTGGTGCCATCACCGAGTTGGCCACTCAGGTTATTCCCCATACCCCACAAATCACCATTTGAAGTAATGTACAAAGAATGTCCTCCACCGGCAGATACTGATACGACATTGCTGGCAACCTCAACCGGAGCACCTTCGACCACAGAATCCCCTGCCCCGAGTTGACCATCCTCATTCAAACCGATTCCCCATAAAGTGCCATCGGCAGTAATGAAGAGCGTATGCCCCCAACCCGTATCCATGAAAATCACATCGTTTGCGACTTCGACTGGAGTATTTAGGGACAATGAGTATTGGTCGCCCATTTGATCAAAGAAGTTATCCCCCGTTCCAAGCAACACTCCGTCTTCACGAAGAAATAAACTGTAGAAGGTCGATGACACAGCTTTGATTCCCTCAAGGGTTTGCAAGGGGACTGTCGTGAAGTTTTCCCCCGTTCCAAAACTCGAACGTTTTCCTAAACCGTAGAGAGATCCATCCTCCTTCACATACATAACGTAAAGAGATCCTCCACTTACTTGCTTCACGTCACTATCAATAATGATTGGAGTTGGGCGTTGATTGGCAGTTCCATCTCCAAGTTCACCTCTCAGATTTGCCCCCATCCCAAGAAGCGTACCGTCCAATTTAATGTAGTAGGCATCAGATTGCCCACCTCCAACAAATGCGACTTCCGAATCGATGGGTATCGGATTTGAACTATCGGAAAATGTTCCATCTCCGAATTGTCCTGCACCGTTGTCTCCCATCGCCCAAAGCGTATTGTCCGTTTTAATAAAGTGAGCAAAAGATCCTCCGCCATCGGCCGACACCATCAACACGTCCTCGGAGATCTGCACGGGATTGTATTGGTCCACTAAGGTTCCAATTCCTAATTGGCCTAATATATTATCTCCCATTCCCCACAAAGTTTTATCAGACTTGATATAGAAACTGAAGTCAGCTCCGGCACTGATAGAAGTGACTCCCGTGTCTACCATAAACGGATTCAATCGCTTATCACTCGTCCCATCGCCCAATGCGCCAAACTCATTGTAGCCCATGGACCAAAGTGATCCGTCATTCTTTAAAAAAAGCGTGTGCCTGAATACGGTGCTAACTGTCGATACTTCACTTGCTATTTCTACCGGAGTGTCGCGATCCTCAGTTGTCCCATCCCCGAGCTGTCCATCCTGGTTTTTCCCAAGTCCGTACAGCTTGCCATCTTCTTTTATGTAGAGGGTAAAACCATAACCTCTGGCCATGGATACGACTTCGGTATCGATTTCGACATGGACGTTCTGATCTTCGTCAATTGAAGGGCCCAACAACTTTCCATTCGGCAGTAGTATCAAACTTCTAAATGCGCCTGCTTCGATTGAATCAACTCCGTGCCTTAGCAACTCTGGGATATAAGCATCCCCTCCTGTAGAGTCTCCAAATCCACCCTTTTCTTTAGACCCTAGGCCAAATAAAGTTCCTGCACCGTCATCCAGAAACCCACTGGTAGGTTGTCCAAAGATCTGACCGTAGCTTGAAAATACCCCTAGGGAGACCTGAAGTACAAGGACTACAGCCAACGTCGGCTTGAGGGAGAAAGAAAATCGCATAATTATTCAGGCAAAACGGACATACTGCTGCTTTAAACACGGCAACAGCAAGCAATGTTTCATCCCCTCACTAAATAAGCAGCCGAGAAAGCTACTCTTCTAAATAGACGTGCTTGAAGTTTCGCTCGTCGATGCTGTTTGAGTAATAGTTTTTCACGCGAGTATCTACCATATAATTGACGGTGTAGTGATAGACTGGAGCAATGGGCATTTCACTGAGAAGAATCTTCTCCGCTTGCTGAACCGTTTTGATTCGTAGCTCAGGATCCATGATTTCTGCAGCCGATTTATAGAGCTTATCAAACTCCGGATTTGTCCATCCTGTATCATTATTTCCTGAATCACTATTAAATAGATCCAAGTACCCTTGATGATCAACTCCACCGACCCAGCCAGCCCTCACAATATCGAAATCGCCATTGTCCCGCGCGTCCAGATAGACCTTCCATTCCATATTCACCAAACGGATATCAATGCCTAAGGCGTTTTTCCACATTTGCTGGGCTGTTTCAGCAATGGCTTTATGTTGCTCAGAAGTATTGAACAGGATTTCCAATGTGGGGAATCCTTCTCCGTTGGGAAAGCCAGATTCAGCTAATAGTTTTTTAGCCTCTTCAACATTTTTTGAGAAAGTGTAGTCAGGCTGATACTTGTTCGCTCCCGGAGGAACAAAGGAATAGGCCACTTGCTGTCCCCCTTGTGTAACTTCATTGACGATTAATTCGCGATCCAGGGCCATAGAAAGCGCCTTGCGTACTCGTGGATCATTCAAAGGGGCTTTGCGAGTATTGAAGCCATAATAATAGGTTCCCAAATATAAATGACTTCTGTAATCAGCGGGCTTGGTTTTCTCAAGCTCTTGAATTGCGTGAAGAGGAATATGACGAGCGATATGCACTTCGCCATTCAAATAGGATCGATATTGCGTATCCAAATTTTCAATAGGGAAAAAGTGTGCCTTATTGAGAAGAACAGTTTCTCGGTCCCAGTAATGCGGATTGGGCTCAACCGAAAGTACCGTATTGGTGGACCATTCACTGAGTTGAAACGGACCATTAGTAACGATATTGTCCGGTCGAATCCAAGCGGTCCCACGTTGATCCATGTCCCCATGCGCCTCGATCGTGGCTTTGTGCACGGGATAAAAATACTGTCCGCTTGCCATATATAGCAAAAAAGGTGGATGCGCGTGATCGAGATGAAAAACTAGGGTATGATCATCCACTACTTTGCAACCTACCTGCTCGAAATCGGCTACCTCCCCTTTGTTGTATGGCAGGCAATTGGTAATACTTGTCATGTAGGTAATGTAAGGAGAGGCCATTTTGGGAGAAATGCTTCGTTTAAAGCTGTAGTGAAAATCCTTCGCCGTCAGTGGATCTCCGTTCGACCACTTCAGATTTTTTCTCAGAAAGAAAGTATAGGTCTTACCATCCTCGCTTACCTCCCAACCTTCGGCGGCAGCTGGCACCACATCCAGCGTCTCGAAGTTGAATACGACAAGCCCCTCAAACAAATTCCTCACAATCTGCATCTCTGGAACCCCGGTCACGATGTGTGGATCCAGAGACTGAGGCTCCGCTCCGTTGGCGATAAAGAGCTCCTGGTTCTTGATAGCCCTATCAACAACACGCTCGCGAGGGCCACAGGCGGTAAACAGAAAACCGGATAAGAGAATAAGGAATGAGAAACCGCCTTTAGTCAGGCGCCGATCGCGTCGAAGCTTTGCTAGTATCATTGGCTCAATCCTAGACTCACGAGCCCGGCGATCAAGTCCAGAGCGCCCGACTATCCTGCTTGAGGATATTTTGACAAAGCAGCCGCGAGATCGATGGCTCCTTCATAAATAGCCTTCCCCGTGATCACGCCATCCAGATTGCTATGGCGACCATCCAACTCCGAAAGATTATCCAGATCTTCCATTCTGGAAACCCCTCCGCTCGCTATGATGTTGGCCGAACAGTGCTCGAGCATTTCTTCCTGAGCCTTCAGGTTAGGCCCAGTCATCATCCCATCAGTACTGATATCGGTGTAAATGATTGTTCGAACCCCAAAGTCGGAGACCTGTTTGGCCAAGCCAAGTGCAGTTACATCCGATGTATCCACCCAACCTTTGATCGCTACCAAACCGTCCTTGGCATCAATGCCAACGGCAATTTTATCACCAAATTCTTGCACGAGCTCTTTCACAAATTCTGGCTCCGAACAGGCACGTGTACCAATAACAGCTCGGGAGACGCCAGCATCGAAAGCCGCCTTCACAGATGCTCGGTCCCGCAATCCTCCACCCAACTGAACTTTAAGCCCCAGGGCGGCCACTTCCTCAACATGCTTCAGGTTGCTGCCTATTCCCGTAAATGCCCCATCGAGGTCCACCATGTGCATCCATGTCGTCCCTGACTCCATCCAAACTTTGGCAGCGTCAGCTGGACGATCGTAATAGACCGTTTCCTGGTCCGCTTTTCCTTGAAGAAGGCGCACAGCCTTCCCGTTTTTAATATCGATGGCAGGATAAATAATCACACCTAAGGGCGTAGGGGGATTGTGAGCACATGCAACTTAATTGTAGCTGTAGGAGGGGGTTTATCC
>CALJGU010000181.1 GCA_938075565.1 uncultured Opitutales bacterium | reverse complement strand
TTCGATCGGATATATCCATTCGGTTGGCTGGGCGTTCTAGCCGATGTAAAGCCCGTATCCGAAGAACTGATTTACAATAACCACGAAGATGGTTTTGCCCTGGCCAGTCAGCGGTCCTCAACACGCAGTCGCTATTACATCCAATGCGACGCAAATGAAACGGTCGACAAATGGTCGGATGATCGCTTTTGGGAAACGCTGATCCGAATGTTTGGCAAGGAGGTGGGTTCCAAGATCGAAACCGGTCCGTCCATCGAAAAGAGTATCGCCCCCTTACGGAGTTTCGTAGCCGAACCGATGCGCTACAAATCTCTCTTCCTCGCAGGAGATGCCGCGCATGTCGTGCCTCCCACTGGAGCCAAAGGATTAAACCTTGCAGCATCGGATGTCCACTACCTGGCCGAAGGCTTTGTCGATTTCTTCTCAAACAGCAATACCAGCGGGCTCGATCATTATTCAGAACGTGCCCTGACTCGGGTCTGGAAGGCCATACGATTTTCCTGGTGGTTCACCCACCTCACCCACCGTTTTCCAGAAGACGAAACACACGGCATGGCTTACAAACTTCAAATTGCCGAACTCGAGTATCTCGTAAATTCAGAAGCCGCAAAAGCCAGCCTGGCAGAAAACTACGTGGGACTACCCTTTTGATTCCGGTCACTGCAAATCGAACACCATTCGCCCAATACATGCCAAGACTTGGAGATAATTTAATCGCAGCCAGTGAAAGGGATCCCTTCTTCGAAGTCGTCAATGCGGATGAAGTAGGCGTGGTGGCTCCTGAGAACCGGAAAGGCGACGCACTTCGAACCTGCGTCCAGTCGCTTTCAGGCTTTCAGAAGGAAGCGCTTGTGCGTTCATCAGCCACCGGCAGAACTTGGCGCCTGGTGTCGGACGAGGAAGCCTATCTTAACGGTTATAATGCCGCTCCCTGCCCTCTTGCATTTCTCTCCACTGGAATGGCCGCCAGCTTCATGAAAGAGATCCAGGCGTTTTCCAAGTTACAAGGATTAGAAATTCGAAGCCTTAAATTGATCCTGGATAATTATTATACCATGCAAGGCTCCATGCCTAGACGCACCATGGTCGGAGGCGCGGAGAATCCTGAGCTTCAAGTGGAAATCGATTGCGATCTGGATGATGCAAAGTTGAACGAGTTTCTCATCAGCGCCATCTATGCATCGCCCCTATGCGGGCTGATGTCGGACAAGCACATGAGCCTCTTCAAACTTGCGAAAAACGGACAGGAATTGCCAACCGCAAAAGTGCCCGAACTGGATGGTCCTCTCTTTCCAGATCCCCAGAGCCATTTCGAAAATACAACACCCGGGGTAAACGATTTGGAATTAATGAGTCGTTTGGATTTAACTCCAAAAAAAGAAGTCAAGCGGGGAACAGCCGCCGCAGGATCCTCACTAACAGAAGAACAGGACCGCCGTTTGAATATCGGAGCCATCGCAGTAATGAGGGAAGATGGAATTACAGAGCTTCAGCAGATGATGTACTCGCCCCATAACAATTCATTTCGATTTCTGAGTAGCGAGGATGGCCGGGCACCAGATGCAAATACACTCATATCTGCAGGAATTGGGTTTTGTTTCATGACTCAGTTCGGGCGGTTTAAATCCATATTGAAGCTCGATTTACCCGACTACCGAATTGTACAAGATACCCATTTCTCCTTGGGCGGTGCATCGGGCAACACAGGTCTTCCAGGTTCATCCGACCCGGTGGAAACCCATGTTTATTTGAAAACAAATGAAAGCGACGAAACTGCCCAAGAGATGCTAGATATCTCAGAACAAACCTGTTTCCTTCACGCGCTTTGCCGAAGCCAATTAAAACCCATTCTACGAGTAAGGAGAATCTGAGCCTGCAAACAGATTTGCCAGCGAGCACCGAAATCGACCAGAACTATGGATATGAAGCCCTTTACCCCGAAAGATAATGAGAGTCACCCGCCTCTCATTCATCCACCATACAAGTCGAGCACGTCGAGAAGCCCAAGCAAGGATCCCATAATCGTGCCACAAACGATTTCTGAACTGACCGGTCCGACATTTGATCACTCAGAACTTCCTGAACACAGCACTGACCTTACTATGAATGGCAGAAAAACGGGTGAACCCTTAGGCGAAAGGATCATCGTCACCGGGCGCATTCTTGATGAAAACGGAGATCCCGTACCAAACGCTATGGTGGAAATATGGCAGGCAAATTCTGCGGGGAGGTATATTGACAGTGAGGACCATCATCAGGCCCCGCTAGATCCAAACTTTCTTGGAGCTGGCCGGATGCTAACGGACAAAGATGGCTGGTATCGTTTCTTAACCCTTCGCCCTGGCGCCTATCCTTGGGGGAATCATCCCAATGCTTGGCGTCCACCACACATTCATTTTTCTATTTTCGGGGCCAATATCATGACCCGCTTGGTCACGCAGATGTATTTCGAAGGTGATCCCCTACTACAATATGATCCCATCTGTGCCAGTGCCTCTGAAGAAGCTCGCGTAAGAATGATTGCCGACTTTTCTCTGGAGCACACGGAAGAAGGGTTTGCTCTGGGCTATTTGTGGGACATTGTCATTCGAGGCCCAAAAGCAACTCCCTTTGAAGATTAGAATGAGATGCAAAAAACAAACACCGTCTCAGACAGTCGGCCCTTTTTTTTCCTACGGTTTAACACCTCAACAATATGGTTACGACCATTCCGACCTAGGCAACGGAGACCTAGTTACTGAAGGAACCGATGGAGAAGTGATCACAATTACAGGGACCATCTTCAATGGCGAAGGCGGTGAGATGAAACATGCGGTCGTGGAAATCTGGCAAGCGGACAACGCAGGCAACTATGCCGACGTGGTAGTCAAAGACCGTTTCTCTGGCTTCGGCCGAGTAGGAACCGGAAGAGGAGAAGATCCGCGCTATCGGATTCGCACGATCAAACCTGGCAGTGTCGATAATGATCAAGCTCCCCACATTACCTTAACCATTTTCTCCCGCGGGCTAATGCATCACGCATTTACGCGTCTCTACTTCTCAGATGAAGTAGAAGCGAATGCTCAAGATCCCTTGCTACAAAAGCTACCAGCCGAACGACGCCCGACCTTGATTGCTCAAAGAGTTGAAGAAGAGGGCGAGGTCATCTACCAATTTGATATTCACATGCAAGGAGACCAGGAAACCGTGTTCCTGGAATTCTAGTCTCATAAACTTCTCATACACTCCATGAACTCGCCTGCTTTTATTTACGACCATATCCGAACTCCCATTGGAAGATTCGGGGGCGCGTTGTCGGCCATACGTGCCGATGATTTAGCAGCTCTTTCAATAAAAGCGTTGATGGAGAAAAACCCGGACGTCGATTGGAACAGGGTCGATGATGTTCTGTTTGGCTGCGCAAACCAGGCAGGCGAAGACAATCGCAATGTCGCTCGTATGTCGCTGCTTTTAGCGGGTCTTCCAAAAGAAATCCCCGGTCTTACTCTAAATCGCCTCTGCGGATCCGGTATGGAAGCTGCAGGCTATGCTGCCCGAACCATTTGGACCGGCGAACACGATTTGGTAATCGCTGGAGGAGTCGAATCCATGTCACGAGCGCCGCTGGTCATGGCTAAGTCAGAAAAAGAAAAGCTTCCTGATGCCACCATCTACGACACCACCTTGGGGTGGCGTTTTATAAATTCAAAATTGAAGGATCTCTACGGAGTCGATTCGATGCCGGAAACTGGCGAGAATGTTGCAAGCGAGTTTGGCATTAGCCGGGAGGACCAGGACGCCTTCGCCTTTCGCTCTCACCAAAAAGCGGTCCAAGCTCAATCGAGTGGACGACTAGCTGAAGAGATCACACCGGTAACGACCACCAACGAAGAGGGTGCGACCGTCATAGTCGACAAAGATGAACATCCTCGATCGGACACATCTCTGGAAAAACTTGCTGGGCTAAAAACGCCATTCCGTGAAGATGGCACACTCACCGCAGGGAATTGCTCAGGCGTAAACGATGGCGCTGCTGCGTTGCTGATAGGATCGGAGTCTATTGGTGAAAAGTATGGTCTCTCTCCCATCGCAAAAATCTCAGCGATCACGGCAACGGGACTTGAACCACGCATCATGGGCATGGGCCCCCACCCGGCCACCGAAAAGCTCCTTCGCAAGACCGGACTCAGCATCTCGGATATAGATTTAATCGAAATCAATGAAGCCTTCGCATCACAAGCCTTGGCAGTACTTCGCCAACTCGGCATTCCAGATGATGCCGATCATGTAAACGTCAATGGTGGCGCTATCGCATTGGGTCATCCTTTGGGAATGTCAGGGGCTCGTATCACCGGAACCCTAGCTCGGGAACTCAAACGCCAAGGAAAGAAACGAGCCATCGCCACCATGTGCATCGGTGTTGGCCAAGGTATTTCCATTCTACTAGAAGCCGTTTAAAGAAATGAGTTCCACA
>CALJGU010000180.1 GCA_938075565.1 uncultured Opitutales bacterium | reverse complement strand
AATTTCAGAGGTTTCTTTCAGAGGGGCTTATGAGTTGAATAAGCAACACTTTCTCAAAGATCCAGAATGACAGTAAACAAGGGTTTACGGAAACTCAGGATTTCTACTCGACGGTACTCGCACCCATAGTGAGAATTCCTGCATGTTTGGTCTCTCTATTGCCGATATCGCCGTACTCGTCTTCTATTTTCTGGGGATTACCTATATCGGTATTCGAGCTGCACGGCGCGTTCAAAATACGGACGACTACATCATGCCGCGCCGTTTTGGGAAACTCATGATGATGATGCATTCCTTCGGGACGAGCACTCATTCGGATCAAGCAGTAGGCCTTACATCTAAAACTTCCGTTAGCGGATTGTCCGGAATTTGGTATCAATGGATGTGGCTCTTTGCTACTCCATTTTTCTGGTTCATTGCGCCTATGATGCGTCGATTTCGTGCACTCACGACTGCAGATGTTTTTGCCCTGCGCTATGATCGTGGTGTGGCTGCTCTCTACTCCGTATTGGGACTAGGAAAATTCATGATGACCATTGGGCTGATGCTTGCCGGATCAAGTGTTGTTGTAGATGCAGTCACAGGTGGAACCATGCCGGCACACTGGGTCATCATAGCAATGACCGTCTTATTTGTTACCTACGGAATGGCCGGAGGCTTGGGAGCCGCAATCATTACCGATTTCATACAAGGAATCCTGACCTTACTATTTTCCTTCATGCTACTCCCACTCATACTCAGTGCTGTGGGCGGAGTCGAGGGTATGAAAACCAGCTTGATAGAAATGAGGCCCGATACCGCCATGCTCTCTTTGGTTACACCCGGGGATATCGGAGTCTTTTTCATAGCAGTCATTGCACTGAATAACCTTCTTGGAGTGGTGGTTCAACCTCACAACATGGGAGCTTGTGCTGCTGGTCGCACAGAAATGGAAGGTGCAATTGGTTTCATGGGGGGAACCATGGTCAAACGTGTCTGCACGGTCGCCTGGTCTATCACTGCATTGGCCGCAGTCGCCTACTATGGTGGCAGTATCCCGGAACCGGATCTCGTTTACGGACAAATGGCTCGGGAGTTTTTGCCACAAGTGTTTCCTGGATTACTGGGACTTTTTCTAGCGGCGCTTCTGGCCTCGGTAATGGGCTCTTGTGACTCGTTCATGATTTCCTCAGCCGGTTTGGTTACTGAAAATCTCTATAAGCCCTTCTTTCCAAATCGATCTGATAAACATTATTTGAACATCGCTAGACTTGCAGGACTGCTATGCGTCCTAGGAGGGGTTGTCATTGCCTTACTATCCGATAGCGTAGTGCGCCTTCTTGAACACTTGTGGAAAATTAATTCCATGACTGCGATGGCCTTTTGGCTTGGATTGTTTTGGAGACGTACATCGGTCATAGGCGCCTGGGCCGCCATCATTGCTCCTGTTCTTACTTGGTGGTTAACCAGCCAAACCTGGTTCAACAATCTTCTGGCCAGTATTCCCGGTTTCCAAGACTGGGGGATTGTAAGAGGAACAGATGGAGATTGGTCACTCTGGCTTCCCTGGCAAATGTTAGCCTACATCGGAGCAGGGTTTCTCGCTGGTATTGTTGTAAGTCTTTTCAGTTCACCCGTATCATCCGAAAAACTGGAACGCTATTACGGATTACTGAGAACTCCGATCGTTCCAAATGAAGAAGTTCCAGAAGCCTGTCATCTTCCCGAAGGAGTCACACCGGGACCGCGCCGCGTATTTTTTCCGAAATCCAATTTCGAAATCCCCATTCCTACACGTTCGGCCATGCTGGGTTTTCTTGCAGGTTGGATTTGTGTGCTAATGATCATTGGGGTAGTCGTAGTCTGGATTGCTGATTAACGATGCCATCTAAGCACATGACCGTTCGACCCAACATTCTCCTCTTCATCATGGATGCCGCTCAGGCATCGGCTTTCGCCCCGGGAAGTCCATGCATCACTCCCAACTTTGATAAACTACGAGATAGGGGACTGAGGTTTACACGAGCCTATTCACCTAGTCCCACCTGTTCACCTTCAAGGGCGAGTCTTATGACAGGCTTGCTCCCCCACAACCACGGGGTTCTCGAAGTGGAACACGGCCGAGATCCTGATCAATGTAATCTGCGGACCGATAAGCCACACTTTGCCCAACACTTGAGCGAGCATGGTTATAGCACCGGATATTTCGGAAAATGGCATGTGGAACGTTCCAACGAACTTACCCAATTCGGATGGCAAGAGTCTGTTGTGAAAGGCGCCGAACATCACAAGGATCTCGGAAAAGGAAATGAGTCTACCACGCCTCAAACGGATCCCAATACGAGCGGTTACTTGGATGGCCCAGAGGGATACCGCCCCATTCTTCATTGGGGTGTAACCGACCTAACGCCCGAAGAGCGCTACCCTCACCAGACCGGTAATCAAGTTATATCCTATATCCAAAATGCCGATCATTCCTTTTGTGTCTGCGCCAGCTTCTCAGAACCCAATGAAACCCTCATTGTAAGCCGGTCCACCTTCGAAAGATATAATCCAGAAGACATACCACTACCGGATAACGTGCGCGACGAGCACTCAGGCAAACCAGGACTGTATCGCAGAGAAGCAGGTATCGCAAAGAACCTTTCAGATGATCACTGGCGTATGGCCAGGACTTGTTATTATGGAAGGATCACTGAACTCGATGATCAGTTTGGACGCATTGTCGATCAACTAGAAGCTTCGGACCAGCTAGAGAATACCATCATCATTCTAACCGCTGACCACGGACGTTATGTCGGAAACCACGGTTTCGATGCACACAACATAGGAGCCTACGATGACATCTACAACGTGCCTCTCATCATAGCCGGCCCAGAGATTAAACACGGTGAGTGCACCTCAACTGTCAACTTCCACGATCTCTGCCCCACCATCTGCGAACTGACCCAGTCTGGATCGATTGATGTTCCCGATTCTCAGTCGCTGGTTCCTCAACTTAAGGACCCCACCAGTGAGTCTGGCTCCGCCTATGCGGAAAATCACGGATCACGCTTTCGCCTGACTCAACGCATACTCTGGGATGGATCCTGGAAATTTGTGTTTAACGGATTCGATTTTGATGAGCTCTACGATCTGGAGACTGATCCCGATGAACTCACGAACCTGATTGATCATCCGGAGCAGCAGGAACGAGCAGACGCGATGATGCGGAAAATCTGGGAACGCATTCAGGAAACCGGTGACCGCACGATTGAAGAGTCTCACTACTTCTCACTGCGCCTTGGTCGTGTGGGGCCTTTAATTTAAGAAATACTTAGAGCAGAATTGCTTTCTTTGGTAGGGCTCGATCGCCGAGCGAGCCGTTTGCCAAAGAGAATCGGACGGCTCGGCGATCCGTCCCAACCTTAGTTGGCTTTGCTTTCCTTTATATAAACTTCAATCTGCTTGCGGAGCACTTCAAGCGGAACACCGCCCTGAATCAAAACAGCATCGTGAAAGGTTCGGATATCAAACTTGTCACCCAAAGCCGCTTCGGCTTCCGCTCGTAACTCCCACAAAGTCAGCTCCCCCATTTTGTAGGCGAGGGCTTGTCCAGGCCAGGCGATATAACGATCGATCTCTGTCCCAACTTCATGAAGAGAAAGCGCGGTATTTTCCGCCAAGTAGTCCACTGCTTGCTGACGACTCCAATCAAAGGCGTGTATCCCGGCATCCACTACAAGCCGACAGGCACGCCGCATCTCATAGGAGAGGCGACCAAAATGATCGTAGGGCGTATTATACATCCCCATTTTCACTCCAAGCTTTTCACTATAGAGCCCCCAACCTTCGCCAAATGCATGCGGGTAATACTGAGTCCTAAACTTCGGAGCGTTTTCAATTTCGTGGGCCAACGATATCTGCAGATGATGACCGGGGACACCTTCGTGAAGCGACAAGGCGACCAGTTGATACAAAGTCCTCGTTTCCAACGCGTAGGTATTTACCCAATACTGCCCTCCTCGATCACTCCCAGAAGGAGCTCCTGAATATCGACCTGTAGTATAGTTGGGGGCTAGTTCGGCGGGAACAGGTTCAACCGAATAAGGCTGACGTGGCAGTTTCCCAAAAAACGCAGGCAGTTTTCAGTATCGTAGATAAAACCGTTGCTCACTTCCCAAAAGTCGACGGCTCCCAAAACAGCATCGGCCAATGAAACGGATTGCCTTCCCAAGGTTCCACCATGAGCGACTCCGGCAAACTCGTTTCGGTTTCGCGCCTCTTCAAGCACATCATGCAACGGCGGATAGTTTTCCTTCACGGCCGGCGTACCAATTCCCCCTGTCGAATATGGTAAGATAACCTCATCCAACCCAAGTAGGTTAATATGGCCTTGTTGATTATCCCGGTATTCCTGACCAGCAATCAACATGCGTTCACCGTCCGTCCCCTCACCTGCCGAACCATAGGCAAACTGACTCGACCATACTCCCGGCGTCATCCCGCCCTTGAGAACCATGAAGTGCCCTGTTTCGAGTCCATCAGCTTCAAACATGGTGAACCATTTCTCGTCGTCCTCAGCAGTCAACCGATCGAAGTGCAAATGCTCATCGATGGCAATCCAACCGTCGTCCTTGAGGTCCACCCAACGCTCAAGCTCGATGAAAACATTCGTTTCCTGCCCACTAATAGAAACAGTCTGAGACTGGGGAAAATATTCAAAACCCTTGGCAGCAGCAATCGTTACCGCCTTGGCTCCAACTGGCAGATTTATACCCACAGGACCCGTGCCTTTTGAGAACTGCATGGTAGATCGATTGTTACTCCGCAAATGAATCGAAGTAAAAGAGATGCCGTTGTCGTCGACCCAGTCAGGAAAGTAAGGTTCGCCATCCACTCGAATACTGAAACGAGCTGGCGTGGGGCGACCGGTTTCTCGATCCACAATATCGATGAAAAGTTTTGGGCCATCTGGTTCTGCAACTTTGTTAAAGCTGTGCGTTACCGGTGTGTGTTCGTGTGCCCTGAGACTTCCAGAAAACAAAGCCAGTAATGACATAATGCAAAGTAGCTGAAAACGGCTTAAACGGATCTCATGATCATAGGGTCACATGCTCAAAATTATCCCCTTAGAAAAGATAAAGCAGCAAGCCCTATTATACTTTCAACTGAA
>CALJGU010000179.1 GCA_938075565.1 uncultured Opitutales bacterium | reverse complement strand
AGAGCCTCCATAGCTTCTTTCAGGCGTTCCCACATGGCTTCAAGTGAAGTGGGCAATACGCGCGTTTTGCCGATTACGGGCATAAAATTAGTATCTCCGTCCCAGCGAGGAACGATGTGTGCATGCATGTGACTGGGGATTCCCGCGCCTGCGGCTCCACCTAGGTTCATGCCCACATTGAATCCTAGGGGTTTCAGGGCTTCAGTCAGGATTCGCTTTGCCAAAATGATCAACTCAAGAAATTCAGTTTTTTCCTCCTCGGTTAGATCCTCCAAGTCAGCCACTTCGCGGTAGGGCAGTGCCAGTAGATGCCCGGCATTGTATGGATATCGGTTGAGGACCAAATAACCCGTTTTTCCCCGGTACAGCAGCAATGATTCCCGTTCATCTTCGAGTTTGGGAATCTCTACGAAAGGATTCTTCCCTTTCAGGGCCTCAGGAGTCTCGATGTACTGCATACGCCAATAAGCGTGAAGCTGATCGTAAGGATTAGACATGAGTGACAGATAGGTTGTTTGCTCAGGAAAATGGGAGAAACGCGCTCAAAGTGTAGGATTTGCGGTTCCAGGCAATCTATTTTTCGAACCCGGTTTTGGAACGAAACGGCCATTCTATCGCTAAAATTGGGCCGCAGGACGTGTTTTTAAAGCAATTTGATTTGTTAGAGTTTGGGTAAGGATAATTAAGAGGTAAGACGGCCTCTGAAGGGCTTGCGTTCAATGAATTTCCCCTTTTTTCTGCTGATTCCTTTTAATGAGCTTTATTGAGCGTTACCTGCCTGGTCTTAGGGGATTCCCCTCACTTTTTAGCTACACTCTATTGCTGAGTGCGGGATTCGGTGTATTCATCACCTGGGATCAATGGTATTGGTGGGGACGACGAGAGGATTACTCCTTTGGCTATTTGGTGCCCATGATTGTGGCCGTTGTTGTCTTGGACCGGTGGCCTCAATTGATGAAACTACTAGGGGTGTCGCGCGCTAAGACTACAGATGACAAAAAGTCTGAATCGAAAGACCCCGTTAAACCCAAAGAGCCTCTACTCAGCTTTGATTGGATGACGGGGAGCCTATACCCTTTTTTTAAGTGGTTTATTCCTATCGGATTTTACGGCGGACTGGTGCTCGGACTGCTGATTTTTGGATTGGGTGCATTTTACAGAGCAGGAGCAGGACCTTCTCATCCTGGCTCTTTGTTTATTGCTGTCGGTGCCGGAATGGTCGTTTTCGCCTTGGTTTATATAAACCTGCCGGATTCGGAGGAAGCATGGGAAAAGCAATCTGGACTGAGTCTGGATGCTCCGACGGTTCTAAATAGAAGGCTCACGACGACCTTACTCTTCTGGTTTCCGTGCTTCATCTGGATCATTTCCGCGCCTTTGGTCTCATTCATTGAAAACGCCTTGAGCCTCTTCCTCCTCAATAAAGTGGTGACCGTAGTCTTCTTTGTATTTGAAATGGGTGGTTATGCTCTCGAGCAAGAAGGCAATACGCTCATCTTGCCGACTGGTCGAGTGGGCGTGGAGGATGCCTGTTCTGGGATCCGCTCACTTATGGGCTGCCTCTTTGCGGGGACTTTTCTTGGCGCCATCTTCTTCAAGAGCGCCATTAAGAAAGTCTTGCTCGTTGTCTTTGCCATGTTCTTCGCGTTCATAACAAATCTGATGCGAAGTGTTTTTCTAACTGGCTGGGCCTATGCGAATGGTCCCGATGCGATCAGTGGATTCGTACACGATGCAGCCGGCTATTTTGTGCTCGGGCTAACGAGTATCATGCTCCTAGTACTGATCCCCGTCATGAACATTCAGATCACGATCACGAGCGGGAAAGAAAAAGTGAGTGCCTAGGAATTCCTGGCGTTCGGTACTCACTTAAGAAGTGAAAGCTCTTCGCTGAGGTATTCCTCTTTTAACTTCAATTTCAGTGGTAGTGAAACGACGGCAGACTGTTCTTCTCCCTTGGCCGATAAGGCTGGGATGAATTGCCATAGCATGACCGCTTTTGAAATTTCCCTTTCTAGAGCTGGATTGCTCGAATTTAGCAATTCAACTTTTGTCACCATGCCGCGATTGGAAACGCTCAGCCTGGTCTTTATGTCGATGGGCTCTCCGCTCTCGTTCTCCAATGATTTTAAAAGTTCCTTCGGACCATAAGCAATGGAAGGTGCCGATGATTGACTCGCTTTCTGAGCTGCATCTTTGTGCTTTTTGAGTGCTTCATTTAGTTTCTTTAGATCGATGGCCGGGGTGGGTACTGATATACGTTCCTCTTTATTGCCGTAAGCATGCATGAGTATTTCTCTGAATCTTTTGAGCGCAGAGGTGGGTCCGAGGTATCCTTCAGAATCGTAGCTGTGTGCCAGTACAAATCCATTCCGATCAACGATGACTAGGCATGGGATTCCGTTGCCTTGGTATTTCCTCCAAAAGTTTGATTTTCGACTTTTCCAATTCCCATTCCAAGGCATGTCATCTTCGACCATGTAATCAATCATCTCTGTTTGGCTCTGATCCCAACTACAAAGAACGACTTCATACTGCCCCTGATAGAAATCCTTTGTCGTGTTATAGAAGGAGACTAAACTGGGTGTGAATCCTCGGCATGGCTTGCACCAACTGGCGGAAGTATAAATCGCATAAAACTCAGGAGATTCATTGGATTTATTCCAATCTGCTTTAATCAACTTTTCTTCCTTAAGTTTAAATGCGTCCTTTCTGAACTGCTTTTCAAAAGCTGTTTTATCAGTTGAAGGTTCAAATATCTGTGCGTCTCGAACTCTGGACCAATAAACAACCTCAGCCTGATCTTCGGGAACGAGAGCGAGGATGTTGGCGAAGGTGGTCGATCCATTCTTGTCTGCGAAGTAAACTGTCTTTCCGTAAGCGTTTTGTAACCGGAGTTGTTGTACGTCCCCATTCCTAAAGGTCCAATCGCGCATCTCTCCTTCGACTGTTTGGAGGTTCGTGTCAGCGAGGATGGATACGGGAAAAAGAAGCAGAGATAAAGCCAGCCACTTAGTTAAGAACGAGCTTTGTTTGGGGACCAGGGAATGCTCCATCGGAGGGGGGGGAGGGTTTACTGTTTAAGCGCATGAATCTCTTTACGCACTAACTCAATGGTCCTTTGACTATGACCATTTTGCTCCCAGTTTCAAGTACACCTTCCTGTAGGTAGAAAGGATGATTTATGCCTAAGCAATCGATATCTCCATTCAGAGGTAACTCATTTTGCCTAATATTTGTCGTACTTCACTACGCCGTAAGGGACGTTTTCCTTCTGTTTCTCTTCGAATTCTTCTGATGAGCAACCACACTTCTCAGATTTTCGCATGGTGATAGCGCCGGTTGGGCAGATGCGTAAGCACTTGCCACAGCGGACACACTCATTGCTGTCGATCCAGATGTAAGTTGCTTCATCGGCCAAGTTGGCTTCGAGGCTCGAAGTCACCGCTCCATCGTCATCGTGGAAGAGACGGGATACACGGTTGATACAATCTCGAGGAGCTACACCGATACACCAATCACAATGGATACAGGCGTCTTGGTTGATCTCGAATTTGTAGTGACAGAAATAACAACGGGTAGCTTGAACCAGTGTTTCATCTTCCGTATGGCCGAGTTCGACTTCGGCTGTGCCATCGCGATCGAACAACGGCAACTTTGGCATCTCTGGTGGAAACTGTATGTCGTGATCGCGCACGCGTCCGGTTTCACCATTGGTATCCAACATAGTGATACCGATGTGTTCCTTGCGGCGTTCCTTGCCCATGAGCTGGGTATCAATTGTCTTAGCGACCTCTTTGCCGTCATTAACGGCGGTAATCACATCGAAGCTACCGTAATTGAAGTCACCCGCCATCCACACTTTTTCGTGCGTGGTATCGTGGCCTTCCGTTTGGCTTACGCCTTCGGGAAGAATCTTCAATTCACGGGTTTGTCCGATAGCCATGATCAACAGATCGCAGGGATACTCTTCCTCGGTTCCTTCGATGGCATGAACCTTAGGTTTCCCTCCATCTCCCTGGGAATCATCCAGTGAGTTTCTTTGGAACGTAACACCAACCAGTTTGCCATCTTCGGTGCGAGCTGAGTGAGGATTCATCAAGGTCTCAACTTCGATTTCCTCCAAGCGCATTTCATTGATTTCGTCCGAATCGGCCGACATCTGGGCTTCGGTACGGCGATACATGATCGTTACGCTTCCTTCTTCGCCAACCAAACGCTTGGCAGCACGTGCATAAGAGCGACCACAGTCAACGGCGGTAAATCCACCACCAACGATGATGACGTTTTGTCCACGCATATCGCCGATTTTGCCCATGTTGTAATCATACATGAACTTAAGACCAGAAATGGTGTGACCGTCCCCAGGCAGACCCGGGATCTTTAAATTGGATGGGTGAACCGTTCCAACGGCCATCAATACCGCGTCGTTCTCATCGATGATGCCTTGAAGCATGACCGAATCGACATTGGTGTTGTACTTCACGTCGATGCCGCTTTCGATTATGGCATTTACCTCTGCTTCTACGGTCTCGCGTGGCAGACGGAAAATAGGAATACCCTGGACCATCATTCCACCTAGCATGCTGTCGCGTTCGTAGATGGTGACGTTGTGGCCGTAGCGACGCAGTTCACGTGCTGCGGTAAGGCCGGCAGGGCCTCCACCAATGATGGCGACTTTCTTAGAAGTGTCCTCGAACCAGCCGGGTAATGGCTTCGGCGGATTCTCTTTGTAGTCAGAGGCTGAACGCTTCAGATGGCAGATATGTACCGGGCCTGAAGTCCCTGTCCAGTTGTGGCGGCAAGCATCTTCACAAGGGCGCGAGCAAACGCGTCCAAGCACACCTGAGAACACATTGTCTTCCTGATTGATCAGGTAGGCTTTGTCCGGATCGCCTTTAGCTATCGCTTCGATGTAAGCGGGCACATTGGTCTTCGCGGGACAGGCCTGCTGGCAGGGAATGTCTTTGGCGTAAGTTTTGAAATCCAAGGGTTCCGCTGTGACTCCTGTGAACACAGAGTGCTCCTGTGGATTTGGCGCCATGTCATAGGAGATATCGAGCTCCTCAATGGATTTTAGAAATTCGTCTAATGATTTATCGTCGCTCATGATCTACAACCCCATGCGGTGAATGCACTCTGATAAAGTTTCGTCGCCCTTCCTTACTCTAAGAAAGGTATCCAGGATCTTTTCCAGCACGCGTGGGCAGTCATCCGTTTTAAATTCTCCTAGCTTTTTACCTAGGCGATCGTGTTCACCACCAATCAGCATTTCGTAGGCCTGGGTAGATCCCATTTGCTCGCGAATGCGCATTCCACGGAAGCCGATGTCAGTGATGCGGTAAGGTGAGCAACTGTTTGGGCAGCCAGTGATGTTGATAATCGCTTTGTCCCAAATGTCCTTGTACTTCTCCTGGCTCACGATGGGCATCAGCGTATCGTAGAGGGAGCGTGTTTCGGTAACCGCTTTTGGGCAGTAAGTTGTTCCTACGCAAGGAACGATGTCGCGCATTCCAAAGAAACCTTCCGTTGCAAAACCTGCCGCCTGGATGTCGGCCGTAATGGCTTCGACCTTTTCGGGTTTTACTCCGTGGATCTCGATGTTCTGACGGTTGGTTAGGTAAACCTTTTTGTTTCCGTAGATTTCGGAAAGCTCGGCGAAGCGTTTGAAATCAATATGCGTCAGTTCTCCTTTTGGGATCATGGCGCGCACGGTTACTTTTCCGTCCGTTCCCACTGGATTTTCTTCGAGAAGCGGGCGATCCGGGTAAGGTACGCCTGTTTCTTCAAATGCTTCTGCTTCGATGTCTTCCGTTGAAACATCTTCGTCAGTCAAGTATTGCAGAACGATGCGACGGCACTCGTCGATTCCCTTGCGGTAAACGACAAACTTCAGGCGCGACATTGTCCGGTCTCGGCGGTCACCGTAATCACGGAAGAGTAGGGCGATCGCCCGGTTGACCTTAACGATCTTCTTAGGTGGAACGAATGAAAACAGGTCTTTCCCAATAAATGGAGACCAGCCCATACCGCCACCGATCACAACTTTGAAGCCGTGTTCGGTTTGGCCATCTGTTCCTTTTCGCTCAACCGCAACCACACCAATGCAGTTGATGTATGGCTGAGCACAGCCTGCTCCACAACCGGAGAAGGTGATTTTAAATTTACGTGGCAGGTTGTCCAAGTCGCGCATGCTGGTTAGCACACGGGCTGTTTCCTGAACGTACGGTTGGACATTAAACCGTTTGAACTGGCAGGTTTCAGCCAGTGGACACGCCGTCACGTTTCGGGTTACGTCTCCACATCCATGAAAGGTCGAAAGTGAATCTTCTGCCAAACCACGAATCATGTCAGCCAGAGACGGTGTCTTCAACCAGTGCAATTGGATACACTGACGAGTGGTTATGGCCAGCTTACCTTGCGCATAGTCTTCCGCGATCTTGCACATGCGGCGCGCCTGACTGGAGGAAAGAACGCCTCCCGGAACCACCACGCGAGCCATGTGATTGCCTGCATGACGGGAAGAGTAAATTCCATACCATTTGGAGATGTTTTTTTCTTCAGCGGTCATCGCCCCCTTGCGGGCGATTTCATCGTAGTCGAGGAAGAGTCCCTGTTCCTTAATGATTTCGTCTTCGCTGACGAATCGTTTACCTAGTGTCCACTGCATAATTAAATTCTAGTTTCCGCGAAGGGTGAGCCGGGCGGATTAATCGTGATAAAAGAGGAGGGTTGAAATGTATCGTTCCCCCGTATCGGGTTGCATGACGACGATGTTCTTTCCTTTGTTTTCGGAGCGACTGGCAACGTGGTAAGCAGCCAGGGCTGCAGCTCCTGAAGAAATACCAACGAGAAGGCCTTCGCTTGTGCCGAGTTTCTGGGCCGTCTTAATCGCTTCGTGACTGTCGATGCGAATCACCTCGTCAATCACATCGCCATTGTAGGCTCCGGGGATGAATCCGGCTCCGATACCTTGAATCATATGGGGTCCCATTTTTCCGCCACTTAGCACGGGGGATTCCTCCGGCTCGACGGCGATGATCTGGATGTCGGGATTTTGCTCCTTCAGATAGAGCCCAACTCCTGAAACGGTTCCACCTGTTCCAACACCCGCGACAAAGATGTCTACCTTGCCTTCGGTATCGTCCCAGATCTCCGGTCCAGTGGTGTCGTAGTGGACCTGGGGATTGGCCGGGTTGTTAAATTGCTGAGGCATGTAGGCTCCTGGAATCTTCTCAGTGAGCATTTCCGCTTCATGGATTGCTCCAGGCATCCCCTTATCGGCATCGGTTAGAACCAATTCCGCGCCCAAGTTCAAGAGCATCTTGCGTCGCTCGATGCTCATGGAGGAGGGCATGGTAAGAATAATTTTGTGACCTTTAACGGCGGCGGTCATTGCCAGACCGATGCCTGTGTTACCCGAAGTCGGCTCGACGATGGTCCCGCCCTCAGGAAGGCTCCCATCTTTCTCAGCAGCTTCAATCATCGACAGCCCGATGCGGTCTTTCACGCACCAACCCGGGTTATAACCTTCTAATTTGCCAATGATATGGCCGGGCAATCCGTCACTGAATTTGGATAGATGAACCAGCGATGTGTTGCCGATCATCTCACATAAATTGTTGTATATAGCCATGTTAGACAGGGTCTAGGCGCGCCCTCGTCGAACACAGGGAGACTGGGACGCTATTTACCAGAAGCGACAACGATGTGCATAGCCCCCGTAAGATCAAGTAGAAAGCCAGCTCGCGATGGATCGCCTATTCGGTGTTTAAATTAAGTATTTTTAGTATTTTGGGTAATAAACTAAAGACAAGGCCAGAACTGCATCTACATCAAGTATTAGCGGCAATACTATTTTGGTTAAGTTTGGCTTCTTTGGAGGCGTAAGACCGAGGCCACCAAATGCTAATTAAAGTGGTGTGAATCAATCCAGGAACCGGTTGCCTGAAGTGGCTCGGATTTGCCCCTTTTAGTCACCCAAATGGCGATGGCAAAACGATGGGCTTGATCGGGGTCAATGGATGGCATTTTTATCGCCCATTTCCCACTGGATGAAGTGGAGGTCTGGTGGTCCAGCGCCACAAACTGCTGGTTGAGCTTTCGCCCTCGGTTTTCACCCCGCTTTACATCGGTTTCTAAATCAAGACCTAGAATGGCTACATTCAAGGTGAGTGGTTTCTCCTCCGAATAGCTGACGGTCATTCGTCCCTTTTCAATCGTGGCCTGAAGAACGCCCGCTTTCCCTTTCTCATTAGAGAGTGATTCTTTGCTGAAACACCCGCGCCACTCATTCCCATTGGATACAAAGCAAGGCGTGTAAACTTGGCGGAACCGACCATTTTCCGCATAGTCGTATTGTCTTTGGGTAAATTGCTTGGACACAAATGGGTCTTTCCAGCCTAGTCGATCCCAGTGATTCACATGGTAGACCACCGGTACGATCTCTGACCAAAGACCTGGATGATCTATGAATTGATTGATCCACCGCTCTGCTGGTGGGCAACTGCTGCAACCTTGGGAGGTGAAGAGCTCCAACAGCTGAACCCTATCCTCCGAGCTTTGAAAGCTTAGTGTTTCGGTCCCCTTGGTCTCGTTAAACAGAGTCAGTAGGGGAACACCCAGGAATAGAGGGAAGGCAGCTCGTCGTTTCATGCCAGTGAGACGGTGAGCATCACTGGCTTATTCACTCTAGGTTAAGCCTTAGTGATTGTGGCCGTGGTGCTCTCTTAGAATATCCCGACCAAAGTCACCGTTGAAATCGCGCCAAACGGCGTGCACATGATTACCTTGATTCTGAAAGTTATCGTACTCGATCAGGAAGGTGGGCCCTTGCACGCGATAATAGTGCTTAGCGCCTTTTTCAGTCGGACCCGCCCAGGCGAAAGTGATGTTCTCTAATCCTGCCTCGCTTAATTTTTCCCAACGGTCATTAGCGACATCATCTGGCATATTAGATAAGTAGACTTGGATGACGCGGGTGAGCCCGAAAATTTGAGATTTCTCCAACTGAGAGACTTTGATTCCAGTAGGGTTCAATGGGCTTACTTTCTTTTCAGCGCCCGTGTATATGTCCCGTGGTGCAGTATCCGCAATGATGGCCATGCCTTGTTGCTTTTTACTTAACGACTGAACAAAAGCGCGGGCCGTATCTTCTTCTCCCTTAAGTGTGCGTTGTCCGGTAGTGGGCCCTACGGGAACTCTTGCTGGATTGGCTCCCCAGAAGTTGGGCGAGTTTGAAAGCAGCTTCCCTTCGACCACTGTAAAATTGAGGGAGAGGTGGTGTCCTTCAAATCTCCATCCCCAGTTTCCGGTCGCAGAGGGTTCACCGAATATGGTGGTATAGTAGAGCTCCGGGTCGCGGTGATCAGCATTTTCCAACACATAGAGCACGGATTCAAGCCCCTGGATCTGCTTCACTTTTTCGTAGCCGCTTGCGCTCATGCTCGCTGCTAACAATTCCGCCAACTTGATTTCCTGAACTTTATCCAGGTCGCGTAGGTCGACCCCTTTTCGCTCCCCGGTTATAGGGACGAAGTGCCAGTTGATTCGTTCCTCGTCTTCTAGGTCGTAGGTGGCTTTGAAGCGTAACTCTTCTGAAAGCGAATCCAGAAATTCGTTGGCCGACTTTTGCATGTCGTCCACTACAGCGTCGACTCCAGCGTGAGAAACCAGTGTAGAAAGAATTAAACTGAGGGTGAGAAGGGCGTGTAGAATGTTTTTTAGTTTCATGGGGAAAGCGCAACCATGCTTGGATTGTTGGGTGAAAGCAAGAAATCAAAAAGGCCAACCTCTGTGGAGGCTGGCCTTTGAGCTGAATGAATCAGCAAAATCGCTAACGGCCCAATCCGCGGACTCTGCCGTGCTGACCTCGCCGGTCAAAACTGGGATCCGGTTCACCGCGTGTATATCGTGGGATAAAGGGATAGGTCGCGGTCAAATAATAGTGGTAGATACCGTCTGGGTATTCGGGAGTGACTCCGAAGCGTCCGTTGCATTCGTCGAGGTCCCCGGTTCCTTCGACGTATATCCAATCCTGAACAAAGGTGCCGTCGTAATAGCCTTTGGGGCCTTACTAATTGCTGGTGGCGATGGAAATATCCTTCGGCTGGTGCGCGGCGATGGTGGAGAGGAACCCAGTTTTCCGCTGACACTTTCCGATACGGGAGCCTTTAAAAATTTAAGTACCCTTGAGCCTGAAGAAGGTGTGCTTGCCTACGAACCGAATGTCTCCTTTTGGTCGGACTACGCTATTAAATCCCGGTGGGTTTCAGTGCCTGACGATACGGTTGGCTACGACTTAAACGATCCTTGGCAGTTCCCTGAGGGCACTGTGTGGGTGAAGCACTTCGATCTTCCACTTGAGCGGGGTAATCCTGCATCGACTGTACGAGTCGAAACACGGTTCCTGGTAAAGACCGACAACAGTGCTTACGGATTGAGCTACCGTTGGAATGAGGCTGGGACAGAAGCCACGCTCGTTAGTGAGGAGGGCGTCGATATCGATTTCCAAGTTCAAACGGATCAGGGACCGGTCAATCAAACGTGGAGGATTCCGAGTCGCACTGAGTGTATGCAATGTCATTCTCCAGCGGCTGGATACGCATTATCTTTTAATACGAGACAGCTCAATCGCGATCAGATGATTGATGGTCAGGAACGGAATCTGTTGGAGCATTTGAGTGATATTGGGATTTTGGATACGAACATATCGGAGCCAGATGCCTTGCCGCAGTTTTATTCAGTAGACGATGTAGAAGCATCTCTGCTCTCGCGTGTTCGGTCCTACTTGGCCGTGAACTGTGTTTCCTGTCATCAGCCGGGTGCAGTGGCTTCTTCATCCTGGGATGCACGTCCTCATATCGGGCTTTTGGAAACCGGATTGGTTGAAGGATTACCTTTAAATTATGGAGGCGATTCCGATCGGCGTTTGATAAAGCCAGGGGAGCTGGATCTCTCAGTCCTGCTTAGTCGCCTCAGTGAGAATCATGGATTTACCCGCATGCCCAACGTGGCGACCAATGAGTTGGACCAAGGAGGGATCAATCTAATTACCGAATGGATTGATTCGGTGACTACGGGATTTGTGCTTTGGCAGGATGATACATTTGCGGATCCAGAATCTTTGGAAGCAGATCCACAATCTGATCCTTATCTTGATGAGCAGACGAATACCTTTAAATACCTGGTTTCAACCGATGCTCTGGATGCCGGAAGTGTATGGCAACTCGATGCTCTAGTGGACAGAGATCAAGTCACTTTGACGGTACCGGTTACGCAAAACCGCTCTTATGAGATCCAGGTTTCTGACGACCTCGAGAATTGGTCCGTTTGGCCTACGCCCGGAAATCCATTTCAAGTTGGGGAAGAACTGGTGGCTTCAGTGCCGGTAACTGGACCTTATGCATCCAATCGGTTTTTCCGTGTTCAGGTGAGTGAGCAATGATCGGGGGTTAGGTGCAGTGTTACTTCGCCTCCTGTTTCAATAGAATCAATTTTGGGTGCCAAAATCTCTACAATGTTCGGATTGTAGAAATTCTCCACTTTAGTTTTGGGAGAAGGGTAGTAGATCATGCCGTCAGAGGCCTTTTGCCCGGAAGTAATTTTGCAATGACTGAAGAAAAAGTCCTCGGGTGGAATAAGATCCGTCCAGGCGGTTTCCCGGGCTTCATAGTCCCAGGCAATGAGCTCCATGGCCCGGGGAGATATGTCGATATTGATCGTTCCATGAAAGTAATCGCTCAAAGGAATGTTTAACTTTTCAAAGTAGGGGAGTTGTCGGATGAGTGATCCTCCTTTGTAGGGACTCGTCCTGGATCGACCCGATGCCACGCCGTGGCCTTCGACAACGATTCCGGTTACTTTGATAGCTTTGCTCATGGGGCTTTCATAATTGGGAAGGTAATTTCGCTTAGCTACAATTTATTTTTGCATGATAGGAGCCTACGGGTTTTGCTGGAAGAATAACTGAGGGTAAGGCTCCCTGCTAATTCCCATTTCTACAAACGCATCCCCACCATGATTAACGTCAATCAACTCAATCATACCGCCATCCATGTCGCCGACTTGGACAAAAGCGTGGCCTTCTACCGTGACGTGTTACAGCTCGAGCAAATGGCGCGACCCGATTTCGATTTTCCTGGGGCATGGTTTCAGACGGGTCCCGATCAGGAGTTACACCTAATCTGTAAAGACGCCCAGGACCATACCGTTCCATTAGAGCGGCATACCGCTTATCGCATTCCGGACATGGCCGCTGCCAAAGAGCATCTTGATTCCATGGGTATCGAGTATGATGGCCCGAGAAATCGTCCAGACGGACCGTGGCAACTATTTCTAAATGATCCCGATGGCCATGTCGTGGAATTGACCCAGCTTGATGTTTAGGCGGCTCTTGAATTTCAGTTTGCTGGCAGTGTGTGCCTCAGGCTACTGGGGTTGCAGTAAGCTCGGTACGGTCACCGAAGAAGCGTGGGGAACCCTGGAAACGGGAGAAGCGGTGACTCTCTATACGCTTACCAATCCCAATGGGATGGAAGTGAAGATCACTAATTACGGCGGTATCATCGTATCTTTAACCACCCCGGATCGTGAGGGTGAATTTGAAGATGTGGTACTGGGGTATCACACGCTCGATGAATATGTGGAGCGCAACCCGCTCTTTGGTGCGATCGTTGGGCTATATGCCAATCGGGTGGAAACTGGACTGGTTGAGTTGGATGGAGAACAAGTTCAGCTTTTTGTGCGGGAGCGACCCGGCCAGGTTCCTGTCCATATGCACGGTGGATCCGTGGGATTGGACGAGGTCGTTTGGACAGCGACTTCTGGGAGAAAGCAAAAGGCGGTTTATTTGAACCTCCAATACCTGCACGCAGATGGACAGGATGGTTATCCCGGGCCTGTGCATGTCTCGGTCACCTATGGTTTAACAAATGACAACAGCCTGGTCATTTACTATGAAGCAACGACTGAGAAGATCACGGTCCTGAATCTCACCAATCACTCCTACTTCAACTTGATCGGCGACGGTGTGGGTAATGTTAGAAACCATGTCGTTCAGCTCTATTCCGACGAACTCACGGAAGTAAAACCAGGTCTTATTCCCAACGGTAATTTTGTCCCCGTGAAGGATACACCCTTTGACTTCAATATGCCCAAGCGAATCGGTCTGGAAATCGATGACAGCAATGAGCAGCTTCGCCTAGGTCGCGGGTATGACCATAACTATGTGCTGCGTAAATCAGATCAAAAGGGAGCTGAACTCTTCGCTACGGTTTATGAACCCACGAGTGGTCGATTAATGGAAGTGTTTACCGACCAGCCTGGAGTGCAGTTCTACACGGCGAATGGCATGCGAGGCATCACTGGAAAGTATGGAGTCGAGTACGGGCCGCGCAGTGGATTCTGCTTTGAGACACAGCATTACCCAAACTCTCCAAATCATCCTCATTTCCCGAGCACCGTGCTACGACCGGGTGAAGTCTTCAAATCGACCACCGCATTTACCTTTAGTGCGGAGTGAGAACTACGCTCGGCGTTATGTCAGGTTTTTGTAGGAGCAAACTTGTTCGCGACTCGCGTGTTCTTTGATATCCAGGTCGCGAACAAGTTTGCTCCTACAGTTAATTCTGAAACTTCTATAGCAGCCCTATAAAACTTGCCGAATCATTTTCGCACTTACTTAATCTACCTTATGCCTTACACAGCCGATCCTGACTTCGAGTCCTTTGTTCGCGATCTTCCGAAAACGGAAACGCATTTGCACATGGAGGGGGCTTGTCCTTACGAGCTTTTGAAACAGATGGATCCGGTGAAATATGCCAACCCCCCGGCATTCTGGGCTGACGATTTTCGCTACGAGAGCTTCGATCAATTTATGGTATGGTATGGTGAGTATTGTGCGGCGTTCTTTAACTCCGCTCAGCGTTACCATGAGGCCATGAAAATTGTCCTGGGCAATTGTGTGGATCAAGGCTGCCGCTATGTAGAGACCAGCTTTCATCTGCCAGTATTGTTGGGCATGGAAGATTCGGGACCTACTTTGATTGACGCGGTTCGCAGTGCCGCCCCCGAGGGATTGGAGCTAAGGATTTTTGCGGGCATGTGCCATGATGATTACAAGGACGCCGGATTGGAGCTGATCGAAGAGTGCCTCACTTGGGAGGGACTGGACGGAATTGATCTTCATGGCCCTGAGTACATTCCTCTCGAATCCTGGACGGCCGATATCTGGCAGCGTGCTCGTGATGCGGGCAAATATACCAAAGCGCATGCCGGTGAGTTCATGGGGGCTGACTTCGTGGACTTGGTTATAGATGAAATCGGTGCGGAACGAATCCAGCACGGCGTCCGTTCAGTTGAGAAAGACGAAACGGTTCAACGCCTCGTTAAGGAAAACATCGCCCTCGACGTATGTCCTATCAGTAACCTCAAGTTAGCCGTTGAAGGAGTGACCACCATGTCGGTTCACCCGATTCGGAAACTCTTCGATGCCGGAGTCAAAGTAACCATCAACTCCGACGATCCTTTCTTCTTCGGCAACCGCCTGAGTGAAGAATACTACGCGCTGAACCAGGACCTTGGCTTCTCGAAAAAGGAGCTTACGCAAATCGCTGGTAATGGATTTGATATTGCTTTGGTGGATGAGGGAGCACGGCAAAAGTTGAAGGACGAGCTTGCTGGGTATTGTGCCGACCGGATCGATAGTTGACCCCTGCCCTGTTATGGTCTCTAAGAGAAATGGCGTCGTCTATTCATCAGAGTTTCTGCGATTAAGGAAGATGTTTCTGCCATTCATATGTTTATTTCCTATTTTCTTAATCGTAGTATCCGTGTTTGGAGTTATTATTTGCCTATTTCTCAGAGTGATTGTCCTTTTCAATTACAGCGGAAAAGAGAATGAGCAATTAACTGATATGAGAACTGCTAAACTAAATAGAGCTCACAAGGTACTTTTAAAGATGGGTGTGATCTCATTTATAGTGGTTGTTGTATTCTTGATTTTCATTCCACTTATTGGTGGCTTCATCACAGCGAAAATTTCGGGGAGCTAAGGCCTGAGCTGAAATATCCGTTTAAGTAAGGGGCGGCCGATAGGGTCAAAGTCAGCCGATAAGGTCAGGGGTCAAATATCAATTTTATCACTCTCGATTAGAACTCTCTGCAAGTCGCACGCGAATTCATTTGAAAGGTCATCGCCTTTAGACCTAGTCTTTAAAGTTTAATATATGTCTCAAACGCCTTTCTACGAGACGGATAAAGCCGTCGCTGAATATTTGCTCTTTCACTATGGATCTTCTGAGGAGATCTTACCTTATCCTGGTGGGCCTGTTAATGCCTTACACTATCCGGTACGATGTGTCATCGAATGTTTCGATTCGGCGTTGTTGCCGTCGAATGCTCGGGGATTGGATCTTGGCTGTGCCGTTGGTAGATCGAGTTTTGAACTGGCGAGGATTTGTGGTTCGGTTGACGGGATCGATTACTCGCATCGGTTCATTGAGGCGGCTGATCGATTGAAAGATAATGGGACACTTAAGTACGAGCGGACCGACGAAGGAGATCTAAGCACGACTCTGGAAGCTACGATCCCGGAAGGGGTAGATGGTTCAAAGGTCAGCTTTCAACAAGGAGACGCCACGAATTTGCCTCATGATATTGGAAGCTTCGATGCCTTATTAGCTGCCAATCTCATTGATCGATTGGATGAGCCCAAACACTTTTTGAATTCCCTGCCTGATCTATTGAATCCAGGTGGGCAGTTGGTCATCACTTCACCGTACACCTGGTTGGAAGAATATACTCCCAAGTCAAATTGGTTAGGCGGCTTTGAGCGCGAAGGTTCCGCAGTGCGAACACTCGACGGATTGGAAGCGGCTTTGGAATCTCATTTTGTAAAGGTCAAGGAAGTCGATCTGCCATTCCTGATTCGTGAGCATGCACGAAAGTTTCAATGGAGTGTGGCTCAGGGTACGATCTGGATTAGGAAGTAGGAACAGTCTTTTGGGGGAACTGTAGGAGGGGGTTAATCCCCCGATCTCTCGATAGCCTTCGCACAATCGGGGGACTAACCCCCTCCTACATTAAATGCTC
>CALJGU010000178.1 GCA_938075565.1 uncultured Opitutales bacterium | reverse complement strand
GGTTCCGGTGCTCCCATTGCTTCGATCATTTCTAAAAAACGAGTGGTCGTTGCGGAAGTGAGTGAGGAGCAATTTGCAGGCATACGGCTCGGGCAAAAAGCCGTGGTTCGTTTCCTTTCATTGGGTGGGGAACTGTACGATGCTGAGGTGACCAAGATTTTCCCCTCTGCGGATCCGGATACTCAACGCTATTCGGTCCAGCTCGAAGTTGGAATTTCCCAGGATCTTTTAGTTCCAGGTCTTACTGGTGAAGTTACCATCACTGTTGGTGAACGTGCCAATGCCCGTATTATTCCGACTCGAGCATTGGTTGGAGACTACGTATTCGTCTACGTTGATGGTCGTCTCGATTTTCGCCAGATTGTATACGGTTACCGGAGTCTGATCCAAGTTGAGATTCTTGAAGGCCTAGAAGAAGGAGACTTAGTAGTTACTGAGGGACTTGATATTATAAAGCCTGGAGATCGGGTTACGATCAAAGAAAAGGATGACAAGCTTTCGATTCGTTAGCGTGCGAGCTGTGGTAGATTCTTAGTTATGTCCCCAAACATCCGTATAGCGCTGCGATTTTTGACCGCCAACAAACGGGCAATGGCTATGAGCCTGACGGGTATCATCTTTGGAGTCGGTTTCTTCATTTTTGGACAGGCACAGACGACTGGATTTCAGCAGTTTTTCGTAAAAACGATTTTAGGGACTGATGGTGCAATTCGCGTGCAGGACCGCATTCGAATTACCTTCAAGACCATGGAACTCGCGGATGAGGAGGACGATAGCGACTCACCCTGGGTTATTGAGAACACTGAAAACTATAAATATATTGAAGGAATTGAGCAGCCACTCGAAGTGATTGATGCGCTCAAGGAATTTGAAAGTGTTACCGGAATTGCGGAGGTGCTTACTGGTAGTGTCTTGGTCAGTAGCAATTACCGAAGCTACACTGGTCGTTTGTTTGGAGTGGATATCGATGATTACATCGCCGTTTCTGACCTGGAGAAACAGGTAATCTTTGGATCTTTAGAGGACTTTCGGTCTAAACCCACTGGTATATTGATCGGCTCAAAATTCGCTCGTCTGCTTCAGATTAGTATAGGCGACACGGTGGTCATTAAGTCTTTAGATAAAAATTCCAGGTACACGGTGGCTGGCATTTTTGAAACCGGAGTCTCCGATATCGATCGGGAACGCATCTATATGAAGTTATCGGAGACCCGCAGCGTTCTCCAGCGGGCTCATGGAGCATCCTTCTTGCAGGTCAACCTGATCGACCCCCATCGGGCCAGAGAAGAGGCCTTCCACATGATGAATACGATATACTACCATGTGGCCAGTTGGCAGGAGAGACAGAAATCCTGGCTGGATGCCTTCTTAGTTCTAAGTGTTTCGACCGGACTCACGGTATCTACTATCATACTTTTATCTGGGCTCGGTATGTTTAATACGCTCGCCATGATGGTCATGGAAAAAACCAAAGAGATAGCGATTCTCAGGTCCATGGGCTATACGCGGAGCGACATCACCAGCATTTTCCTTTGGCAAGGTGTCTTTGTGTTAGTTGCAGGCAATGTCCTCGGTTGGATCGTAGCTGTACTCATGACCTACGGTGTTTCAAAACTACCGTTTCGAGTCACCGGGATTTTTACTACTGACTCATTTGTCGTGAATTGGTCCATCTGGCATTACGTCTCAGCGACAATAATCGCTTCCGTCATCGTGATGATCGCTTCTTACATTCCAGCTCGCCGAGCCGCTAAACTCGAACCCGGCGATGTCATTCGAGGAACGTCCCAATGAGTGAGTCTGAATCCAGTCCATCTAATAGTGATCGCATTGCTCTGCGCTGTGAGAACATTCATCGCCACCTTGGCGAAGGAGAGGGGAGGGTTCACGTACTTCGGGGAGTCTCGCTTGAGTTACAGCGTGGCAAGGTATACGCCGTTGTTGGTCCTTCCGGTTGTGGGAAGTCCACCTTGCTTTACTTATTGGGGTTACTTGACCAACCGGACGAAGGAGAGATTTACCTCGGCGGAGAACCGATGACCCAAATGGGAGACCATGAACGCACGGCTGCGCGCAATGAGCATTTGGGCTTCGTTTTTCAGTTTCATTTCCTTCTCAAGGAATTCAGCGCCATAGACAATGTGATGATTCCCATGCGTAAGCAGGGGCTGCTGTCTAATGAAGAAATGGAGGAGCGAGCGACTTCCTACCTCAAGGATGTGGGCCTCGGTGACAAACTGCACCGCTTGGCCACCCAGCTATCAGGAGGTGAGCAGCAACGTGTGGCTATTGCTCGGTCATTATCTAATATACCCTCAGTCATTCTGGCAGATGAGCCCACAGGCAATTTAGACGTCCATAATTCCAATATTGTTTTCGATCTGCTCACTCGTTTGGCACGCGAAAATGACCAGGCTGTGCTCATCGTAACGCACAACCCTGACATCGCCCAAAAGTGTGACCATATTTTGCAAATGGAAGATGGCGAATTTATCAACTGAGACGGCCTCACGCATAAGTTTTTCGCATATGTCAAATTGCAGCCTCTAATTTTTAGAAAAAGTTATTGCCATAGGAAATCGCGCTCATTCTATAGCGTAGTTTTTGTAACCTACCGTATAATCTCTTTTCTCCACTATTCATGGCAGACAACAAAGAAAACCTTTCACGTCCGAGATTTCTGAAAGGCTTTTTGGGCGCTGGGTTTGCGTCGATTCTCCTAGGGAAATCCGCAACCGGCTCTACTAAAGATAACCAGGATGCATCGTCTAAGAACGTGCGCCTCAAAGTTCGCCAGGATCCTCGCGCTGTTTCACGCGAGAGCTAATCAGGGTTCAATCGAACAATGCTACTCATCCGCATTCCTGCTCCTTCTAACTAACGAGCGGCCCAAAGGGATACTTTTACTATGTCTACAATCTTTCCGAAAGAAGCTAACAAGGCCCCGCTTCAGGTAGTCATCGCACTACTGATCGTCATCGGGACCATCACGGCCGGAGCGACCTACTACCTTACTCCCAAGTATTCTAGAGTAGGTTATCAGCCAGTTCAGCCCGTTCCATTTGAACACTCACTCCACGTAGGTGAATTGGGTCTGGACTGCCGCTACTGCCACAACCATGTGGAGAAATCCGGACATTCCAACGTTCCGGCCACCAGCACATGTATGAACTGCCACAACCAGGTTCAGGTTCTGAGTGAGAAGCTAGAGCCGGTTCGCGAAAGTCTTGCGAGTGGGGAATCAATTCCCTGGGTGCAGGTACATAAAGTACCCGACTATGTATATTTCAATCACTCTGTTCACGTGAACCGCGGCATCAGTTGTTTCGAATGCCACGGCCAAGTGAACGAAATGGACGAAGTCCGCCATGAAAAATCCTTTAGCATGGGGTTCTGCTTGGAATGTCACCGCAATCCAGAAGAAAAACTTCGCCCTCTCGATCAAATTACCAATCTGGATTGGCGTCCTGAGAGCAAGGAAGCTCAACTTAAGTTTGGAAATGAAATGAAAGAGCACTGGAAAATCAATCCGCCAACCAGCTGCTCAGGATGTCACCGATGAATAAGTTCTTAAAACATCCCGAACCTTCCGAGTCGGATCTCAAGGGGCCTCACTACTGGAGAAGCCTCGACGAATTAGCCGAGACAGAAGGTTTCAAAGACTATTTGCACCGGGAATTTCCCGAAGGGGCTTCTGAGTTGGACGGCGTGAATCGCCGCCAGTTCATGAAAGTCATGTCAGCTTCATTTGCCTTTGCAGGCGTTGGATTGACGGGTTGCCGTCGTCCGGAGAAGCATGTCATGCCTTACAGCAAGCAGCCCGAGGAGATCGTGCACGGTAAGCCGTTGTTCTATGCAACAGCTATGCCGCACCGCAATGATCCGGTAGCTTTGGTGGCTGAGACCCATGAAGGTCGCCCCACCAAGCTCGAAGGCAATGCCCTGGTCGCAGGAAGCAATGGTAGCACCAACCAATATGCTCAAGCTTCTATTCTAGACCTCTACGATCCCGATCGTTCAAAGAAAACCGTCCAAGGCGGTCGCACCCTGACTGAGGCTCAGCGTGCGGATTATCTGACTTCTGTTTCTAAGAAGTATGCTGAAAATGGTGGAGAAGGCCTCGCCTTCCTCGCTGAGGGAATACCTTCAGTTACTCGCCAAGCGCAGTTGAAGCAGCTCAAAGCCAAACTCCCCAACGCAGTTTGGGCCGAGTATGACGCGATCGAGACATCCAATTTTGAAACAGCGGCTGCCAAGGTTCTTGGAAAGAGTGTTCGTGCAATCTACGACTATTCTAAAGCGGAACGAGTTTTGTCTCTGGAAGCCGACTTCCTTTACAGCGACCCGAATCACCTGGCTGATACCTTGGCGTTCTCAAAAGCACGCAAGGTGGACGACGATCATCCTGAAATGAACCGCCTCTATGCGGCTGAATCTTACTACTCCATTTCGGGTGGTATGGCTGATCACCGTCTGCGAGTCGCTTCTGCTGATATTCCAGCACTGGCATCGCTCATGGCGGCCTCCATTTTGGAGCAAGCTGGAATAGGAGCCAACGCCGTTGATGCTCTTAAAGCAACCGGCGAAGGCCTGGACGTAGATCCTCATTGGATCGAAGAATGCGCAAAAGATCTGCTCGCCCATAGAGGTAACGCAGTGGTTGTCGCTGGTCCGCACCAACCACAAAGTGTTCATGCACTTACGATTGCAATGAACGAGATCCTCCAGGCTCAAGGAAGCACCGTAAATTACGTAAGTATTCCTGAAAGCTCTTCGAGTTCCATTTCTGAGCTAGCAGAATCCATCAACGGTGGGTCCGTAAAGACGCTCGTTGTTCTCGGCGGAAATCCAGTTTACAACGCACCTGCCGACCTCAATTGGTCTTCTGTTCAAGCGAAGGTAGACGAGGTAATTCGTCTTGGTGAATATTTCGATGAAACGTCAGAAGTTTCTGACTGCCACATCAATGCTGCTCACTTCCTCGAAAGTTGGGGAGACGCGATTGCATACAATGGCACTGTCCTGGCTATCCAGCCAATGATCCTTCCGCTATTCCAAGGTCTGACCGAAAGTGAAGTGTTGGAAATTATCATCAATGGTGAGGCCAAGGAAGGTTTCCAGATCGTATCGGACGCTCTCACCAGTTCGCTCGAAGGTGGAGCCAAAGCATTTGAAAAATTTCTGCACGATGGTTACTGGGCTGGCTCTGCTAGTCGTAGTACTTCTGTGAGCCTTGACCAGGCTGCCGTTGGTCAATTACTGACTGAGGAAAGTCTTGGTTTAGCCAAGACCTCTTCGAGCAATCTAGAAATTCGTTTTCTCAGAGACCCAAGTCTCGATGACGGACGTTTTAATAACAACGGATGGCTTCAAGAATGTCCGGACCCTGTCACCAAATTGACTTGGGACAATGCGTTCCTAGTTTCTCCTAAGTTGGGCGCAGAGCTTGGCGTAATTGCCGGTAACACTTTGGTCAAGGTTGTTCGCAAAAACCCTAACGCCCACAAACGCGGAAAAGAGCAAGGTCATATCATCGAAATTACCGTCGACGGTAAAACGCTGACAGGTCCCGCTCACGTTCAACCTGGTCTGCCAGACTACACAGTTGTGGTTTCTCTAGGTTATGGTCGCACAGTGACTGGAAACGTGGGAGAGGGTAGTGGCTTTAATGCTTACGCACTTCGAACCGTGGCTGGAAGTTCTTCTGTCACAGGCGCTTCAGCGAAAAACGTAGGTGGTGTTCAGCAACTTGCTGATACGCAAGAGCACTGGTCCATGGAAGGACGTGCGATTATTCGCGAAGCCAACCTCGATTTTTATAAAGAGCACTCCGACTTTGTTGACCATATGGGAATGGAGTCGCATTCACCTGCGATTCTCGGCCTGGATGAAAACGGAGGCAACCGTCGCGATACGGTCGCTCTCCAAGAGTTGGTCAAATCGGGTGATAACAACCGTGGTAACTCGGCTTACGTATCACCAGAGTTCACTGGCACCCACCAATGGGGGATGTCCATCGACTTGAATACCTGCACGGGTTGTAACGCTTGTGTGATTGCGTGTCAGTCTGAGAACAATATTCCAGTGGTCGGTCGCGAACAAGTGCTTCGTGGACGTGAGATGCACTGGATCCGCCTCGATCGTTACTATTCTGCAGGTCCTGGAAAAGACACCAATGAGATCCCCACCGATCCGCAGGTTTCTTTGCAGCCGATGACTTGTCAGCACTGCGAAACGGCACCTTGTGAGTCTGTTTGCCCAGTGAATGCAACGGTTCACGATGATGAAGGCCTGAACGTGATGGCTTACAATCGTTGTGTTGGAACGCGTTACTGCGCCAACAACTGCCCATACAAAGTTCGCCGCTTTAACTTTTTCGATTGGAATGATCGCGAGTTAGGTCGCGATTATGAAGGCCCACTTGGACCGAAGGGAATGAATGAGCTCAAGAAGATGAGCAAGAATCCTGAGGTATCCATCCGCATGCGTGGAGTTATGGAGAAGTGCACCTACTGTCTCCAGCGAATCCAGGCAGCGAAGATCGACCAGAAGGTCGAAGCCCGTGATTCTGGCGATGTTAAAGTTCCAGATGGCACTATCAAGGTGGCTTGTGAACAAGTCTGCCCGGCTGATGCGATTGTATTCGGTGACGTTTCCGATCCTGAATCTCGCGTTTCCAAGCTCAAGGAATCCAACCGCGACTACGGTGTGTTGGCTTACTTGAACACACGTCCGCGCACCACCTACCTCGCCAAGTTACGTAACCCGAATCCGCTTATGCCGGACTTCTACGATAACCCACTCAGTCATTTGGAATACAATGAAGCAAGTGGACATGGAGATGGTCATGGCGATTCACACGGCGATGAAGCACACGCTACAGAGGATAGCGGCCACAACGGTCATTAATTTTTAGCATTTCGAGATTATGGCATTTTCTGATCAATTCTCTCTAGATGGAAAAGCAGCAGTTTCTCCAGAAGTGCTGGCCGAAGTAAAGCCCGCGCACAAACCAAGACCCAAGCTCGTCGAAAACGACCGCAGCTTCAGTTGGATTACCAACAAAGTCTGTGGCATCGTTGAAGAAAAGACACCGACTTGGTGGTGGGTAGCATTTAGTTGTGCGGTTTTCCTAGCATCCTTTACCGCAATCGGTCTGACCTACCTGGTAACAACCGGGGTGGGTGTTTGGGGCCTGGCCAATCCGATCAACTGGGGTTGGGCGATTGTAAACTTCGTATTCTGGATTGGTATCGGTCACGCCGGTACTTTGATTTCTGCGATTCTCTGTTTATTAAAACAACCTTGGCGGACCACCATTAACCGTGCAGCTGAGGCGATGACCATTTTCGCGGTGGCTTGTGCGGGTATCTTCCCGGTTTTTCACGTGGGTCGTGTTTGGTTTGCGTGGTGGTTGTTTCCACTACCCAATGCGAACGCCATTTGGCCTAATTTCCGTAGCCCGCTTCTCTGGGACGTATTTGCGGTATCTACATACGCGACCGTTTCGATCGCCTTCTGGTATGTAGGATTGCTTCCTGACCTTGCCACCGTGCGGGATCGTGCGAAGACCAAGATCCGCAAATTCGCCTACGGCTTCTTTGCCATGGGTTGGCGCGGATCAAATCGAAACTGGAGCAACTACGAAATGGCTTACCTGCTTCTCGCGGGTCTATCTACGCCACTGGTTCTTTCGGTTCATACGATCGTATCCTTCGACTTCGCCGTGTCTCTGGTTCCCGGATGGCACACCACCATTTTTCCACCTTACTTCGTTGCCGGTGCGATCTTTTCCGGATTCGGAATGGTGCTTACCTTGATGTTGCCGCTTCGCGCGATCTACGGTTTGCACGATCTGATTACCCAGCACCACATCGATTGTATGTGTAAGATCACCTTAGCGACTGGAACCATTGTAGGCTATGCCTATACGATGGAGTTCTTCATCGCTGCATACGGAGCCAATCCGTTTGAGATCTTTGCATTTATCAATCGTGCATTCGGAATCTACGCCTGGTCCTACATTGCCATGTTCTCCTGTAACGTGATTTGTCCGCAGTTGTTCTGGTTCAAGGCCATTCGCGAACGTCCTCACGTTGTTTGGATCATCTCAATCTTTGTGAATGTAGGAATGTGGTTCGAGCGTTTCGTAATTACGGTTACTTCTCTGGCTCGTGACTTCCTTCCATCCAGCTGGGGTTACTACTCACCGACTTGGGTCGATATTTTCACTTTCTTCGGAACCTTTGGAGTGTTCTCCACGCTGTTCCTTCTATTCCTGCGCTTTCTGCCGCTCATTGCTATTGCCGAGGTAAAAGCAGTGACACCACAAGCGGATCCGCATCACTACGAAGGAGGGCACCATTAATCGGAGGAATTAAGTATGTCTGATAACACCACATACGGCCTTGCAGCCGATTTTGAAAATCCACTGGCCTTGATGAAGGCAGCGGAAAAGTGCCGCGACGAAGGGTTCAAGTCTTGGGACTGCATCACTCCCTTTCCTGTTCACGGTTTGGACGATGCTATGGGACTCAAACGTTCCAAAGTTCCCTTCTTTACCTTTATCGGCGGAAGTATCGGTTTTTGCACCGGAACGTTCATCGCCTGGTATATGAATGCCTTTGACTACCCATTGATTGTTGGAGGTAAGCCTTTCTTTAGTCCGGTCTTTCCATTCCCGGTCATGTATGAGCTGACGATTCTCTTGGCTGCTCTATCGACCATTGCTGGAATGTTCATTCTGAACGGTCTGCCTCGTCACTATCATCCTGTGATGAAAGCTAAGAACTTTGCGGGCACTACCGATGATATCCTGCGTATCACAATCGAAGCTTCGGATCCATTATACGACTCCGACAAAACCAAGGCCTTCCTTCATGAAATTGGCGGAACCAACATCCAGGAGCTCGAAGACTGATCATGAAATATTTTCTCTTCATATACGCCTTGGCGGTTATTTCCATCGTTTCCATTCTTGGATTCCGTGGAACGACCTTTACCGAGCCACCTTTGGAAGTATTCCCGGACATGGATGATCAGTCCAAATACAAGCCTCAAGGAGCGTCTGCGTTTTTTGCGGATGGTCGCACCGATCGTATGCCAGTTACTGGGACCATCGCTCGGGGTAACCTTAAAGACGACGAGTTTTTTCACTTTGGTAAAGACGGTGACGCTTGGGCAAACGGATTTCCAATGCCCGTTACTAGCGAGCTGATTGAACTAGGTGCCGGTAAATACCAAATTTACTGCACCCCTTGTCACGGTGGAGTCGGTGATGGCAACGGCGTGACTAAGTTCCGCGGTATGGTTATCACTCCTACTTACCACGACGATCGTCTGCGCGATATGCCAGAAGGTGAGATATTTAATACAGTGACCAATGGCATACGCCTCATGGGAGCCTATGCAGATAAGTTGTCTGCGGAAGAGCGTTGGGCGGTCATCGCCTACATGCGCGTGTTACAGCGTTCGCAAAATGCTTCCGTCGAAGACGTGCCTCAGGCCAGCAGAAAGGATTTGGGACTATGAGCAGCGAAGCAACAACTTCAGGAGCGGTAGCCGCTTCAGGTAAAAAGAATTGGCCCTTTCTTTGCGGTGTCGGCGGATTGGTTTTCTTGGCGATTGCCATCTTCGGAGCCATCTCTGGTGCCATGGACCATAATGCACGTCCAGCTTACGGATTGCTCGTCATGTTCACCTTCTACTTGAGCATTGGCTTGGGAATGCTGCTGTTGAACTTGATTCACCATGTATTTGGTGCTGGTTGGTCAACGGTTCCTCGACGTCAAGTTGAGCATGCCACTTCTATCTTTCCGGTACTCGCTGGAGTCTTTGCGGTTTTCCTTATCATCACCTACTTCATAGATAATGGTCTGATCTGGAAATGGATCGATTTTGAAAAAGTCAAAGACGATGTGCTCTACACCAAAAAGAGCTGGTATCTAAACAATACCCGTTTCCTGATTGGTGTTGTGGTGTGCTTCGCAGGTTGGATCTTCCTTTCTCACAAGATGCGCAGCTACAGTGCTGCTCAGGATAAGGACGGTGATGTCAAGTGGACGAACAAGCTGGTCTGGTGGTCTGCCGTTGGAGTGATCTTTACTGCGTTGACCTTGAGTATGGCTGCTATTGACTGGATCAAGTCCATCGAATTCCACTGGTTCTCTACCATGTTCGGCGTCTGGTTCTTTGCTGCCAGTATGCGGGCTGCTCTGGCCATTACCGCTCTAGTTTGTTTGTATCAGGTTTATAAGAACGGACCGCTTACAGGACTGTTCAAACGGGGTCACCTTTACGACCTTGGCTGTCTCATGTTGGCCTTCACTGTCTTTTGGGCTTACATCAGCTTCTCTCAATATTTCCTGATCTATAACGCCAACATTCCGGAAGAAACATTCTGGTACAATATGCGTGAGCAGGGAGCCTGGTGGTGGGTCAGTATGGGCCTCATTTTTGGGCACTTCCTATTTACCTTCATCTACTTGCTGTTTTACAGAAACAAAGTGAAGGCGAGCCGCATGATCTTTATTTCGGTGTGGATACTCTGTTTCCACATGTTGGATCTCTATTTCAACATCCTACCTTCCAAGCGGGAAAACTATGAGATGTTTGTCTCATATCCGTTCTACATCTCTCTTTGGGATATCGCTGCATTCCTCGGAATCGGTGGACTCTGCGCCTGGTCTTTCATGAGAAGCTGGGCAAAAACGCAGGTCATTCCCGTGAAGGATCCAAGAATCTCAGAATCTTTGCATCACCATGGCCGCTAATTCATCTCATTCAAATGGATCTTCGATCTTGCCTTCGGTACTCGTCGGCTTCGCTACCATTGTTGTTTTCGCTTTGATTGTCCTCTTGGCAAACATGCTGAGTGATAATGGCAAAGTAGAGGTAGCACAAGAATCGGGTGATCAACCACCATCAGCAGCTGACTTGCGTGTGCAAGAAGCGGAAACACTTAGCACTTACGGTTGGGTCGACCAAGAAAAGGGTACGGTTCGTATCCCTGTTGAGCAGGCCACCGAGTTGGTAATCGAAGAACTGAACCACTAATTTACACCATGTCTGATACGGATACATTGCTCAATCCTTCGGGAACTTCGGCCATCGATCAGTCGCTGAAAGCTCCGGTATTGGTCTTTTTGCTGTCGGGTGCCAAGTGGTTGGTTTTTGCAACCATCTTTGGATACCTGGCCGCATGGAAATCACACAACCAAGCCTTTCTCGATTCATTTTCCTTCTTAACTACCGGTCGAGTTCAAGCCGCCTACACCGCTATATCAGTTTACGGGTTTGCCTGTAATCTGGCATTTGGCGTCGCTATCTGGATGATGGCTCGACTCAGCGGTTCAGAAGTGCGCGCGGGATTCACACTTATTATAGCCTGCGCATTTTGGAATATCGCTCTGACAGTTGGGGTGGTTGGAATTCTGATTGGTGACTTAAGAGCCTTTGAGTTCCTTGAACTTCCCGCATACATCGCAGCACCCATGGCTGTGGCCTCTACCGTCATTTCTATTTGGGGGATTATGTTATTTACGAGCCGCACCAATAAGGACGTTTATGCCTCACAGTGGTTCATCATTGCAGCACTCTTTGTGTTTCCCTGGATTCAGATCGTGGCGAAGATCATGCTCGGTTCGGATGCAAGTTCTGGAGTCAGTCAAGCTCTGGTAGCTAGCTGGTTCGCAGGAAATTTGACCTGGCTCTGGTTTGGCGCAATTGCGGTTGCTGGTCTCTACTACCTCATCCCTAAGTTGTTGGGCACACGCCTTCTGTCATACAGTTTGTCCCATATCGGGTTCTTTGCTCTGATATTTGCAGGTAGCTGGGCAGGAGTTGCTCGCCTTGTCGGTGGACCTTTTCCAGCTTGGATCATTACTGCGGGTATCGTAGCTAGCATTTTGATGCTTATCTTTTTCGCCATCACTGGTATCAATTTTGTAGGTACTCTTAGACAGGTTGGGGAAATTAGTGAAAACAGCGATGTGCTGCTTTTCGCAAAGTTTGCTTCCTATGCACTTTTGATCTCTGGGATTGGCGCCACGCTACTATCATTGCGCGGCATTGCTGAGGTGACTCAATTTACAGTTCTCCTGGATGCTCACCGCTTTCTTGTTATTTATGGTGTGTTCAGCATGACTGCGTTTGGCTTGGTCTATTATCTCGTTCCTCAAATCATGGGACGAGACTGGCCGATGCGCTTCTTAATCTCATCCCATTTCTGGATGTCCTTTATTGGAATTCTGCTGATTGTTGTTCCATTAGCTATTGGTGGTTGGAAGCAAGGTACTGCCATGATGGATGCCTCCATTCCTTTTTCAGAAGTCGTTCGAAAAACGTCCTACTTTATGGCTGCCCGTTCTATGGGTTGGATCTTCCTGGGGCTCGGTCATTGTGCCTTTATTCTTAATTTGTTCTCTATGCTCAAGCCGGACTGCGACAGCTGCATCGAAGAGTTGACCCGCACTGAAACCGAACCGGTGGGAGGAGTTAAATCATGAAAAATTTCGCATCTTTATTCGCCATTATTTTTTGTGCCATGGCCGTCTCTTGGTTGTGCCTACTAGTTGTTGGCGCCAGTGGAGTTAACGCTGAGGCGGTAAAATCACTTCAGGCTAAAGCCGACGAAGGCGTCATCATAATCGGTTCAGAAGGACTGGCTGGCGCTGGAGCTGAGGTGTATCGGGAAATGGCTTGTGCTGCTTGCCACACCCAACAAGTCCGTCGTCCTGGTTACGGTGGAGACTTTGATCGCGATTGGGGCGGACGCCAGTCCGTAGCTACTGATTATGCTCTGCATGATAATGCGATGCTCGGTTCTCGCCGTTTTGGTCCCGATCTTTCCAATGTCGGTGCTCGTCGTGACGCGGAATGGTTATTCATGCATCTCTACAAGCCAAGTCTACATGCGGATGCCACAACGATGCCGGATTATCCCCAACTCTTCCAAGAGAAAGAATTTAGTGGTACCCCAGCGGTGAATGCCCTGGACCTGCAAGGCAATGATACACCTGCTGAAGGAACTGAAGTGGTTCCTACAGCCAAAGGTGTGGCTTTAGTTGCTTATTTGCAGAGCCTCAATCTCGACTACGATCTAACTGAATCGAAACGGTTAAAGTAATGAGCGACGATCCATATATTTCTAATAACTCCGGAACTGTGGAAGACTCAGATCTGGTTTCGCTAAACGACAAAAAGACCGTCGGAGTTCCACAGATTCTCGGGATTTTTTCCTGTGTAATCGTTGTGGCTGTTGCGCTACTTTATTTCAAAAGCAACCATGGAGGTTTCGATCCGGCTAATTATCTAGAAAAGAAATCCATTTCGGCTGAGTTTGAGACAATCGCTGCAGATCTAAAAGAGCAGGGTGGAGGAATTGTTGAAGTGGCTGCGGATGATCCAATTGCTCTGGGTGAAAAAATCTATATGACAAATTGTATGGCTTGTCACCAGGTGACGGGGCAAGGAATGCCAGGTGCATTTCCTCCCTTGGCTGGTAGCGATTGGGCAGGAAAAGATCCAGATATGTTGGCCCGTATCGTCATTGCAGGAATACAAGGTCCTATCATGGTAAGTGGTACGGAGTATAACTCTATCATGGCACCACTTGGAGCCATGCTGTCTGATGAAGACATCGCCAATGTGTTGACCTACGTTCGTCAAGCTTGGGGAAATGATTACCCCGCGGTTGATGCATCCGTTGTTGCTGAAGCGCGTGCCGCGACAGGCACAAGAGCTATGTGGACTGTTCCAGAGCTTGAGGCTTCTATGGAGTAGCAAGCTGCTTCCTATAAACTTTCATTCTAAAGGCCGGACGTTGTTCCGGCCTTTATTCTTTCCCCATCTCAATGGAGCGTTCCTTAGCTGCACGAACCGTGTTGTGGATTAGCTTGCGGAAATCACTTGCAGCCATGGCTTCTAGCCCAGCCTGAGTCGTGCCTCCTTTGGAGGTGACCTGGTTCCGGAGTTCTTCCGGAGGTTCATCGGCTTGCTTAGCGAGTGCGGCTGAACCGAAAACGGTTTGCTTGGCGATCTGTAGGGCCATGTCTTTAGAGAGCCCTTCAGCCTGACCAGCTTCAGCCAAAGCAGCGATAAATTCGAATACGTAGGCAGGTCCACTGCCTGCGACAGCGGTGTGGACGTCCATGAGTGTTTCTTTGATTTCAACGACTTCTCCGAGACTACCTAAGACAGCATGGAGGATCGTTTTGTCATCTTCTGAAAGATCTTTGTCCGAACAAAACCCGGTCATGCCTTCGCCGATACGACCGGGAGTATTGGGCATGGTGCGTACGATCGTCCCGGCATTGGGGATCGAAGCATTCAGTTTTTCCAAATTTGTCCCTGCTAGGATTGAAAGAACCAGTCGGTTGTTGATAGAGGCGACAGCCTCCGCCTGGGTATCAAGTTGTTGAGGCTTAAAAGCGAGAACGAGTATGTCGCTGGCTTCAATCAGGTCCTGATAGGAATTACCGCAAGAATTGGTTCCCGTTTCCTTGGCAAATGCTCCGGCACCTCGTCCGAATTCGCTGATGCAGTAAATTTGTTCTGCTGGGACAACGTTTTTTGAGATGAGGCCGCGCATCATGGCACTGGCCATGTTACCGCTTCCCCAGAAACCGATCCTAAAGGAGTGAGTCATTGGGCGCGTGAATTGGGTGGTAGAAAGTAGACACAGTTCCCTGACCCTCTGGGTTGGGCTGTACGTCAATTTCGCCGCGCAAAGATCGAGCCGAGTGTCGGGCCACGGTCAATCCCATGCCACAACCTATCCCTGCCTTTATGGTTACGAATGGTTCGAAGATGTTATCCCTAATATTGTTGGGAACACCTTTGCCATTATCCGTAACTCTTATACGCAACATTTCTACACGTTCACGAATTATCTCGTCTGTTTCAACCCGTATAATTGGGTCGTCGCAATCAAATCGATGGTAACTCTCCATGGCATTTTCCATGAGTCTGGAAACGACGTCTTCAAATGTTTCACGGTTGGCCTGGAGTTTGAGCTCTGGATTGCTCATGTGGAGTTCCACATACTCAATCTCGTGCTCTTCTTTAAACCGGTCGACGGCTCTTTCAATAAGGTCGTCTAGGACCAACTCGCCCACGGCGATTTGTGTCTCACTGGCAAGGCGACTGAGTTGTTTTACGATACCGGTCATTTTGGCGACCGTTTTGTCGATGACTCCGATGCCTCGATGAACAAGTTCTTCGTTGGTAAGATCGGTCTTGATCAGATCCAAGTAACCTACGACCACACCCAACATATTGTTTACGTTGTGAGCGATTCCCTGAGTGATCGCTCCTATGGCGGCATTTCGACGTGACTCACCCAATCGTTTGGTTAACTCACGGTTTTCACGATTAACTTCGAGGAAGCGGAGCTGCGTATTTACTCGAGCTACGGTTTCATCCAAATCAATGGGTTTGGTTATATAGTCAACGGCGCCAGCACTTAGACCTTCCAGCTTTCCTTCTTTTGAGGAGTTTGCCGTAATAAAAATAACTGGAATCGAACGAGTATCCTCCCTCTCTTGAAGTCGTTCGCAGACCTCATGGCCATCCATGTTTGGCATCATGACATCCAATAGGATGACATCGGGTTTATGCTCTCTTACCAGCGATAGGCATGTCTCACCATCGCTTGCAGTCAACACATCCATATCTTCGCGGATGAGCTTCTTTTCGAGGAGCTTTACGTTCACGGGTTGATCATCAACCACTAAAATTATAGGTTTTATCTTCACCTGGGATGCAGAGTTTTTATAAAGGAGGCCTAAGGGTAAACCCTAGGGCTTGGTTTTTGTCTAACAAAAAACCGAAGTTTAAAAGACTACTTACATTCTAGGGGATTTTCCCTAATCAATAACCCAGGTACCGGTGATTAAATCGTGCACAGATCGCCTTTCCTTCTGGAATACAGCCCAAATAAACGTAATCCAAAGGATTGGGTGAAAAAGTAAAAAGAGTGTTTTGATCCAGGCTCTTAAAAGCATCGTATTGGGCGAAAGTGCTTCATCTGGGTTTCGCTTGACCGTTTTGATACCAAATATTTTTTTGCCAAATGAGCTTCCTCGAAGGATCCATTCGTTGAGGAGGTAATAAAAGAAGAAGAGCGAAAAGTTAATCACTTGGCTCGCGACTACCATGCTTTGAACGGCAGAGTTCTCGAGTAATTGTCGAGCGAGCTCACTATTTTCGTAGAGGGACTCGGTGGCTCGTTCGGTATATTCGTACAGTATGGTCTGAGTCTCTGGGTAAAATACGGGAATCAGAAAGAAGATTATTATAGCCAGGGAAAACAAACCAGCTACGATAGCATCTGCAGCTCCAGCAAGTAACCTCACCCAAGCCGGGGCTGGTTTTCTGCTTATACCTAAGTCAATCTCTGCCGATGATGGAATCTCCGGTGGCTGATCCATACTGTGTCTATGAGTGCAATGTCTTAAACGCTCTCAAGGTGTTTTGCATTAGCATCGCAACTGTCATGGGTCCAACTCCGCCGGGCACGGGCGTAATAGCGGACACAATTTCACTAGCCGCTTCAAAATCTACATCTCCAACCAATCGATACCCACTTTTGCGCGAGCTATCTTCTATTCGGTTGATACCGACATCTATAACGACTGCACCTGGTTTCAGCATGTCGGCTGTTACAAAATGTGCACGGCCGATTGCAGCAACTACGATATCTGCTTGTTTTATAACAGCGGCAATATTCTGAGTCCGAGAGTGACACACTGTAGCGGTAGCATTGCCAAAAGCACCTTTCTGCAAGAAGAGCAGGGCGGCTGGTTTTCCGACAATCAAGCTGCGGCCAAGTACTACTACATGTTTACCCTCCGATGGAATGTCTGAACGTCTCAACAGCTCAATGATTCCGGCTGGAGTACAGGCAACAGAACCGGTGGGATCTTCCTGGCAAAGCTTACCAATGTTCACCGTGTGAAATCCATCTACATCCTTCTCGGGAAGCACTGCTCTGAAGATGGTACCTTCATCAATATGGTTCGGGAGTGGTGCTTGTACAAGAATCCCATGAACCGATGAATCGTTATTGAGAGCTTCGACCTCTGTTAGGAGTTCTTCCTGGGTAATAGATTCAGGAAAAACTTTCAGTTCACTTCGAATGCCGGTTTTGGCAGCGGCTCGTTCTTTGTTTCGGACATAGGAAACTGAGGCTGGATCTTCTCCAACTCGGATGAACGTAACGGCTGGTTTTTCTTCACCCAGTTGGGCGACTTCTTCGGCTATCTCTTCAAGGATAGTGGCGGCGATTTGCTTACCGTCGATCAGCTTCATAGAATGTTACTGCAGGGTCAGTTGGTTAGCTACGATCACAAGGTCGCGGCCTTTGTTGATTTGGTAGATGCTTCCTGAAAGGCTCACTTGTCGACCTTCAAAGGATTCAAGGGGGCGATCCACGATCAGGTTCCGCGGGTCAACGAAAGCAATCCGTTTTTTCCGACGGTTTAAAATCTCCCACTTGTAGCCTTCTTTTTTGAAGGGATTGGAGAAGACGGGTTTGTATGCCGCCAATCTACCTTCAAGGATGCGGTCGATAGCCTCACCTGGGTAGGGAGCTCCATTGTCCAAGTCAACGGGCGCGCTAGCTGCCAAGTCGTCTTCGACGACAGCTGATTGGGGTTCAAAGTCATCGATCGGGGCTGCCGCGATAGGTTCTTCCAGAATGGGAGCTGCTGCTGCAGGCGTATCAGACTCAAAAAACACAGGGATGGATGCGGATATGGAGACTTTCATATAGTCCCCAGCTGCCTCAATCACTTCAGCTGTTCCGTTTTCCTGATGGATGGCTAGAAAAGTATTTTCATTCCCTGCAATAAAGTAGACGGGTGCACCTACTTGAAGGGTGAGTCCCTTGGTGACATATGACTTGCGCACGTAACCTTCGAAAGTGTCTTCGAACTCAATGAACTTCCATATGTTTGCGTTCCCGCCATCTGCTGGAAGATCGACCGCGGATGCGAGTCGAGCATCGTCAGATGCAATATTGGTCACCAGGTGTGACGTAGGATCAGCTTGCAGATATAAGGAAATGACGCCTTGGGCTTCTGCTCCTCGAATACCTGTAATTAGAAAAAGGGAGAGAAGGGCAGTTCTCAGAATTTTGGATCGGATCATGATTTTTTTGCGTATTAACGGTGAAGCTAAGGTCTGTTTAGGACAACAACAACTTCTTTTCTGCTTCTGTGAGCCTTTTTACGGACCCAGAACGTAGGCCTTGGATCCCGTATTTTCCAATTTTGAAACGTTCTAGCTGAAGAACGTCAAACCCAAGTTGCTTTAGAAGCCGACGTATCTCTCGTTTTTTGCCGTGATTAAGGGTGACTTCCAGTTCCCTAGATTTGCCAGGATTAGGCAATACGGCCTCGGCACGGAGGAGTTCGCCCTCATCTCGAACACCCTTGATCATGTCACTTACGAGGCTGAAAGGAAACTCCTTGTTCACGACTACTCGGTAGTGTTTGAGGACTTTCTGGGAAGGATGAGTGAGTGAATAGGTGAGGTCGCCATCGTTGGTGATGACTATCAAGCCTTGGCTGTCGCGATCCAAGCGGCCAGCGCAGTGAAGCGTACTATCTGCCTGAAAGTTTTTTGGCAGCAGCTCATAAATAGTCCTCTTAGCGTAGGGGTCTGCATGAGTACAGGTGAAACCGATGGGTTTGTTTAGAACCAAAACGACTTTGGGTGTCCCCGACTTTCGTATACGGCGACCGTCGACAAAGATGTGATCTACTTCACCATTCACCTTTTGCCCGGTTTGGGCGACTTGTCCGTTCACGGTTACACGGCCTTCTTCTATGATCCTTTCGGCCTTGCGTCGAGATGCCACGCCAGCCTGGGCAAGGAATTTTTGAAGTCTTTCTGTATTGTGCTCAGACATTCTAAAAGTGGTGTGATTAGTAAAATTTCTAAATTCGAGATTGAAATTGGTGTGTATGGCCTAGTGATTAGGCGCGACTATTAAAAGTATGGCTGCTGAAGTAGAATCTCAATACAACAAAAATAATCCGTTTTTGGCTCGGCTCACCGAAAACACTCAACTTAACAAAGCTGGCTCTGCCAAGGATACTCGTCATTTCGTTGTAAGTATTGATGGAAGTGACTTGGCATATAGCTGCGGGGATTCACTTGGAGTGTTCCCTTTAAATTCCAAGGAGGAGGTCGATGCTGTGCTTACCGCACTTCATGCCAGTGGCGATGAGCTTGTCGTTCTCCCACGTACGGAGGATGAGATTCGATTACAAGAAGCACTGACTCGGAAGCTATCGCTAGCATCTCCCACGCGGAAATCCCTCATGGTGTTTGCGGAGCGAGCTCAAGATGCTGCTGAGAAAGCTCAGTTACTTAATCTCCTGGAAGATGAGAATAAGGAAAGTACCGCCCTCTTTTTGTCGGAACGGGAATTTATCGACCTATTAGAGGAGTTCCCATCGGTTCGTTTTTCTCCACAGGACTTTGTTCAAGGATTGAGGAAGTTGATGCCACGGCTCTACTCAATTGCCTCCTCACCTGTGGTCCATGCGCGAGAGATTCATCTAACGGTGGCCGTTGTTCGCTATGAAACCAACCACCGCGAGCGGAGTGGAGTTTGTAGTACCTACCTCTCAGACCGCGTGTCCTTAAATGACGCAATTCTACCCGTATTCGTTCCCAAATCACATTTTGGATTACCTGAGGACGGCTCGACTCCAATTATTATGGTGGGTCCAGGGACAGGAATCGCGCCTTTCAGGGCATTTCTTCAAGAGCGTGTCGCCACTCAGGCAAGTGGTAAGAACTGGTTGTTCTTTGGAGATCAGCATGCCGCTACCGATTACCTCTATGGTGAGGAGTTTGAGGCGATGAAAGAGGAGAATCACATCGATCGCCTGGATTTGGCATGGTCACGTGACCAAGATGAGAAGGTATATGTGCAGGACAAAATGATCGAATCAGGGGCGACTATGTGGGAATGGCTCGAAGCAGGAGCTATATTTTATGTCTGTGGTGATGCAAAGCGCATGGCGAAGGATGTGGATGCAGCTCTCCACCAGATTGCACAGGAGCATGGTGGGCTGAGTGAGGAGGACTCGGTCGCATTTTTTAAGCAATTAAAGAAAGATAAGCGCTACCAGCGTGATGTTTATTGAGGTTGCGCAATTCATTGACTGAAATCCTCGTCTAATTTGCTGTTTAATTTCACTTGATAGGGCATAGAAATTGTGTCCCACTTTCCAATTTATGAACCTGACTTTTAATGATCGAATAGCAGTCGTAACTGGTGCCGGAAGAGGAATTGGGAAAGCGATTGCTGAAACCTTGGCCGCTGAGGGAGTTCATGTGGTTTGTGTGAGTGTGAATCCCGCTAGTTGTGGATCCGCTGCAGAAGCCATTCAGGCCAATGGGGGCAAAGCCTCTTCTCTGGCTGTAGATGTTGGAGATTCCAATGCTGTAGGAGAAGCCTGCAAGCAACTGATCGAGGAACACGGTGGGATCGATATTTTGGTTAATAATGCCGGAATCACAAAAGATAATCTGCTGATTCGTATGTCCGAAGAGGACTGGCAAGCCGTCATTGATACCAACCTGAGTAGCTGTTTTTACTGGGCTAAAGGCCTGGTTCGCCCCATGACCCGCAAACGGTGGGGACGCATTATCAATGTGTCATCCGTCAGTGGAATCATCGGAAATCCCGGGCAGCTCAACTATGCGAGCGCCAAAGCCGGCATGATTGCCTTTGCTAAGACTCTGGCGAAGGAGTTGGCCACTCGCTCCATCACCTCCAATGTGGTTGCTCCTGGCTTTATTGCGACCGACATGACCAGTTCTTTTCAAGAAGGGGATGTCTCGGAGCAGGTTTTGGCACAAATTCCTTTAAAACGTTTCGGAGACCCGAAAGACATCGCCAACATGGTAACCTACCTGGCTTCTGAGGAAGCGAATTATATTACTGGTCAGGTTTTTACTGTTGACGGCGGTATGACGATTTAAACTCTCAAATAATCTTAAACATCTAGTTCCTACCATGGCAGATAAAACAACTGAAGAACGCGTTACTGAAATCATCGTTAATCAGCTCAACGTAAATGAAGAACAAGTTACTCCTGAGGCATCCTTTTTGGATGATTTAGGTGCCGACTCTCTAGACACCGTAGAGCTGATCATGGCGTTTGAAGAAGAGTTCAAAGACGAGATCGATGGGGAGATTCCCGAGTCCGACGCTGAAAAGCTACAGACTGTGGGGAATGTTATTTCCTACATCAAAGAAAAGTCTCAATAGCTCAACCTTTGAGTAGTCACTCGTGCTGCTCATCTTTCTATGACTAGCTTCCTAAATCACAGACGGGTCGTTGTTACCGGTATGGGTGTACTCACTTCGTTGGGTGACACTCCTGCTGCCTTTTACGACAATCTGTTGAATGGAGTTAGCGGGATTGATTCAGTAAAGGCATTTGATACCACCGATTACCCATGTAAGATTGGGGCCGAGATACCAGAATGGGACCCGACCAGGGTCATGGACATAAAGGAGTCCCGCCGAAACGATCGATATACACAATTTGCACTCTATGCTGCTTTGGAAGCCTTTAAGGATTCCGGCATCGATATCAGTGAGGAAGATCCTTATCGAGTGGGTGTGTTTGTTGGTTCAGGAATCGGAGGGATGGACACGATTGAGAAACAGTCGTTTACACTTTTTGACCGTGGACCTCGGAGAGTTTCTCCATTCATGATCCCCATGCTCATTGCGAACATGGGTTGTGGTAAAGTCGCGATCGACCTTGGTGCAAAAGGACCCAACTTCGGAATCGTCAGTGCATGCACAACTGGAACCAATTCTATTGGAGAAGCACTACGGCACATCCGTTATGGCGACGCCGATGTAATGGTCGCTGGCGGTAGTGAAGCCAGTGTCACGAAGTTGGCTTATGCAGGCTTCTGCCAAATGAAGGCTATGAGTACTCAGAATGATAATCCTCAGAAAGCGAGCCAGCCATTCAACGCTGGCCGTGATGGATTTGTCATGGGTGAGGGTGCTGGCGTAATTGTGATAGAATCACTGGAGCACGCTCTAAATCGTGGAGCCAATATTTTGTGTGAAATTTCCGGATACGGAGCGACTTGTGATGCCTATCATATTACTGCTCCTGATACTTCGGGTGAAGGTTTGGAGAATGCGATGCGCATCGCATTGAAGGATGCTGGAGTTGCTCCGGAAGAAGTAGACTATGTAAATGCTCATGGTACTTCTACTCCCTACAACGATAAGATTGAGACCCAATCGATTAAAAATTGCCTCGGTGATCACGCTCATAAAGTAGCGATCAGTTCCACCAAATCAATGACCGGACACCTGCTCGGTGCTGCGGGTGGGATTGAAGCGGTTGCTTGCGTGAAATCAATTCTGACAGGGGAAATTCCCCCTACGATTAATTTGGACGATCAAGATCCAGAGTGCGATCTCAACTACACTCCGAACACCAAACAAACGGTGGATGTGCGCGTTGCCATGAGTAACAATCTTGGGTTTGGCGGCCACAACGGATCGCTCGTTTTCAAGCGTTACGAAGCTTAGGTTGAAAGAGAGGCTTTAGCGAAAGCCGACTATTTCATCGCTGCTTTAGGCAGCAAAAGTGAGGTCCAAAATTTCCGACGAGTCGTCGAAAGTTAAATACTGTGCAATCCGCGCCCGTCTACAGCTAGGGCTGCTTCCTTAAGTGATTCCGATAGGGTAGGGTGAGCATGGATGGTTCGAGCTAGATCTTCCGCACTTCCCCCATATTCCATGTGAGTTACGGCTGCTGCAATGAGCTCAGATGCGTTGTGGGCGAGAATCTGCACACCAAGAAGCTTATCGCTTTTTGCATCCGCAATGACTTTTACCATACCTTCCGTCACGTCCGATGAAATGGCACGTCCATTGGCAGATAAATTGAACTTGCCCGTATTCACTTCAATCCCGGACTCCTGAGCTTGTTGTTCTGATAGGCCGACTGAGGCGATTTCAGGGTCGGTGTAAATGACTCCGGGAATAACATCGTAGTTAACATGACCAGCTTTGCCGGCGATGATCTCGGCGACTGCGACACCTTCCTCTTCTGCTTTGTGTGCGAGCATGGGACCCGCAACGACATCTCCAATTGCATAGATGCCTGGTATGTTGGATTGAAAGTGATGATCGATTTCAATGCGCCCCTTTTCATCCACCTTTACTCCAGCTTCTTCAATGCCAGCGTTTAGGGTGTTGGGTTTTCTTCCTACGGCTACGAGGACTTTATCAGCTTCTATGCTGACTTCTTTTCCCTTTCTCTGGGCTTTTAAAACGACTTTATTCTCGGAGCTATCTGCACTCGTTACTTCAGTAGCGGTTAGGAATTTTAGCCCCTGTCGTTTAAATACGCGTTCAGAGATTTTGCAGATGTCGTCGTCAAATCCGGGAGCAATTTTTGGCAGGTATTCAACGATGGTCACTTCGGATCCGAGGCGTGCCCATACCGAGCCTAGTTCCAGCCCAATAGCACTCGCTCCAATCACCGCCAATTTTTCAGGAATTGAATCAAACGCGATCGCCTGATCACTCGAAACAATTGTTTCACTATCGTACGGCAGGAACGGGAGCTCGATCGGCGTCGAGCCGGTTGCGATAATAATGTGCTTTGTTTGGAGCGTTATTTCGCCGTCTTCCTGTTTTACCAATACGGTACCTGGAGATTGGATAACACCCAGTCCTTTGAAGATTTTACCTCCCTTTTTCGTGACTAGCATTTCTACGCCACCCTTGAGTGTATTCACCACGGTGTCCTTGCGCTTCATGAGCTGACTCAGATCCACTGAAACACCGTCCACTTGAATTCCATGATTGGCAGCTTTGTCTTTTGTGAAATGAAGCATCTCGGTTGAGTGCAGTAATGCTTTGCTTGGAATGCAGCCGACATTAAGGCAAGTTCCTCCTAGATTTCCCTTTTCAATCAAGGCCGTTTTCAAACCTAATTGGGAAGCTCTTATGGCTGCGACATAACCGCCAGGGCCTGAGCCAATTACTACGACATCAAAATTGTCTGCGCTCATAACTAAATTTCAAAAAGGAGAGTAGTTGGATCTTCAATCGCTTCCTTCACTTTAACGAGGAAGGTAACGGCTTCTTTCCCATCGACCAAGCGGTGGTCGTATGAGAGTGCCAGATACATCATCGGCCGTATAACGACTTCTCCATTAACTGCCATGGGACGCTCTTGGATAGAATGCATTCCGAGTATTCCACTTTGGGGTCGATTCAAAATAGGCGTGGATAACATGGAGCCATAAATACCACCGTTGGTGATCGTAAATACGCCACCTTGAAGATCGTCGATAGCTAGTTTCCCTTCGCGCGCTTTTCCGGCATATTGAATGATATCTCCCTCGATACCTGAGAATGACTTTTGGTCGCAATCTCTCACGACTGGAACTACCAGTCCTTTTTCAGTACCCACAGCGATACCGATATCGTAGTAGTGGTTGGTGACGATCTCGTTTCCGTCAATCTGGGCATTAACCCCGGGGACTTCCTTCAGTGCATTCACAACCGCTTTAACGAAAAAGGACATGAAACCGAGCTTATGCCCGTACTTTGCTACAAACTTTTCCTGATGCTGTTTTCTCAACCGCATGACTGCATTCATATCAACTTCGTTGAATGTCGTGAGGATAGCCGCTTCCTGCTGTGCTTGGACCAATCGATCTGCAATCTTGCTTCGAAGTCCCGTCATTTTTTTGCGCGAAGTTCTTTCTACATTTTGAGTCGGAGCTGCAGCTGGCATCTCTTGTTTTTCATCGGAGTTCGCTGTAGCTTCCAGCATGTCGCCTTTGGTGACACGACCTTTTTTCCCAGAGCCTTCAACGCTTGCGGGATCAACTCCCGTTTCAGCAGCGATTCGCCGAACAGCAGGTGAAACAGGTGCATCTTCTTGCACTTCAGGTTGCGCTTCAGTCTTGGCCGTCGATGTAGGTTCTGACTCTTCAGCCTTTCCTTCGTCATCAACTTCTGATTCTTCAATGACCGCTACCACCTGGCCTATATCTACTTCTTCTCCTTCTTCTGTCTTGATGGAAATAATACCGCTCACTTCCGCCAAGCCTTCCGATGTTATCTTGTCGGTTTCCAACTCAAACAGCAATTGATCTCGTTCCACGCGATCACCTTCTTTGACATGCCAGACAGCTAGGATACCTGTGCTGATCGATTCTCCAACGGGTGGAACTTTTACTTCTGCGGCCATAATAAATTTGGTTTCTTGTTAAAGGCTGAATGCTTGGGAAATGAGTTCGCTTTGTTCATATTTATGGAGTGCCAAGGAACCAACTGCGGTACTGGCACTGCTGCTTCGTCCTGCGTAGGCTGGCTTTTTCCCAAATATAGTTTCCAGTCGAGGGGCGATGAAGGTCCAAGCTCCCATGTTTTGAGGCTCCTCCTGACACCAAACAATGGACGAGGCATCACTGTGCTTGTCGGCCAGTTCTTTCAGGCGATCGCAATTCAATGGATACAATTGTTCAACTCGTAAAATGACTGTGTCGTCGATGCCGTTATCTTTGCGATGGTTGTATAGATCCCAATACACTTTGCCTGAACAGAGAACTATTCGTTTGGGTTTCTTGGGGGCTTCAACGTCCTCCATTATCTCATGGAAACCACCAGTCTCAAATTCGCTGAATGGGCTTACAGCATCTTTATTTCGCAGCATGCTTTTTGGAGCCATGATCACCAGCGGCTTGCGAAAGTCACGTCGGGTTTGTCTGCGAAGAACATGGAAATATTGAGCCGGCGTAGACAGGTTGCAGACCTGGATGTTGTTTTCCGCACAGGCTTGTAGAAAACGTTCAAGACGAGCCGAGGAGTGCTCAGGACCTTGACCTTCGTAGCCGTGAGGCAGAAGCATCACGATTCCGGATACTCGTTGCCACTTGGTTTCGCTGCTTGAAATAAACTGATCGATGATCACCTGGGCTCCGTTCACAAAATCCCCAAATTGTGCTTCCCAGAGACAAAGCATCTGTGGGTAATCCAATGAGTAACCATAATCGAATCCGAGTACGGCTGCTTCGGAGAGCGTTGAGTTGTATACACAAAATTGTGCCTGCTCATCGTCGATATTCTTAAGTGGAATGTAGCGGTCTCGATCCTGGATATCGTAGAATACCGAATGGCGTTGGCTGAACGTTCCACGTCGTGAGTCTTGCCCGCTTAATCGAACCGGAGTTCCTTCCGCCAATAACGTTCCAAACGCGAGTGATTCGGCATAGGCCCAATCAATTGGCAGCTTATCGTCGAAGGCTTTTTTGCGGCCGGTGATGAGGCGCTTGATCTTTGGATTGGCGTTGAAGCCGTCCGGAGTAGTCGTGAGCTTAGTGACGACTTTCTCCAATAGCTTTCGATCCACCGCTGTGGTTATCGGATCAAAGGAATAGTGCGTGCCTTGTTGTTTCAGCCTTTTGCGTTCTGCCTTCATGGCATTCAGCTCAGCTTCCTTATCTGGATCCTGCTCCAGTTTTTCCTGTTTGCTTTTAACGGATGTAAACGCGGCTTCCAGTGTTGCCTTAAATTTTTTCTCAATCTGTTGAGATGCTTCCTGCGTCAGCGCACCTTCTTCTCCCAGTTGCTCTGATAGAATTTGAGAAATGCTCTTATGGTTGCGGATCTCTTTGTAGAGCGTTGGTTGGGTAAACGCCGGTTCATCCGTCTCGTTGTGTCCGTGCTTGCGGTAGCAATACATATCAATCACCACGTCTCGCTGAAATTTTTGACGAAATTCAAGAGCCAGCTCTGTGATCATAACAACTGAAAGTGGGTCGTCCCCATTTACATGAAAAATAGGAGCCTCGATCATCTTGGCTACATCGGTGGCATACTGACTGGAACGTGCATCGTGTGGCAGGGTGGTGAAGCCAATCTGATTGTTCACAATGATATGAACGGTTCCTCCTGTGCGATAACCTTGGAGTTTTGAGAAATTTAAGGTCTCCGCCACCACTCCTTGTCCGGCAAATGCGGCATCTCCGTGTATCAGTATGGGCAATACTCGTTTTCTTTCTTTATCACCACGAATCCGTTGTCTTGCTCTGACTTTTCCTTGCACGACTGGATCCACCGCTTCCAAGTGGCTGGGATTAGCAGCGATCTGTAGTTCGACTTGCGGCCCAGCGTGAGTAGTGATCATGGAGTGGAACCCGAGATGGTATTTCACATCTCCATCTCCAAATGCCGTGTTGGGCATATAGTTTTCAGAAAACTCCTGGAACACAAATTCATAGGACTTTCTTAGGATATTCGCCAATACGTTTAGGCGTCCTCTATGAGCCATGCCGACCACTGCTTCCTCAACACCCGCTTCTGGAGCATGTTGGATGATACCGTCCAAGGCAGCTATGAGAGTTTCAGCTCCTTCAAGTGAGAAACGCTTTTGCCCTAAATACCGAGTATGGAGAAACTGCTCGAATGTTTCGGCTTCGAGAATCTTGGTAAGAATGCGGATTTTCTTCTCGTTACCAAATTGCGGCGTGTTTTCGGAAGGTTCTATCCGATTCTGTATCCAGCGGCGAACTTCTGTCTCTTGAATGTGGACATACTCGACTCCGATTGATCCGCAATAGATGCGCTTCAGCAGGGCAATGATGTCCTTGAGCTTCATCGATTGTTGTTTGAGCAAATGGCCGGTCTGGAATGTGTCCTCTAAATCTGCTTCGGTAAGATCGAAATTACTGAGGTCCAATCGCGGTTGGTCATCCCTCGGGCGCCCCAAGGGATCCAGATTGGCGAGGGTGTGGCCAAGCGAGCGATATGCGTAGATCAAACTGTCTACATTGGTCTGCTTGACTCCATGTTGAATATTTCCTGTGTCGACCGTGCTTGGAGCACGGTTTTCACCCAGCTCGAACCCTTCAAAGAAGGCCTGCCAATGCGAATCCACGGATTTGGCGTCTTTCTGCCAATCCTGGTAATATTGTTCTATGAGCTCGGCATTCCACTGCGTCGCAAAGGTCGGTGTTTTCATTTCTATAGAAACGGAGATAAAAAGGTTTGAAAGCTATGTAGAAGGGA
>CALJGU010000177.1 GCA_938075565.1 uncultured Opitutales bacterium | reverse complement strand
TCCTTGACTGACTTGCCGTTCGCATGAATCAGTAATCCTTGGCCACGAAATATGCCTCGGCCTGGGTATGTGGCGACTGTGGTAACACCAGCATCATTCAGAGTCTCTGCCGCTTTGCTGTTAGGTTTGAATACGTCGAAGGCATCTCTTTCTGGAGTTACTAATGGATTCCAAAAGGGGGCTCCTGTGGTGCCGGGAGCGGGAGACATTCTTCTAGGGGGTCCTTCACCATTTCCTCCTCCTGAGCGAAAAGTCTTCAATCCTTCGGGCATGCCGTATTGGGAGTAGGCGTCAATAAATCCGGGGTAGACGATTCGTCCCGTCATATCCCAGATGCGTGCATCGTCGGGAACTTCAACGGTATCTCCAACCTCTTCAATGAGCCCGTCCCGGATGACTACGGTAGCATCTTCTATTTGCAAACCAGGTCGTATGACCACGGTTGCATTGGTGAGAGCGTGAATCCCCGGGTTGGCTGTGTGTATTCCTTTTACCGGGGTAGTATCCGTGTTAGCAAAAAGGAGGGAGGGTAGGATTAAGAATACAAAAAGACCTTTCATGGGCATTTTAGAAGAATGATGTTTCCAGTTGATATATCTGAGCGGTAGTTGAGGCTCGTCATATGAATGACAGAGAAGGTTTTACCTAATGGATAGGTAGAATAATCGATTTCTCGATCTAATTAATCTCTTGGTTCCCGAATTCTATTTAACTGTCTGCAAGGTGCAGTTAGCAAAAGAGGGGGATAGAGCTTTGATAGGGGTAACCTCATTAAAGGAATACTAGATATTCCTTTGGAAGTTTGACGACCGGAAACTTCGTCAAACTGAACTTTTTAAAAGTTCACTCTGGGTCAGGTGCTGTAACCAACAGCTGGAAAAAAGAATCCTGAGCTAAATCAGCTGATCCTACGATGAAGTAGCGGAAATTCCCTGTAGTAAGTAACTCACGTCCATCGTTCTGCCAGATATTCAAATTGTTGGACTTACGAAGTTGATATGTGAATTCCTCAATCTCGTTCCAACCAATCCAGGTTTGTTCACCTACTTCAAGGATTTGCATTGATGGTAAATCCTCAATGGTTGGATTGTCGATTTCATCAATTGGGGCAGTTAATAAAATACTTCCCCAAGTTGCTGGGTCACTCCAGTCATCTGCTCCTGTAGCGTACCAGAGCAGTTGGCCATCTCGACCATCTCCATCGTCATCGTCATTAAGAGCAACGTCGAAGCCTATAACTTGGCCTTCTTCTGGGTTATCAAGATTGAGCGTTTCCCAGGGCATGGAAATTTCAAGAACATAGGCTTCGTCGCCAAGGGTAGCTAACTGAAAACCTTGAGTGGGTAGCAGGGCAGGGAAACTTTCTATTTCTCCATCATTTTGGGGGATAAAACGGTATTGATAGCGTTTGGAAGACCTATCGAGACCACCTGTCTTGGTATTATTGATGTCGAGGTAGATTTCGATCGAGTCGTCATCAAAGGTATTTAAGACAAAAGGATCCCCATCGGTTGAGTCCAGGGATCTCGAGTCATCGGTGATTTGAAAAAGAAAATATAGATTATCTTCGTCCCACTTGAATGAAACTGAGGCAGACAAGTCTTCTACGCCGTCCACCGTTCCATTGACCAAATTAGAGATCATTGAATTAGTGATCGCATCCTCCCATTCGCCTCCACTGATTTGGCCATCCACTTGAACAGGTTCCTTGGCTTTGGGCACAATTAAGAGCTGGGCGTTTAATGATATGCTGCAACAGCAGAAGAGAATAATTGTTAAGTATTTCAAGAATGTAAGGGATTTACTTATCATATCGGTAGTAAAAACTCGCCATCTGTCACGTGTTTTTTCTCATAAGGCCGAAAAGAGCTCCTTTCTATCATTCAAATGTCATCAATGTGTAAAACTCGTTGATTGAACCCTTCTGTCTTTAAAAATTGAAAAATGATTAACGTTTCCTAGCGTAAATCCGTGCCTGAACACTCGTCTCCCCACAATTCCACCTTCTCAATTCATGGCCAACCTAATGCCGAAAGCCTCTTGGCGAAGGTTTACGATGAGTTGAGAAGAGTCGCATACTCTAAAATGTCTAGGGAGCGTGTGGATCAAACCCTCCAGCCAACTGCGCTGGTCCACGAGGCTTGGATCCGCTTGGGCGGTGAAATTCAGCCAGTATGGGCAAATCGTGCGCATTTTTTCTCAGCAGCAGCAGAAGCAATGCGGCGTATTCTGATTGAGCGGGCGCGGCGCCGGCAGGCGATTCGGCATGGCGGTGACCAACAGCGGGCAGAATTTGATGATTTGGTGGGATTACCTGAATCGATGAACAATGATGAGCATGTCATTGATCTTAATGAAGCTCTGGACAAGTTGGCCACTGAAGATCCCCAGAAAGCAGAATTGGTTAAGCTCCGCTATTTTGTCGGCATGACTATTGAAGAATCAGCGGACACACTTGGTATTTCCACGCCCACTGTAAAACGTTGGTGGGCCTATGCGAGGTCATGGCTCTTCGAAGAGATGAAGAAAGAGTGATCCAACAAAGCCCATTTAGACGCATTAGGAGATTAAGTGAACCTAATCTGATGTGAGTAGCTCCAAAGACAGAGTAGAGCAGCTGTTTTCTGAAGCGCTGGATCTGCCAACCAGCGATAGAGACGCCTATTTGGATAAGCAATGTGGTGATGACGCGGAATTAAAGCGCCGTGTCCAAGCATTGATTACGGCGCATCATAGCTCAACGGGGTTTCTCGAAGATGCTGATATGAGTGATTCATTTGAGCTTGCTGGGGCTCTGAGGGATGCGCTTCCCATGGACGAGATGCATGGGGATTACATCGGACGCTATCGGTTGCTGGACCGATTGGGTGAAGGAGGCTGGGGAGTTGTCTGGATGGCTGAGCAGACTGATTCGATTAAGCGTCGGGTTGCGTTGAAGATTTTAAAGCTAGGAATGGACACCCGGGAGTTTGTAGCACGGTTTGAGTCGGAGAGGCAGGCTCTGGCCATGATGGATCATCCGAATATAGCCCATGTGTTTGACGGGGGTGCAACTGACAAAGGCCGACCTTACTTTGTGATGGAATTAGTGAAAGGCATCTGTATCACTGACTACTGCGATCGCGAACAGCTGGATATCCGAGAACGGCTTCAACTGTTTATTAAGGTTTGCCAGGCCGTCCACCATGCTCACCAGAAGGGGATTATTCATCGGGATTTAAAGCCTTCGAATATTTTGGTAACCATGAGTCACGGGGAAGCCGTGCCGAAGGTAATCGATTTCGGTGTAGCCAAAGCCACAGACTATCGCTTGTCGGCGAAAACGTTTTTTACTAGAATTCAGTCCTTTGTCGGTACTCCGGCTTACACGAGTCCTGAGCAAGTGGACATGAGTAGTGTTGATGTGGATACGCGCAGTGATATCTACAGCCTAGGAGTTCTGTTGTATGAAATAATTGTGGGTAGACCACCATTTGATCCCAAAGAGCTTACCGCAGAGGGAATGGAAAATATGCGACGGAAAATCTGTCAGACAGAACCGCCCATGCCATCCGCTCACCTAACTTCTTTGTCTGAGGTAGATCGAACAGTCATTGCTTCCAAGCATGGGATGGAAGCAGAAAAACTTCCTCGTGTACTGAAAGGAGATCTGGACTGGATCATTATGAAGTGCCTGGAGAAAAGCAGGTCTCGTCGCTATGGAACGGTCAATGCGTTGGCGTTGGATATTGAGCGCTATCTTAATAATGAACCCGTGATGGCGAGTCCCCCTAGTCAGATCTATCGTTGGCGAAAGTTTGTTGCTAGAAATAAAGTGGCGGTAACCGTTTCTGCCGCTTTGGTTGCGAGTCTTTTAATTGGTTCTCTCACTATAACTTTTCTTGCGGTTCAATCGTTTCGTGCCGAGGAGCTGGCCAGGCAAGAGGCTGAAAAAAACACTGAATTTTCTGAGTTTATTAAAGGGATGTTTAGCTATGTCGATTCCCTGGTCGAATTACAACTCCGACAGGAAGCAAATACGGCAGTGATCAAAGACACCTTGAAAGAGACCTTTGATCGAGCGGCTCAACGAGCAGGGGATGTTTCTCCTGAAGCTCAAGTCGAGCTCTATGATATTCTCGGCTCTGCTTAGGCGATACTAATTTCCTGATTTGATTCTTCCCCAACAGGATTGGAATAAATGGCCGAGTTACTTTTCTTGTTCCTAAAGTGCAATATCGATGAAGCTTGTTTATCCGCCAAAGGCAATTAGTCTGTTTTCTAAAGATCTACCAATGAAGTTACTTTACCGTTTGAAACTATTGGGCACGGGTACCTTACTATTGGCAAATGTTGCCAGTCCTTTGATGGGCGCCAATCAGGTAGTCGTTAATGCTGAAGCGCTGGGTGAGTATCTAACCGAGCGTGCCCGAATTCCGGAAGAGAAGGTGCAAACCTATCTCTTCATGAAAGGTAAATATTATGGGGGAGGCATATCCGATCCCAGCATGAGTGATGTGAGCTTTGAGGAGCTGGTCGAAGACTTGGCGGAAAACCTGAAATATCAGCAATTCTTCCCCGAAAGTGAAGGTGATGAAGATCAAAGCGATTTGCTGATTGTAGTCCACTACGGGGTCACCGGTGGCCGTCCCGATTCGCTGGTCGAGAGTATGGGCTATAACTCGATCGAGGAAATGAATGATCCATTTGGAAATACGGGTTATGTCTGGGAAGATACCACCGATGTAGATCGATTGGACGGAAACCACTCCAACGAGCTCTTTGATGAGCCCAACGACACGGGACCTGTCTTCGATGTCCCGAACACCGTCGATCCCGGCGTCGAATTTAACTACAACGCCAGCCTGTCCGTTGAGGAGGCTCACAACGCTGCCTCGTTCAAGAAAGCGCAGTTGCTGGGGATGGAGCAGGCATTTGATTTTCATGGGTCTCCAAGGCAGCAGTGGGAGCTCAATACCCTAATCAATCAGGAACGGTATTTTGTGGTCCTCAATGTCTACGACTTTCAAAAGCTCCGAAAAGGGGAGAAAGTCCTACTTTGGCGAACGCGCTACAATATTCGCTCTACCGGACAACCCTTTGACGAAGCCATTCAGAGTATGAATCAGATTGCGGGCGACTATTTCGGTACCAATCAAAAGGCATTAGTTATGAAGCGCGTTTCCGATGATTCTCGCGTCAAAATTGGAGAGATTGAGGTTCTTGATGAGCCTGAAGAAGGTCTGAATTAATATAAATCAACTCATATTCGGCTTAACCTTGTAAATCAATGGCCGCTAAGGGTCATTCATTCAGTGCTTGAGAGTGGGCTAGATTTTCCTAAATTCATTTTGAAAATTGTGGAGGGATCCTAAACCCCCTGGTGTTGTCTCTCTTGTATGTAACCCTCATTTGCAAACCACCGTTATTTTTATTATCATGTCCCTAGATATAAGAATTGCCTTCACTTATTTCCTATTCCTATCCCTCGCCGCCACCGGTTTGTTGGCCGTCAATCGCGTCTCTGTTCGGGCTGAAGCCTGGGATGAATTCACCACAGACCGTGCCAGAGATCCGGATAAGAAAATACTGACTTACCGGTTTTTGAAGGGAAATTACCACCCTGGTTCGATTTCTGATCCTTCAATGGAGGATCTGAAATTTAAGGATATCGTGCAGGACGTTGCTCTAAACCTGGGCAAAAACAATTTTATCCCAGACCCGAATCCTGAAACTACGGATCTGCTCATTGTGGTTCACTGGGGAAGAACGCGACCAGCTGAGGATTCCCTGCAGGAGCTGCACGGCTATACTTCTCTCGATGATATGGGGGGACTTACGCCCGACGCGAGCGTCGCTTTTGCTAACCCTAGCAATATATCCTCCGAGTTGGAGTTCAATTACAACGCCTCACTTTCGATCTCTGAGGCCAATGAAGGTAATGCCTATTACAAATCCCAACTGCTTGGGATGGAAGAAGCCTTTGATTTGATTGGAAGTCGCTACGAGGAAGAACAGATGAAGCGCATGATCGATGAGGAACGCTATTTCATAATCCTTATGGCCTATGATTATCAGAAGCTAAAGGAAGGTGAGACGGTTATGCTTTGGAGAACGCGTTACAGCATGCGAGCCTTAGGACAGTCTTTTACCGCAGCTATTGGACAAATGAATGAAGTTGCAGGTGATTACTACGGCCAAAACATGAAGGGCCTAATCACCAAGCGCTTCAACGAAGAGGCCAATGTGAAGATCGGTGAGGTTGAGGTCATCGACAGCGAAGAACCCGATAGTGTGAACTAAGGGATATCTATTTATTTAATAAAAAAGCCCACCTGATCAGTGGGCTTTTTTTGTTATTCGAGATTGGAAAGATTATTTCAGTTCGACGACGGAGGCGAGTTGATAGAGCTGGATGTCCACCTTGTCGTGAATATCAAATAGCTTATCAATACCTTCGGGAAGACTGACGCCGTCTGCGAAACCAGGATTGAGTGCATCGGATATCGATTTATACCCATCTACAGAAACAGCGTCGTGGGAGCTTCCGCTGCCCCTTGGCATGAGCAACGTGGAGAATGACCAACTGACTACACTGGTAGTACCTTTTTTCATCTGCTCATCTATAAATGGTCCCCGCAGGGAGGTTTCCATCTCCGCATACTCTCGGACATTATCTGCCTTGGCCATGTTGATCCGGATAACTTGCGGTTGTTCTTTCACATTCATTTCCAGATTCTGGTAATACGCGATGTCATGGGTCGTGCTGATCGTGCGGGTTAGCACATCGCTGGCTTTGGCGTCGGGAAAGACTTTCTTAAAATTCCAAATGCCGCCCATGCCTTTCGCAAATTGCTCTGGAGTAAAAGTATTCACGACTAAAACATTTGGCTCTTCATGAATATCAAAACCGCCCACATGGGTCCAGATAGACCAGGCTGCCAATCGGTCATCTGAGATGGCTTTTTTGGCAACGTGTTTCCAGTAAGTATCTTCTCGCTGGATGTATTCCTGCATGTTTTCAGGTTAAACGCGTCTGGCTTGAACCACGACAATGTTCTGACTGAATAGATCCGTCAGGGGAATGAGTACAAGGCAAAGGAAGCCCAGGCAATGGGTTCTTATTCTTTTCATTATTATAGGGGTTGGAGAGATTCCCCGTAACGGGGATTTGCTGTGCCGCCTCATTGCGGTAGAGGGCAAAGTCAGCAGGGGGCTGACTTGTAAGAATTAAGCTTCATGATCTTAATGGATCAAGCTTGAATAACATTCAAGGAACTCGAACGGTTGATTTGCTGGAATCTTACGAAACGGGTAGGTGATTTCCACTAAGGATTCCGAGTAAGTGCTCTTAAGCCATTATCTTCACACTCCTAACTACTATATTCCAATTTCCTCTCAATAATCGGCCGCTGTCAGGCTTTTGAGAACTGAATCCTGCCAGTCCTTCATTTGATCCTGTAAGCTTGCTGTGATCGCCGGCAATTCTTCTGCCAGATTGGTAGTTTCGTAGGGATCTCTGACTATATCAAAGAGTTCAATTCCATTGTCCTTCTCTCCATCGATCACCAGTTTGTAGCGCTCATGAAGTAGAGTGCGGGATCCATTGTAATCGGTATCTTTGATTACGGGATGATGGTAGTTGCGGAAAGTTCGGGTATATTTACCAGCCATCATTTTAATGAGTGGGGTTGTGCCTTCCTGAAGCTTAGGGTCGATGTAGGGTTTGTCGCTGTTAGCCTCTTCCGGGCGAGTGTCGAAATTCCAGAACATGATCGGTGAGGGGCGTTCCTTCATTTCGCCGGTTAACAGAGGAACCAGGCTTGCACCATCGATTGGTCGATCAGGTAAGGCTTGGTCAACTAGGTCTGCCAGGGTAGGGAGTAGGTCACTGGTAACGGTATTCAGATCAGAACTACGAGGGCTAGATATTTTTGACGGCCATTCTAATACGCCGGGTACACGGACGCCGCCTTCATAGACAGAGCCCTTGAGTGCCCGAAAAGGATTGGTTGCTCCGTTACCGCTTGCCGGGACTCCATTGTCGCCACAGTAAAAGACTATGGTGTTGTCTCGTAGACCTGCGTCCTTGAGGTGATCTCTCAGTTTACCAATCGCACGGTCCATCGCGGTGATTTCCGCATAGCGGACTTGTAGCACATCGCGCAAAACTTGAGTCGAGGCCTGGCCTGTTTCAACACTCGTTAATTTGACTTTCTTCTTCGCGTATTCCTGCGGGAGATCATCATACAAAGCCAGGTCTTCTGGAAGTCCCATGTAGGGTTCATGCGGAGAGCCAAACCACACCACCGCCATAAACGGTTGTTTCTTCTTTTGCGCATCGCCGATGAAGCGAATGGTATCGTCGATAATAATTTCAGAACTTTCACCGGGATACTTCTTTGGTTCTCCGCCATTGCGGACGAGGACGGGATCCAATTCGAAAAAGTTGTCATGCGACAGCCACTCATCGAATCCCATCGCTCCGGGACTGGTGGGTGAGGCCTTCTTAACCGGACCGACATGCCATTTTCCAAAGTGCCCGGTACGGTAACCGGCTTGTTTTAATAGATGCCCGATCGTGATCTCCTCAGGTCTCATCGACCAGTTTGGGCTAAAGGTGCCATAGCGATTCGGATGACGCCCAGTCAGGAAACTGCCCCGAGTCGGAGAACAGGTCGGATGCCCGGAGTAAAACCTATCCAGACGAAGGCCTGTTGCTGCCATCTCATCCAGGATCGGAGTCTTTAGATGAGGATGCCCCTTATAGGCCACTTCATCCCAGCCATGGTCATCGCCCATCATGAGTATGATGTTGGGAGGCTCAGCCAGAGCCCAGGAGGCAGAAAACAGAAAACAGAAAACGAGTAGGGTAGATCGAATAGAATTCATTATTCTCAGTATTGAAAATGCAGAATAGCAGATCAATCCGCAAATCAGTTAAACGGTGTGGGGAGAGAATTGTAGGAGCGGCTTTATGCCGCGATTTCACGGAGGCTGTAACAATGCCTTCGAGCTAATGATGCTTGCGATTATTGCATGTCTTTGCAGTTGGTTTTTGTATCCCCTAATCGCGGCGTAAAGCCGCTCCTACAGTTTTCCACGGTCTCACGACCGCGGCTACAACTCTTTGCTTAATTGTTCGCAAACTTCTTTATCCTAATCCCTCTCTAAAAAAGGTAGGGCCATTGCGTCCTCGCAATGCCGATGTCATCACTTGAAGGCTGGATACGATTGAGACCGAGTTGCGAGCTACTACTCTTTACTTTGGCAGATCCAACGCCGGGTTCTTATCAAAGAAATCGAATGGACGTATCTCAAACGAGTGCCAGGCAACCGGCATGACCGGCCAATCTTCTGCGCGCACTACATGATGCATACCTACTGTATACCAAGCTACGATGTCTGTGTTGGCGATTGCTCGATCATCACTCGTCCAGGCGGGTAGGCCCATGCCTGGAGTGCTAAGAGTAGGGAATTCACCAGCGGCGTATAGTTCGTCTGGTTCATAGGGAGTGACCCACAAGTGATGATTGATAAAGCCAGCCCGTTTGCGCGGGAAATCATCTTCACTGATCAAGGGAGCGCCTGACATGCCCGGCTTGATGCGGTAACTAGTTGGGTGTCCCACCTTATTTTCTTGTTTGCTGCTAGTGAAGCGCCACATCGCTGGCTTCTCCAGATTCATGTTCATCTTGGCTTGTGATTCCGTGTGGGCGATGTGGGATTGAACAGTCCAAACGCTGCGTCGCGGATGATCTTCGGGCAGGCGCTGGATTCTCATTTTGTCGACAGAGAGGCTGTTGTCCCTTCCGTCTACATCTAGATCTAGCCGGAAATTAAAGTAGTGATCGTGATTCACGCCAACCACCCGCTCATCGATCATGCGACCATAGGCATCGGGATCTCCATTGATCGATTCATGAACGGTCTTTTCGGCCACTTGTTTGACGGCTACCATCCCCGTGGCACCCACCTTCACGACGATGGATCCATCCTGCTGGAAGATCCAATCGAAGATGTAATCGTAGTTGGCTAATACCGCTGCAGTGCGAACAACTAGGTCCCTTTTAATTCGACCATCCGGACCACCTTCCTCGGGCCCCTTATAATGTCTCCAGGAAGGATCACCCGGTTCACGTTCGAATATGCCGATCATCCGATTATGCATCTGTGGATGCCCCTGGTTATCGGCAAAAGTGGCACTCATGTAATACGTGTGGGGAGGACAGTCGACATCTTCGATCATCGGCTTGATGAGCCCTGAGTCTGTGTATTCACCGGAATCGATATAGTTCTTGTTATACCATCCTATCGCAGGATCCATATAGGGAACAAAGATTTCTGATAAACTTCCCTGGTACATCACTTTCCGGGTATCCTCTCCGTCTTGGTATGTGACATCGGATATGATCATACCCAGGCGCACGTCGGGTCTTACATGGAATTTCCAGTTCTGCCATTCGATGATATGGCCATCGACCTTAAAGCCAGGGCCATTCGGTTGTTGAACAAAGATCGGGCCAGGAACCTCCCTCGCTTTGCCTATGCTGCTACGGTCATAATCCATTGAGATCTCGGGCGCTAGTACCGCTCCCTCGTCATCCACGCGGATGATCTCCTCAGAGTTTAAATCTACTACCGCGACCAGACCATCGATCTCCCGGTGCCAACCCGTACGTTCTCCACGGTATTCCAAAAATATGGCATGACCAATGCGACGACCTAGCTCTTCCTCAATCCCCATCGGTCCCAAGGGTAGGGTAGCCGAACTTATAAAGGTGAGGTCGTCGTACCCTCGCTTTTGTAGGGCGGCAATCACTTCGGCATGCTCCATCAGCTTTTCATCCATCGATCCATAGTCGGATCCATTCCACATGGGTTGAATACCCTCTAATAATGTCCACTCAGTAACAGTTGCTTTGTTTAAATTAACAATGGCTCTGTAGGTTTTCTCCTCTTTACGAACAATGACCTTTGCAGATCGAGGAACGGATTTGCCCGGCTTCCATTTCAAAACAACGTCTTTGGTCGGTTCCAGTAAGTTGACCGAGGAAAGAAGGGTATCCTTGTTGTAGTGCCCTGCCTCGTGAAGCGATTTTGTCACCGTCCAATACTCCTCCCAGGAAAGAGGGTCGAGCGGGTGTTGCGCCGGTTGCGCAAACCCCAGCGAAAACGAAAACAGAAAAAGGATTACGAGATAGTGTAGTACCCGATTATTCATTACGTATGGTTACGAATTATATCTTTAAAGTATATTACCGCTCTAAATTATACCCATTAGATTTAAAGCTGCATAAATGATGCCCGACAGTATCAATGCGCTTGCTCCAATAAGTCCATAAGCAACTCGTGTTAGTTTGCGAATAAATGCCTGAAACTCCTGGGTATCGTTTACATTGGGGAAATCGCTTTCGGGTGGTTCCTTACCAAGGAAATCACATAGCGGATCCCAACCCTGATCGACGGAATAGATGAGGAGGTTTTCTTCGGGAACCCCGGCTTTGACTTCCTTGATGTGCTCTTCGTAACGTTCAATCGCTTGTTCCTGGTCGGTTAGTGTTCCTTTGTGCGATCGCTGCCAAATGAGCCTGCGACACATCTGCGTCATCTTGCGCATTTTGGGAATGAAAAATGCCAGCACCTTAAACTGCCACAACGACTCGGTCTTATAGATCGTATTGACCGTGCTCTTGAACCATTCCTCGGGGCCTTTGGGATGTAGTGTCAGTAACACCTTCGCGTCCGGGGACTTCTCCACCAACTCCCGCCAGACACAACAGGCAGGGTTGTCCACCGTGGCATCGTAGTTTTCAAATACTTCCAACCAATCATGCTGAACCCCGGGTTCGGTATGAGCTACTCGATGCCAGAAATCGAGGTGAGTTTTGTTCGCCGGATTCTCCAGCACTTCAAACATATGATAACACTTATACCCCAGCTCATTCAAAGCGGTAAAGGTAGATAAAGTTCCTGTGCGGCCAAAGCCTACGCCGATGATTTTCATATGATAGTTTGTAGATGGGCAATTTCAGCTTTCAAATTTCAGTAGATTAACTCTCATTTGGATGCCGTTGCGACAGATCAACTCTGGCTGGGATTAGTTACGCTTTGGGAGCTTGGAGTGGGTTCGTTCTCCATGGGAAGATAATAGAGTATGAGAGAGCGTTCGGTTACTTGGAAATTTCTAGATAGATCCAGTTAGTATTCAAGCATGATTACTGGTTGGTAGAATAGGATAAAAGGGATTCTAGGCCCGGGTTCTTCTTAGTTGACGCTTCTTCAAAAAAGTAAGGTAGTCATTACTGCCCTGAGTATGCGTTTATTGATCCTAAGACCTATTTATCCGCTTGCTGCCACAGTTGCCCTATTTCTTTGGTCTGGCCAACTGGCGAACGCTCGCACTCCTACCTATGAAAATGAGGTAGCTCCTTTGTTGAACAAATACTGCGTGGATTGCCACGGGCCGGACAAACAGAAGAATGATGTGCGGGTCGATAACCTGGACTTGGATTTTGTGGGAGGCCGGGATCGCGAAACCTGGCACGACATCCTGGATCTCCTACATCTAGGCGATATGCCTCCGGAAGATGAGGCTCAGCCAAGTGATGAGGAACGTCAAATACTGGTTGAATGGATCACCGAAGAGATGACCGAGGCGGCTGAGATTCGACGGTCCACCAATGGATTGGGTGTGCTTCGTCGAATGACTCGTTACGAATACAACAATACGATGTCTGATCTGTTGGGTGTGGAACTGGATTACGCAACAAACCTGCCGCCGGAAACGGCGAGTCACGATGGATTTCAAAACAATGGCTCGGTCATGGGCATGTCGTCCATGCAGCTGGAATATTACCTCAAGGCTGCACAGTATGGATTGAGCGTGGCTTTGGTGGATGGTGAGCAACCCAAACGCTACGAAGCCTTTACTACGACCAATGCCACTCGTCGTGCGGATCGACCTGATCCGGTAACCAACACCAGCAAGATTCAACCGGGTAACAGCTTCTGGCTGCGCATGATGGATTATCCTACCACCGGACCAGTCACGGTGAAGGTGAAGGCTCATGCGGTGATTCCGGAGGGGAAAGGCCCACCGCGTATGCGGGTCCGGGTAGGCTTAAGGCCTGATACTTACGTGACAGGTGGTTCAGTGGGTGAGGATATCGATGTCTGGGCGACTGAAGATGAGCCAGGCCTGTTTGAATTCAACGGCCGGCTCGAACATTATCCGATGCTGAGTGTGACGCCCAATTTTCCCGGTTTCTTAGTGAATGTTCACAATATCTACGACGATGGTGGCGAAGCCATGGACATCTTCCGGCTACGCATTAACGAACAGTATCGTGAACTGAACGACCCGGATCCTGAGCAACCGTGGTTGGTCGTCGAATCGGTGAGTTTGGTGGTGAATGAATTCGAAGCCTGGCCACCGAAGCATCACACCGATATCTTATATAAAGGGCTCGAGATTCCAAAGAATGAAACCGCCTATGCGAAGGAAGTGCTGAAGCGCTTTATGACCAAGGCGTATCGGCGACCTCCGACGAAGGGCGAAGTGAATGACATCCTATCTTTTTACAAGGAAGTGCGTCCGGTGTATCCAGAATTCATCGACGCGATGCGTCAGGCCTTGTCGATGGTTTTGATCTCGCCACAGTTTCTTTATCTGGTCGAGCCGCTCGAGGAAGGGAAGGGGACACGCAAACTGACCGGCTATGAAGTTGCGTCCCGCCTGTCTTACTTTTTGTGGAGCACCATGCCCGATGAAGAACTCCTTTCATTGGCGAAAAACAAAAAGATTCTTCGTGCATCAGTATTGAGGAAACAGGTACAGCGAATGTTACAGGCTCCCAAGGCCAAGCGCTTTATTGAACAGTTCACCGATCAATGGCTGGACTTGCAGGCGTTGGAGCGAGTGGCAGTGAATCCGCAATTTTACCCCGACTTCAATGAGCGGGTGGTGCCAGCCATGCGGGAAGAATCGCAGGCCTTCTTTTCTGAGATCTTATACAACGATCTCTCGGCGCTCAATTTTCTCGATTCCGACTTTACCATGCTCAACGAGATTCTGGCCAATCACTATGGCATCGAAGGCGTATCGGGCAATGCAATGAGACCCGTCCCATTGCTTCCCGAACATCGTCGAGGTGGTTTGATTACTCAGGCAAGTATGTTGGTCGGCAATTCCACCGGCGAAGATTCGCATCCGATTGATCGAGCGGTGTGGATTTTGGAACGTTTGCTCGATGACCCGCCATCGCCACCCCCGGCTAATGTGCCGTCCCTGGACCCAGAGACACCAGGCTTTGCCCAGATGACTTTAAAACAGCAATTAGAGATTCACCGTATGGATCCGGCTTGTGGGGATTGTCACAAGAATATCGATCCCTGGGGTATTCCACTTGAGAACTTTGATGCGGTCGGATTGTTCCGTTCTGAAGCAGTTCGCTTGGTCGCCAAGAAGAAGGGGCAGGCTCGCAATAAGCAGGAGTTGGCCGCCGTAGATGCATCGGATATGATGGCGGATGGGCATGAGGTCAATGGGGCTGAAGAGTTGAAGGCCTATCTGTTGAGTGAGAAAACCGATCAGTTTTCCGAGGCCCTGGTTCGCAAGTTAAGCACTTATGCCCTCGGTAGATCGCTTGAATTCACGGATCGAGACGCCGTCGAGCGACTGACAAAAGAGTTTAAAAAGGACGACTATCGACTGGACGACTTGATTGAATCAATTGTAACGTCCAAGTTGTTCCTTACCCGCTAAGAATAGAAAGATACCCTGATGAAACCGAAATCCTGGCATATGAATCGCCGCACCTTCCTCCGAAGTGCAACGGGTGTGGCAATGAGTTTACCCTTCCTCGACTGTATGCGTGGCACAGCAACCTGCGCTGCAGCAAGCAAGGAACTTCCCAAGCGCCTTTGCTCCATTTTCTTTCCCTACGGTGCGAGTGTTCCTGGTGATGACCACGATGATCGTGATTGGGGATGGTTCCCTGTTATCGAGGGAGACAGCTTTCGCTACACGAAGGTGATGGAAGCGTTTAATCCGCTTCGTGAACACATTTCAGTGATCGGTGGGCTGTCTCATCCTACGGGACGAGGTATCGGTGGACACGATACGGGCGATATCTTTTTGACCGGCGCGAGCTTTGGCGGTGCGAATTTTAAAAACACGGTTTCCATGGATCAGCTTGCCGCTGAGAAGTATGGCGACCTGACGCGTTTTTCTTCTCTGGTACTTTCCAGTGATGGGGGGATCGGAATGCCCACGCGCTCCAAGACCCTTTCCTTTACCCAATCAGGGCAGCCGATTCCGGGGCTGGATAAACCGCAGCAAATCTTTGACCGACTCTTCGGAGATGGAACCGGGACCGTCGAAGAGAACCGTCGCCGTCTTGGAACGGAATCGAGCATGCTGGATATGGTGATGGATCAGTCACAGAGCTTGAGGAAGAAATTGGGCAAACAAGACCGTGAGAAATACGACGAGTATTTGACCTCGGTCCGCGACATCGAACAACGCGTAGCACGCAGCCAGGAATGGCTGGATATTCCCAAGCCTAAGGTAGAAGAAGGATCTGTGGATCTTGCCGTGTCAACCGACGCCCCGATCGAATACATCAACACGATGTACGACCTTATGTATCTGGCATTCCAAACCGACTCTACGCGCATTGCCACATACATGCTGAGTGCAATGAACGGCAACGTATCCAATCAATTTTCAAAAGCCCTCGGTCTTGGCTCACAACATGAGCTGGCTCACGGAGCTGGCAAGCCAGGTGGATTCCCAAGGCAAGGTGAATGGAACCAATGCCTGATCAATGGTTTGGCTGGTTTTCTAAATAAGATGGCGGTTACGCCCGAAGGCGATGGCTGCATGCTGGACAACACCATGGTCCTCATGGGCACGTCCAACAGTCGCACTCACAACAACCATAACTATCCGCTCGTTTTCGCAGGCGGCAGTAACATGGGCTTCAAGCACGGCCAGTATCACATCTTCAATGAAGGGGATGACGACAAAGATAAACCGATGTCTAATCTGCTCTTCACCATGCTCAATCGCATGGATGTGTTGGATGATGGGTTCAACGATAGCACGGGTGATTTGTCGGAGCTGCAGGTTTAACCGGTCGTTCTCTTACTCGTCCTCTTCGTCCTACTTCAAATCACAGCTCGATCAGTGTTCGAGCCCTTCAGTTCCTCTGGAATCTTCTGTTGGAGAAGAAATTTGAACAGGAGGAAACGAAGACAACGGAGGAACTAGCAGCGGCGTGGTTATTTTAACTACGAAAAAGCGCAGAATTACGCGAAAAGCCGTACTGCTGAATTTCTTATTGTATTTATTTCGCGTAATTTCGCGTGTTTCGTAGTTGATCCTTAACGAAGTTGTACGCACCTGACACCTCATCTCCAACATTGCATTACCTTCGCTCACCCCTTTGATTCTTTCCCATGAACAAACTCCTTCTCCCCTTTCTGGCTCTTGCCACATTGATCAGTTCAACGTCTGCTTCACAGGCTTACACTACGTATGCGCATTATTGCCGCTTAGATTCTCATCAGTCTCTGGGTGAGCACAGCGAACGCCACTACGCGCCCAGTCGGGAAATTGATGTCCTGCATTTGAAGCTCGATGTGACGCCCAACTTCGATGAGCGCACGGTGAGTGGTACCGTTCTAATTAACTTTTCTCCGATCGCAAAGCCCTTGGAAGAATTGAGCCTCGATGCCGTGGATCTTTATATTGATTCTGTCAAAGCGAGTTCTTCGATCGATGATTACCAGAACACAGGTGAGAAATTAATCATAACCTTTAAAAAGCCCATTCCGGCCGGTAAGGAAAGCTATGTGGAAGTTAGCTATTCGGCAGAGCCAGAGATTGGGCTTTATTTCCGGACTGAGGAGATGGGGTATAAGGAAGGCGAGGACCACCTCTGGACTCAGGGAGAGATGCACGAGCATCGCCACTGGTTTCCTTGTTACGACTATCCCAATGAGCGATTTACCTCCGAAGTCATTACGCACTTACCTGAAGGCATGGTGGCCCTCTCAAGTGGCGTAAAAGTGTCCGAGGAAAAGAACTCGCGAACCGGTCTGGTTGCCTGGCACTGGAAGCAGAATCAACCCCACGTCAATTACCTCATCACTCTTTGTGCAGGTTATTTCGAAAAGATCGAAGATACCTACCGTGATATTCCCATGGCGTTCTGGACGCCTCCAGGACGCATTCAGCACGCCGAGATCTACTTCGATGGAACTAAGAAGATGATGAAGTTCTTTGAAGATTACATCGGTGTGGATTACCCATGGGACAAATACGACCAGGTCGTAGTCGAAGATTTTAATTGGGGCGGAATGGAAAATATCAGCCAGTCGACCATGACGACTCGGGCTATTCAGGATGAAGAGACCCGTAAGATTCGAACCGCCGAAGGTTTGGTTGCCCACGAGTTAATACATCAGTGGTTTGGCGACTTGGTTACCTGTAAGGACTGGAGTCATATCTGGCTTAATGAAGGTTTTGCCACCTACTATGACGCGTTGTATCACGAGCATGAATACGGTCGCGAGCGCTTCCTCTGGGAAATGCGTGGCAATGCGAATTCCGTGCTCAAAGCGAAGAACGACATCAAGCCGATGGTTTTTAAACAGTACGAGGATTCCGTCGAGCAATTTGATTACCGGGCCTACCCCAAGGGTAGTTGGATTCTGCACATGCTGCGTAGTCAGTTGGGCGATGATCTCTACCGCAAGGTGGTAAAGTCCTACCTCGATCGCTTCTCTTTCGATGTGGCTCGCACGGAGGACTTGATGGGAGTGATTGAAGAACTCTCTGGCCGCGACTGGGATCAGTTCTTTGATCAGTACGTGTTTCACGCCCATCACCCGGAACTGTCTGTGGGTTACAGCTGGGATGCTAAAACCAAGCTGGCCAAGATCACAGTAGAGCAAAAACAAAAGCTCTCCGAAACCGTGCTTACTTTCAACGTGCCTTTGAAACTACGATTCATTTCTGGAAAGACGGTTAAGACTGAGACACTTCAAGTCTCTCAGACTAAGGAAGACTTCTACGTTTCACTGTCTAAGAAGCCGGAGATCTTCCGGGTCGATCCCGATTACGAGCTCCTGGCCAAACTCGACGTAAAGACACCGCGTCCGATGTTGCTTGCTCAGTTGGAGAATGAGGACGACATGATGGGGCGCGTTGTAGCCATCGAGTCGTTGCAGAAGAATGCCGACAAGAAGGTGGTTGAAGCCATTACCAAGGCCTTGAATGAAGACTCTTTCTGGGGAGTCCGGACCGTTGCAGCCGATGCCCTTAAGGAAATTGGCACGAAGGACGCACGTGAAGCATTGTCGGAATCTTTGGATCAGGAGGATGCCCGGGCTCGCGATAGCGCAGTTAAAGCGCTCGGCGCATACTTCCACGACAGTGTGCCGTCTCAATTGACGGCTTTGCTGGAGAACGAACCCAATCCCTTGATTGCCAGTTCAGCGATCAGTGGCCTGGCACCGTATCACTCTGGCGAAGTTGAGAGCGCTTTGATCAAGGAACTCGGTACGGATTCGCTTTTTCAATTTCGTTCTGCCGCTGCCATGCGTGCTATGCAAAGCCAGCGGGACCCCGGCTACATCGAGCCGATCATGGCCCGTCTGCAAAGCGATGGAAACAAGTATGAAAGCCGCGAATTCGGGGGTGGATTGGCTACCCTTGCAACCTTGGCCTCCGAGGCAGATGACAAAGAAGCCGTTCGTTCCTTCATTATTAGCCACCTGAGTAATCCCAAGGCTCGCATCATGATCGCCGCGATCAATGCCTTGGGAACATTGAACGACCCTCAAGCCATTGCGGCATTGGAAGCGGTTAACGGTGGCAAACCAGGTAGTGACAAACGCAAGGCTGTGCAAAAGGCTCTGACCTCGCTCAAGAGCAGTGACAAGCAAGACGCCAACATCAAGTCCCTACGCGAAGACTTTCTCAAAATCCAGGAAGCCAACGAAAAAATGCAAAAGGACTTTGAGGAAATGAAGAAGCGCCTCGAAGCCCAGGACGAAGCTGAAGATAGCGAAGAAGAGTAGCACAGGCATCTTGTCGCGCCGTGCCATAGCTCGCTGAGCGACGGCTGGCCTGTGTATTGAACAGGAGCTAACTGAGGTAACGGAGAGGCTAGCAGCGGCGTATTTTCTAGCCGCTCAAACACGCTAATGTACGCTAAATGTAGCCATGGTTAGCTTGCCCTTCGTAGCTTTTGCGAAGTATTGGTGACACCGTGGAATCTACGATTTGCCTGCGACTCCCTGGGAACGCCAAGCAACAGCTTGGCTATTTTTAGGACAGAAAAAGGGGGACAAAAATATTTTGAACAGTACCGAGAAGGAACGCCGACAGCGAAGCGAACAACAGATAACGAAGGAAACGAAGGTTACTAGCAGCGACGTGGTATTCTAACCGCTCAAACGCGCTAATTTACGCTAAATGTAGCCACGGTGGTGACACAGTGGACCGTCACAACTGCTGTACAGCAACGTACACTTTTAAACTACGAAATGCGCAGAATTACGCAAAAGAAGATACTCTGAATTTCACCATGAAAAGTTTTCGCGTACTTCTGCGCATTTCGTAGTTAATTAATTTGCTGAAGATAAGTTTTGTTTTTCTGACCGCAGCTTGTATCGCTATGAGCTATGCAGGGGGAAAGCTGGTCAACAATGTGTTTGGTGTATCCAAACAATGGTCGATCGTGGTGATCACTTCGATTGTGATTCTTTACTCCTTTTTTGGAGGGATTCGGGCGACGATCCAAACCGACGCGCTTCAGTTCGGCCACTTTGTTGTGCTGATCCCCTTGCTGGTTATCATGATGATTTTTAGTGATGGCTTACCCACGGCCGAAGTGTCTGGTCAGATGAAGGCATCGACCCGTTTGGCATGGGATGGTTACTCCCTCAGCGCTCTTGTTGGATTGGCGGTGGTATGGAGTGTGATGTCGGGCTTTGATCCGATCATCGTAAACCGAATGCTGGCGTCCCGCAGTGATAAGGCAGTCCGCAATGCTTTGGTAGCGGTTGGCGGCTTTTTAGTTCTGTGGTTGTTGCTCATGAACGTAATTGGAGTGATTGGGAAAACCCTGCATCCGGAATTGCAGGACTCCGATCAATTGTTGCTTAACATCGCGGAGATTCATTTTCCGGGAATTTTATACGCCATCTTTGTCATCGCCATGATCGGAGTGGTGATGTCTTCGCAGGATAGTATTCTGAACAGTGTTGCGGTTATTTTCAGTGAAGACCTTGTTTCGCCCTTGTGGTTGGATATGTCTGATGGTCAAAAGCTGTTGTTCTCAAAACTGTCTACGATCGGGATTGGTATCATAGCGATCATTGTAGCGGGTTATGTGGATTCTATCTTAAAGGTTCTTTCTATCGTTTTCAGTTACTACCTGCCGATTATGGTGCCATTGATACTCCTATCAGTTCTCTTGAAACGCCACTACTGGCAGGCTGCCATAGCCTCGATGATCCTAACACCCGTGTTCTTTCTGCTTTGGGAATCCTCCGGCTTTGGTGAGGCATTCCCTTCAGTGGTGTTTGCGCTACTGATAAACTTTCTGGTTTATGGAATCGTTCACTTGATTCTTTCGAAAAGAGAACTGACTACAGCCTCATCTCTTTAAAATCATGGCGGCGGAGCAAAGATGCTCTCGCCCTAACGGCTTAGTTGGAAAAGGTAGGGCAACTGCGTCCTCGCAGTGCCGAAGAGTAGTCGTGGTTTCCTCTATTGATATAGAGTCATTCAAAGGCATTACCTTTTGCTCTGCATACGAATTGCGTTGATTTATAAACTACGAAAAGCGCAGAAATACGCTAAAAAAGTATAATGTAACCTGTTGGTATTTTTTGCGTAATTTCGCGCCTTTGGTAGTTAACTAATTCTTAAAGCTCCTACTCAAAAATATGAATGTGTAGGAGGTAGCTTGCTGCCGAATTGAAAGTTCTGAATGTTTTATCTGGTCGCGAACTACCTAGGCGAATGCCGACAGCGAAGCGGAAAACAGTTTGCTCCTGCTACAGTTTATGTGATCAGATCAACCTTCCTTCTAAATTCTATCAGTCCGTTATGAGGTTTATTATTTTTGTCACCCTTTCTTATTTAGCAGTTTGCTCATTCGTTTTCAGCAAAGACCAATTGCGACTCGAAGACCTGCTCGATCCCATGCCGGAGCTGGATGTCACCATCCCATCTCCGCACGTGCTGATGAAACTGGAAGTAGGGGAGCGCCATTGGTATATCCATGAGTTGATTCAATACCTGGATGCCGTGGCCGAGGCCTCAGATCGTATGGTTCCACTGGGAGAGCATGCGCGATCTTATGGAGGACGGCCCTTGGTGAGCTATGTGATTTCGTCACCGGAAAATCTGGCACGCCTGGATGAGATACGGGAAGGGAGAAAAGCGATTATCGATCGCTCCTCGAAGGTTGACCTCGATGACCAACCGGCTGTCCTGCACATGGGGTATAGTATTCATGGCAATGAGCCAAGTGGTGGGAATGCGACCCCTTTGGTGGCCTACTATTTAAATGCCTCCCAATCTGCTGAGCTGAAGGCCCAGTTGGAAAAGGTCGTCATCATTTTTACGCCCTCGTTCAATCCGGATGGGTTTGATCGCTTTGCCCATTGGAGCAACAGTCACCGAGGAGTGGTTCCGAGTAAGGACCCGAATGATCGTGAGCACGTGGAAGCATTCCCGCGAGCGCGTACCAACTACTACTGGTTTGATCTGAACCGTGATTGGCTTCCACACCAGCATCCGGAAAGTCGGGGCCGCATGGATCTGTTTCATACCTGGAAACCGAATGTGCAGTTGGACTTCCATGAGCAAGGGAGTGATAGCTCATACTTCTTTATGCCTGGAAAACCGGAGCGGACCAATCCTCTGACTCCAGCTATCAATCAAAAGCTGACCAATGCCATGGCGCCCTACCACAGTGAGACCTTCGATAAGGAAGGCATCCTGTATTTCTCGCAGGAAGGGTATGATGACTTCTTCATGGGGAAGGGGTCCACCTATCCGGATCTGTTTGGCTGCGTAGGGATCTTGTTCGAGCAACCCAGCTCACGCGGCGCTCAACAGAATACGATCAATGGACTGCTAACCTTTCCTTTCACGATCGCAAATCAGTTTAGAACCTCGCTCTCGTCTTTGGATGCTACGGCTGACTTGAAGTCTGACTTGCTGGACTACCAAAGAAACTTTTATGTAGACGTTGCGAGGGAAGCCAAGTCGACCTCTGGGCACTATGTGGCGACGGCCGAAGGAGATCCCACACGTCTGCGCGAATTTGTTCGCATTCTGCAAGGGCATCAAATCGAGGTGGAGTTACTAAGCAAATCGATCGAAGTGGATGGGAAAACCTATCCTGCCAACACCTCGATTGCCATTCCCTCTGGGCAGACACAGATGACCTTTTTGAAGTCCCTCTGGAATACTCAGACTGAGTTTGAGGAAAATATTTTCTATGATGTATCCACCTGGACCCTACCGTATGCGTTTAATCTGCAGCATGCTCGTGAGCCGGTTAAAGGAGTATCCAGCTCGGAGCTTCCTGCGAGCTTCCACAATCCCAAAGGAGAAACTTTGGCGGAAAGTCCAATTGGTTACCTGATCGATTGGCGGGACAGTGCGTCTCCCGCATTGCTTTACTCACTTCTAGAAGCAGAAGCCAATGTGCGTGTGGCGAAAAGACCTTTGACGGCAAAACTGGTTGGCGGTGAGGAAAAGGATTTTGGCTACGGCACACTTCTTGTTGCGAAGGCACTCAATGAAGCCATTCCGGAAAAGGCAGTCACCTTACTTCAAGAAGCGGCAGGAAAGGGAGTTCCCGTCTATCCAGTCGCCAGTAGTTTTACCAACCAGGGTCTGGATCTTGGAAGTCGTGAGTTTAAAGTGCTGAAGTTGCCCAAGGTGCTTATTGCTACCGGTCCGGGGATAACATCGAATGACGTAGGCGAAATATGGCACATGGTCGATCAGCGTATCCAGATGCCGATTACGATGGTGGATACCAACCGCATGGGCTCCATCGACTACCGTGACTACACGCATTTGTTGTTGACCCAAGGGCCTAGCTCTTTGAGTGAGGGTGGGGTTAAGAAATTGAAAGCCTTTGTCGAAGGTGGAGGCATACTCTGGGCGCAAGGGGACAGAGCGATCAAGTGGGCTGTCGACAAAGAGCTGGCCAAAGTCGAGTGGCGAAAAACTGCAAAGGAAAAAGCAGCCGCTGCAGCAGCGAAGGCCAAGAAGGAAGGCAAAGCTTCCGACGCATCTAAACCTTCCGAGCGCCTTCCTTATGCTCAGGCCACCGATGAAGCCGCCTTCCGTCTAGTACGCGGCGCCATCTTCGGCGCATCTCTGGATATTACCCATCCTATTGGTTATGGATTCACCGATGAATTCCTTCCCGTATTTCGCCGCAGTAACAAATTCTTCGAGCCCTCGACCAACGTCTATTCCACGCCTGTTCTTTATGAAAAGGAGCCACTCCTCTCCGGTTACGTGAATGAGGACAACCTCAGCCTTATTTCCGGCTCTGCCAGTATGGTGGTGGATCAACAAGGGAGTGGTGCGGTTGTTCTCGCCCTGGACAATACCACCTTCCGTGCCTTCTGGTGGGGCACCCAACGATTGTTGAGTAATGTCATCTTCTTCGGCGATCTGCTGGAAGAACCGAATTAGGTTTTAAACGACAAAATGCGCGTAATTACGCAAAAAAACTCCATAGTGAATTTTAGCGGGATTCTGGATTTTTTTCTGGGTGTTCCTTAGGTCGGTTTTTGTTAGGAGTGCTGATTTCTCGACTGTACAGAAGAAAGGCTTATTGAACAGAAGATAACGGAGGAAACGAAGGGGTCTATCGCTGATGGCTCTTAACTCTCTGCTGCCAGCTCACTACTCCTCTAACGTCGTCAGGAATTCTCTCAAGGCCATGATGATGGAATCATCGAAATTTAAAATGATCAAAATACCTACTTCAATGGATTGAACGGAATAGCGAAATTCATTGGAGGACTTTAAATATTCCAAGTCATACTTAGGAGGGATTTTGTAACTAACACTCCCTTGAGCTCGAAAATGATTTAATCGGTTGGCGGCGATGAGTTCGAGTTGATTGCTTCTTCGATCGATGTTGTCCAAGTTTCCTTCAATCGCGCTCTCCAGCTCCAATGCTTTTTGAGTCAGAGTTGGATCTCGGCTGATGGTGTCCGTTTTACCATCTAGGAGCTGGCCGAGTAATCCTACGTTGATCTGTGGTTTGTTACTCAATCCCAAGGCACTAAGTCCTTCTTCAAATGAATTCAAATCCTCATCATTATATTCAGTCTGCTCAAGAAAGATTGGAATGTAGCTTACTCTTTCTCGGAAGCCCTCCATTCTGGCTTTGGACGTTTCCACATTCGCGATTGCTGTCCGAACATCTGCTTCCAACTGATCCACATAAATCTCAAACTCTATCTGTGCTTTCCGGTCTTCATTCCAGTTATTCAGCTGAAGTGCCAACATGATACCAATGATTATCAGAGCGATTTCACCAATGGCGTAACCCAGGTAGCGGAGGAGCTTGCCTTCGTTGAAGAGCGTTTGGCGGATGGAGCGGAAAGGGGATTGGGCCATGCGATTGGAAGAGAAGGTAGGAGATTAAGTAGGAGGAAGAGGAGGATTTTATTTTGGCGCTGCTGCCATCAGGCGTTTCCAGAATTGGTTATTGAAATCTTTAGTCGAGGGTTGGTTGCCAAAGCGGGTGACGACCAGGTTCATGGAGGGGACGACATAGAGCTTTCTTTGTAGGGCGCCTTGGGCGGCATAGAGGTCGGCGGGGGCTGACTGAATGAGCGGACCCTTTTGGGGTTTGAGGCTGGCTCCGCCGTTCACGATCGATTGTCCGTTGAGCCACCAGAGGTATCCATAAGATGGGTTCATTTCCTGTGAGGGATGGGTGGCGTCGTGAAGGAACTGTTTGTCGGCGATGATGGTTTCTCCATCCCAAACTCCGTTGTTCAATACCATCATGCCTACGCGAGCCAGGTCACGGGTGGTCGTGGCTAATCCAAAGATGTTGCTGTTCTTGATATTGGCGTGCTCCTGGCCCGCGCGAAAAATCCATTCAGAGTCGTTCATGCCCAGCGGATCAAATAGCCATGTTTTTACCATATCTTTGGCTTTCATTCCGGATGCGGCTGCCGCGACGTGCATGCAGTGGGAGTAAGCAGTCGTGTTGTAACGCCAACGGGTTCCTGCTGGAGCTTCAAAGCTGAGGTCGTCCTTTAGGCCAGAGCTCATGGAAATCAAATGGCGGACTGTTACCTTGGATTCTTGTGCTTCAGTGGCTCGTGACCAACCCACGCCCAAGTGTTTATGCACAGGATCCTTCAGCGATAGTAAGCCTTTTTGCTGAGCTATTCCCACGATGAGGGCCGCAATCGATTTCTGGGCAGAGGCTACATCTTCAATGGTGCTCCCGTATGCCACCTTACCGTGAAGGCGCCTGGAGAATTTCCCCCCATCTGTATCGTACATCTCCGATGGATAGTATTTCTCAATCAGGATTTTTCCATTCTGGAGTATGAGTAGGCCTGAGGACTTTTGCTCTCCAATGGCTTTTACCAGCTGGTTGAGCTTTGCTTTATTCCAGCCGACCTCTGAAGGATCGATACTTTCCCATTCGCCCGATTCGGGAGGGAAGTAAGGAATTTCATTTGCCCTGCAAATCGAGCTTAGGGTCAAAACGCAAATGAAAGCGATCGTCTTGGAGAAGGGATATGTTTTCATTAGTGCTAGAGGGTTTTACTCTGCCGACGCTGTGCAAAACACTGTCATTCAGGTCACCGTCGGAAGCCGTATTCGAGGGTGTAATACTCAGCGGGAAGATCTTTCATTGGCTCCTTCAGTTTGGCCAGCTCTTCTGCTGGGCCGTGTACTTCCAAGCGAACGAGATCAACGATTTCCAAGGCCTTGCCTAGTAGTTCGCCTACGTTTTCTAGGTGAGCCAGCGTACCTTCCGCGTCGGCATAGCCTTCACGGCAGTGAATCAGATCGTCGGTGAAGGAGAATCCATAGAAGAGTGCCTTCTCTTCGTTTTGGGTGAGGGCAACGAACTGGGGGCACATGGCCTTAAATTCTTCATATTTGCCTTCGTGTGGTTTGAAGTAGGGGACGATAGTGCAGCAAGTATCTGTGGTAGCCATGGTGAGTTTATTTATTTTGTGGTTAATCCTGATTTTATGAAATGATAGATACGCGTATCGGTGTTTTCGATACTCCAATCGATTCCGTGGCCTGTGCCCGGGACTACGACGAGTTCGTGCTTGATGCCTAACTCCTGTAGGTGGATCGACCACTGGAGGTTGCCGATGTAGTTGTCGTCCTTGGTGCCGATGACTGCCATAAGGTTAATAGCTGGGGCATTGTTTTGAGCCGCGTATAAACTGGCATTGTTGAAGGCGTTGTTGCCGGCATCGGGAATGGTGAGGTAATCGCTCTCGTAACCGTCATTCTCGTGGATCCGTTTTTCATGCTGATGACCCGATGCGAGTGCCACAGCTGTTTGGAACAGCTCGGGATGACTAAATATATAACGACTGGTGCCTCGTCCGCCCTGGGAGCTACCCATGATGGCGCGGCCTGAGCGATCCGCGATGGTGGGGTAGGTCTTGTCGATATGCTCAATCAGTTCGAGAAATGCAGAGATGCCTTGGTATCCCTGGTATTGATAGTGGCTAAGTTTACCGCCATTGATGCCGATCATGAAGGCCGCCGGATAATCCTCCGATTTCAACATGGGAAGCATGTTTTCGAATCCGTTCCTTGATTTGACCTCACTGCCTGGACGTCCTCCGTGAAGGAAGTAAATGACCGGGTAGCGTTTGTCGCGGTTTTCGGGGGCATCGTAGCCACGAGGCAGGCGCATATAGAAACCTACGTCCGCCTTATTGGCCTTCGAGTAGAAGGTCATGTGGATCACGGACGGATGCATTTGCTCGGGAGCCTCGTTGATCCATTGGAAACTATCCATGCCTTTGAGCCAGGACGGCTCTTCTTGGGCATGTAGTCCGCCCAGGGCAATCAATGAAAACAGTAGGGTAGTCGGGTATTTTAGATTCATGGGGTATTGGTTAGGCAAAGATTGCCATAAGGGTGCATACGATGACGACAAGGCCGATAAAGAGGAAGTGGACACGCATGAGGCCAGACTTTCGGTGAGCCTCCAGATCTTTGACACTTCCGCCGAACCCTGACCAGGCATAGCGAAGCCATAATAGCGAACCGATCGCCATTAAGGCGCAGAATATTTTAACTCCAAGAGGCATGAAGTTACGCTGTAGATAGAAGGTCATTTTGTGAAGTTTTAATTCGGGCGGCTAAGCGGATGGGTGCAATGGTGGGTGGTTGTTTTTATTTTGTGTAACATAGAAACCTTGGTGGATGACGTGGATAGTTGTTTTATACCCATCCTTGGGCCTACATGCCGAGTGTGCCTCTTTCACTACTCGGTTACGCACTGTTGTGCGCGCCCTCGCCTTGTTCCGGTTCTCTTCGAGCCCGGTCTTGTCAGAGCTTTGCTCTTCGGAACAGTCGTTAAGCTCGACATCTAGACCCATTTTCCGCCCGAATTAAGGGGCGTGTTGGGAGTCGCGGTAAGGTGGATGATTGAATTGGGGTTCAGGTAGAACGTTTTTGTAGGAGCAAATTTATTCGCGACTAAGTAGTCTGTGGTGGTCAAGGTCGCGAATAAATTTGCTCCTACAGTTAGGTAATCATTGTCGTGGGTAATATTTTGAATTGAGACGCCTCTGTTCTTCAGCCAATGATTTGTGAATGAAGAAACTCTTACCCCTGCTTATTACGCTTTTTATAGCTCAAACTCTATCGGCTCAGGATTCGTTGAACTTTGCCACAATCGGTGAAGTGAAGCGTTTGGATTCACGGCTGGATGCTTTAATTCCTCGAAGTGCAGAAATTGAGGTACTCACAGCTGGCTTCCTGTGGTCGGAGGGGCCAGCCTGGGATAAGGAGAATAACTGCCTCTTGTTCTCTGATGTGCATGCCAATCGAGTTTATAAATGGGAAGAAGGAGTCGGTAAGAGCGTGTGGATGGAGCCTTCTGGCTACACGGGTGTGGCTCATCATCCGCGAGGCATGGGTAGTAATGGCCTTACTTTCGACAACGACGGCCAACTGCTCTTGTGTGAGCATGGAGATCGTCGTATATCCATGCTTACGGCAGTCGGAGGGAAAAAGACTGTAGTCGATGAGTACAAAGGGAAGCGTTTTAACAGCCCAAATGACCTTTGCGTCGCGAGCAACGGGGATATCTATTTCACGGATCCCGCTTATGGAATGCCGCAGGGATTTGAAGATCCTGATAGAGACCTGGATTTCTGCGGAGTATTCATCTTGCGGAAATCAGGGGAGTTGGTCCTCCTTTTGGATAACTTGCGGGCTCCCAATGGGATCTGTCTGTCACCTGATGAGAAAACCCTTTATGTGGCCGTTGCTGATTATGACTGGGTTGGGTATATGTCTTATCCGGTGAAGGAGAACGGATTGCTTGGAACTGGAAAACGTTTCTACGATGCAACAGCGGACAGCAAGAAACAACCCGGGGGACCTGATGGCATTCGCTGTGATACGGACGGCAACTTATGGGCTACAGGCCCAGGTGGCGTTTATGTATTTTCACCTGAAGGCGATGTGCTGGGGAAAATTGAAACGGGCGAACGTATTGCCAACTGCACTTTTGGAGATGACGGAAGTGTGCTTTATTTGACCAGTGATATGTATCTTTGTCGCATCCAGACATCAGTGACTGGGGTGGGATTCTAAGCATCATACCACCCAGGACTTAACCTACACCCATTAAAAAACTATGGCACAGGAACTACGAGCAGGCATCATTGGGTTGGGGCAAATGGGAAGCCCAATAGCGGGGAGATTGTTAGAGCAGGGTGTTTCTCTTGTGGCCTATGATATCGATCCAGCAGCCTTAAACAGATTCGTAGAACGGGGAGCGATTGCGGCTGGTTCGCCTGCGGACGTTGCGAAACAATGTGATATCCTGCTGACTATTCTGCCCAATGGCCCTCATGTAGAATCGGTTGCTGAAGGTGAACAGGGGATTCTTGCATCGGGAAATAAGGACCTGCTGTGGCTCGAGATGAGCACGATCAATCCCGAGGTGACTAAAAAGGTGTCGGCTCAATGCGAAGAGTTAGGTATTCAAATGATAGATACTGCGATTGGCGGGCTTACCGTGGACGCAGCTGCAGGAAAGCTTCTGTTTATGGTCGGCGCGTCGGATCCCGTTTTTGAGACAGCTAAAGATTTTCTAAGTCACTTGGGGCGTTGTGTTCATTGTGGTCCCGTGGGTGCGGGGGTAACGATGAAGTTGATTAATAATCAACTGGCAGGTGTGAATTTGGTGGCTACGATCGAAGCGTTGTTGATGGGGAGAAAAGCAGGGCTAAAATTTAAGGATATGCAGGAAGTGCTTTCCGGGACGGCTGCAGATAACGCCCACCTGCATCGGAGTGTTCCCGGGCGTATAATCAAACGCCATTTTGATGATGGGTTTGGTGTGACCTTGATGATTAAAGACGCGGGTCTGGCCTTGGATTTGGCTGAGCGATTAGGAGTGCCCCAATCGCTTGCTCCACGCGTCCAGGAATTGCGTCAACTTGCGCTCGATAAAGGTTGGGAAAGTATGGACACCACGATCATTGCAAAAGTCTTAGAAGATCTTGCTGATTCCGACCTAGCTTTTGAGGAATAACATTCTTCCTTGTTTCTTTTGCGATAGCCTACTTTGCTGAGTTTATGAGCAAAGCCAAAGTGTTGGTCGTTGATGATGAACCCTCCATCGTAGATAATATTGTCTACGCACTTGGAATGGAAGGGATTGACCATGCCAGCGTACACACACTTGCAGATGCTCGGTTACGTTTGAGTGAAGATAGCTTCGATGTACTCATCCTGGATGTATCTTTGCCTGATGGGAGTGGGTTCGATTTCTGTAAAGAAGTACGAAAGACCAGTGACATTCCCATTCTGTTTGTGACAGCTCGCAGTGACGAAATAGATCGAGTGGTGGGTCTGGAAATCGGCGGTGATGACTATGTTGTAAAGCCATTCAGTCCTCGTGAATTGATGGCCAGGGTAAAAGTGATCCTTCGTCGAAATAACAGGCAGCCGGTTCAAGACCAAGCGGCTAAGGAAGGGGAGAAGGAGGTCGGCGCCTTTGCCATGGATGAATGGCGCAAGCGTATCAGCTGCCGTGGAAGTTCGTTGAACCTTTCTTTATACGAATATCGAATATTAAAAACGTTCTTGGAATCACCAGGCAGGGTTTTCACCCGCGATCAGTTAATGAACGCTGCATGGGATGACCCGACTTCCAGCGTGGATCGAGCCGTGGACACTCATGTTAAAAACATACGGAAAAAGCTCACGGATTTTTTCCCAACACGTGAAGTTATCACCACACACAGGGGTATTGGGTATTCCATCTCTGAAGATTTATCATGAGATCCTTCATACGTTGCAGGATGATCCGTATACCTCGCCCCATGTCCCTCGTCCCACGCCCCGTCCAATGAGAGTTCCAATTCGGTTCGGCATTATTAGCACCTTCGTGTTTGTGACGGTGCTCAGTTTTGCATTCCTGGCATTTTGGATCACTAATCGGATTCGCCCCAATTATCTTAAATTGGTCGAAGAAAACCTGGTGGATACTTCTCGTATTTTAGCAGCAGATTTGGGTGAGGACCTGGAGTCTGGCTTATCGACGCAAGACAGTCTCGATGATGTGTTTGAGCGAGTTAAAAGTGAGTCCTTCGAATCTACCATCTATGAGGTCACAAAAGAGCAGGTGGACCTTAACGTGTATGTAACCGACGCTAAGGGGATTGTATTGTACCATTCTTCTCTGCCTGATCAGGTCTCTTTAAACTATTCCGATTGGAATAATATCAAGCGAACCCTTGAGGGAGCCTATGGTGCTCGTACAACACCGGATGACCCCGAAGATAAAACACAGACCTTGCATGTCTCTGCACCGATTCTCGTGGATGGAAATCTTGTAGGTGTGTTGACCGTGGAGAAGCCTGTTGCCTGGGCTGCCATCTTCATCGAAGACGCAAGAAAGGAGATTATTTATGCCGCCATTATTACGGGAGGTATCTCATTGATTCTTTCTCTGTTAATGTCTGCCTGGCTGTTGCGTCCGATTGGTCGATTGACACAGTATGCACGTTTGGCGTCGGAAGGGAAACGAGCCTATCTACCTCGCTTAGGTAAGGCCAAGGAGCTGCAGGATATGGCTAGGGCCTTGCAGACAATGCACAAGGAGCTTGAAGGTAAGCAGTACGTGGAGCAATACATCCAGTCGCTGACCCACGAAATCAAAAGTCCGGTATCGGCGATTCGAGGAGCTGCTGAATTGATGAACGAAGAGATGAGTGTCGATCAACGGAATCGATTTCTCTCAAATATCGCTGTCGAATCGAAACGTATTAATCAGATCGTGGATCGTTTGCTGGAACTTTCGGCGGTTGAAAAACTGCAGCAACTTGAAGAGTCGCTGCCGCTAGATCTAGTAGCGCTTACGAGCGAGTTGCTAGAGAATTATCGGGCTGTTTTTGAAGCGCATAACCTGCAGATTCAAACTGAGCTTTTAGATCATGCGATGATCGAAGGAGACAGCTTTCTACTTGCGCGAGCTATAGGCAATGTCCTGCAGAACGGGATCGATTTTTCACCCGATGGAGCTCTCGTGAGCATTCTGATTGATGAAGAGGATTCGTGTTATCGTCTGCGAGTATTGGATGAGGGTGAGGGAGTGCCAGCGTTTGCTTTGGAAAAGGTATTCGAGCGTTTCTTTTCCATGCCTCGCCCGGCAACGAGTAAAAAAAGCTCCGGCTTGGGCTTAGCATTTGTGAAAGAGATCATGGAACTCCATCAAGGATCGGTGAGCATTGATAATCGGGACGATGCCGGTGTCGTTGTGGCGCTGAAGTTTCCTAAATCATAAAAAACCTCATTTCACACACAAAGCTCACAGAGCGATCATAATTCATACAAAGTCGTCCGTTAGGATGGCGTTATGAATTTTAAGGGATTCTCCCATTTATCCATTTTAACCCCCTCATGTAGCCTGCATCCAAAGGACGTCTGCTTCCTCTCCGGAGGGGAACAGGCGTTTGGCGGGCTGAATCATCCGCGGTGTCCCAATCGTTCCCTGGAGCCCGCGGTTAAATCAATTTAGCAAAATAACGGAGACAGGGGTGTCGAGTTTAGCACTGTGGTCGATTGATTGACAGGTTCTGCTCGGCACCTCCCTATTTGAAAACCAAGTTGGTTATCAGCCTTATTAACATTTGTTACGGAAGATTGAGCTCAGCAATACATCACAAAAAAGCCTCCTTGATTCGGGAGGCTTTTTTGGTTGAATGAAAGTATGGATCTAAACCGCTGCTGGAACGCTGAATTTGCTCCGGTAGTTGTCTTTGATCATGGAGTTGGCGGATTGGGCTAACTCATTCTTGCCTTTGAATTGTTCCTTATTGGCATCGAAGCGGAGCTTCCTACCCATGTTCCATTTCTCCGACTTGAAATCGACGTTCCAGTCACCGAGGTGCTTCTTAAAGCGCTCGTAGGTTTCCTGCAATGTGTCATCCTTGGAAGCGAAGCTTTCAACACGCTTTGGAGCTACTTCCTGACCAGCACGGTAGGAAATGTTACACATGTGAGGAAGCACACTGGACATGTATCCGGTTTCAATGGGGCAACGGAGTGAATCCTGTTTTCTGGATTTCACAGCGCGCACAAAGTTCGGGTAGTGATCAAATCCAGCGTCACCTTTCCAGGTCTTGATCTTCTTGTTGTTCTCATCGTAGATGGAACCTCCACCGCGTCCGCCGCGGAATTCCCCACCTTCACAAGTGATGATTACGCCGATGCGGTGACCTTTATAATTCGATGCCGCAGGTGTTTCTGGATTGATGTAAAGATCGCGTACTTCGAAGAGCACGGGAATGTCACCGAACTTCAAAGATGCGATGTGCATATTTGGAGTAACGCCTGCGTCTTTCCAACCAAAGCGTCCGCCAAAGCTGACCACTTCACTCGGGTGTCCTGGATCACCAAGCACCCAACGGATCAGGTCAAACTCATGAGGCCCCTGGTTACCGATATCACCGTTACCGGTGTTCCAGCTCCAGTGCCAGTCATAGTGAAGGTTATCGCGGTAAATAGGTTCATCCTTAGCAGGTCCAAGCCACAGATCGTAATCCACGTTTTTACCAGGGATGAGTGGGGTAGAGCGTTTGCCAATTCCTTTTCTGTTTTTGTAACAGAGGCCACGAGCCATTTGGATCTTACCGAACTCGCCACTCATGATGGCTGGAAATGCTTCGAGCAGTCCATCATCGGAACGATTCTGAAGACCACTCTGGATGATGCGGCCGTACTTCTTCTGAGCCTCAATAATCCGGCGTCCTTCCCAGATGTTGTGGCAAACAGGCTTCTCACAATAAATATCCTTACCAGCCTGACATCCCTGGATGGCCATAAGAGCATGCCAGTGATTCGGTGTAGTAATGGTAATCGCGTCGATGTTTGGATCATCGAGCACTCGACGGTAATCCTGAACTTGCTGAACCTTGACGCCATGATCCTTCTCGATGTCGGCAGCGCGTTTGGCCATGACATCGGTATCTGCGTCACAAATGGTTACGAGGCGTGCGCCGTCTGTGCGGAAGACATCCTTGATGGCGGACTTTCCTTTTCCGTTGAGTCCGATTACAGCGATTCGGAGTTCATCACTGGTAGCATAAGCTCTGGAAGAGCCAATATAAAAGGCACTTGCCGCTAGGGCTGAGGTTTTAATGAAGGTTCTTCTTTTCATGTGGGTAAGTTTTTTGGGTTAAACTGATTTCTTGTTAATGGGTAATTCGAAGAGGTAATGGGGTTGTTCTTAGACCTGGCTAACTACTCGGTCAATGAAACTTGCGTGACATTCAAAACCTCGAAGTCTGGTGAGGAATGCGAAAAAGTAAAACTTATTTCCAACACGAGTTAGAAAATGACCTCGGAAAGGGTATTAGGCTTGAAGAAATATGGTATTTTGTGAACGATTCGATCCACATTTACCTTACTAATTTCTTGCCTAAAAAATCCTGAAAATTGTCGCACTGCTAGGGTAACCCCTCTCGTGCTCGCCGGCATTCCGCTATGACAACGCCTGAACCGCTACCTGAAGACCTCAGGTCAATTTGCTTGGAGACACTGAATGTGGATCTGCAGCAGTCAGAGGACGAAGCGATATCTCTGAGTCCTGGTCAATTGAAGGCTGCTCTTTCAGCTGCCTATGTGGCGGGCAAAACGAGTGATATGCACTCTCCGCTCGAGCCTGGATATCATTCCTCTCATTTGTTTTGGCGCTTGATGGAGTCCTTGCCTGACCATGTGTATTTCAAGGACCTGGAAAGTAAGTTTATTTGTGTGAATCGTGCGCATGCGCTTTTTAATGGCTTTGCAAACGCTGAAGAGGTCATTGGGAAATCTGACTTTGACATCTTTCAGGAACGTTTTGCCAAAGTGAAATATGAGTCGGAACAGGAGATTATTCGATCGGGTGAAGGATGGAGCTTTCGAGAGGAGCGAGATCGACAAAGCGATGGGAGTGAAAAATGGGTTTTGACCACGAAACTTCCACTAAAAGATGCGACTGGCGAAATTGTCGGAACGTTCGGCCTGTCTCGCGATATTACGGAAAGTAAAAAAGTAGAGATCGAGTTGGAGCATCAACGTCATCTGCTTCAGACGATTGTGCGAATCCTTCCGTGTCGGGTATTTGTGCGCGATACCGAGCAACGCTTCGTTTTGGTCAATGAGGAATACCGAAAAGGAATTGGGGTCGAGACGGACCAAGTTTTGATCGGGAAAACAATCTCAGAAATCAAGCCGGGTGAGCGTGCTGAGTTGCTGGAAGCCCGCGACATTGAAATCATTGAAAAAGACCAGGCCATCAATAATCAGATGGACTTCAATAAAAGCCTGATGGGTGACAAACGATGGGTGCTTACTTCTAAAGTTCCCCTCCATGGCGCTGAAGGTAAAGTTGAAGGTGTTGTTGGAATGACCCTGGATATTACCGAACAAAAAGAAGCGGAAGAAGAAGCCCGTCAGGCGAATGAGAAGTTGCAAAAGCAAAACCAGCAATTGGAAACGGAGTTGCAGGTAGCCAGGCAGTTGCAAGAGACCCTCATGGCAAGTGGCTTCGATGATGAGCCCAGGTATTCAGTCAGTTGTGACGAATGGTCTTTTGAGGCGAGCTATCTGTATTCGCCTAGCCATCACCTTGCTGGTGATTTTTTTTACATCATTCCGATCTCCAAAGACAAAGTAGGCATCCTCGTGTGCGATGTCATGGGGCACGGTGTGAAAGCTTCTTTGGTTACGATGTTAATCCGGGGGTTGTTACTCGAGATTCCAACTGCACTTTCCAGTCCGGCACGCGTATTGAGGCATTTAAATGATAAGATCATTCCTTTGGCCGACGATGCCAACTTCCCCAGGTTCGTAACCGCTGTCTATACGGTTTTCAATCTTTCCAAAGGAGAGATCATGATCGCAAATGCAGGACATCCTGAACCTCTTTGGTATGTTCGTGATGAACAGGGAAATCATTTTGAAGGGTGCCCGGTTCGTGAAATGGGGCCAGCGTTGGGGATGTTTCCTGATGAGAAGTTCAGAGCGACCAAGCACAAATTGGATCAGATGACTGAGCTGTTGTTTTTTACAGACGGCCTGATTGAACAAAAACAGTGTGATGGCCAGGAGTGGGGAGTAGATAATTTGGTGCAAACGGTGGAGCGCGTGAAAGATGAACCTCTCTCAGCTCAGCTCAAGCTGGTCACCGAAGCCTTGCACACCGCTTGTGAGAGCGATCACCTGGATGATGACGTGTGTTTGGTGGCCATTCGAGTGCAGCCCAATAACTCGTAATTCGATTCCTCGACTAATTTAGAAGCTGACTTGCCTTTTTGGAGATGCCCTTAAACCTTGTGCGTTCGATTTATGAGCGCAATTGAGCAATTTAGTAAACTGGAGGCCGGAATGCCGGTCTTTCTTGGAGGTGACAAATGGGTCCGGGTTGATGAGACCTTGGCTGAAGCATTTCAACCCGGCGATTCGCTCGCCGTGGTACCCAAGACGGGACAGCTTCTGCATATTCCGGCAAACGAACAAAACATTGCCACTGATGCCGTTTCTCTAGCCTTGGATGCCTTTGGGAAAATGGGCTCTGTGACCGACGAGCAGATTAGCCAGTTTTTTGCCGCCTTTGCCGATGCCTTGGACGATAATGATACCTGGGAGCACATTCAGAAGATCAATGAAGACGATATTGCCGCCGCTAAGGCCCGTGGTCGATCAACCACTCGATTAGAAGCAACGGAAAAGCTGCGTCTTGGTATGATCGATGGACTTCGTGGTTGGATTGAAGCGCCATCCCGGAGAGGGCAAATTATCGAAACAGTTCACCACGAAGGATTCCGCGTGGAATTAGTGGGCGCTGCTCTAGGTGTAGTCGCATTTGTTTTTGAAGGTCGCCCCAATGTCTTAGCTGATGCATGCGGCGTACTTCGCGGAGGAAATACCGTTGTTTTTAGAATCGGAAGTGATGCTCTTAAAACGGCCAAAGCAATTATGGATTTGGCTTTGAACCCAGCTCTGGAAAAGTCCGGCTTGCCGTTAGGCGCAGCCAGTCTTGTTGAGAGCGCTGCTCATGCCGCCGGGTGGGCGATGTTCTCTGACGATCGATTATCGTTAGCGGTTGCACGTGGATCAGGGCAGGCGGTTGATACGCTCGGAAGCCTGGCTCGTCGCGCTGGCGTTTCTACAAGTTTGCATGGCACGGGTGGGGCATGGATCATGGCATCGAGTCATGCAGATAAGGAGCAATTTTCCGAAGCTGTCTTTAGGTCTCTGGATCGAAAAGTCTGCAATACGTTGAACACTTGTTGTATTGAGCGCAGTCAGGCGGAGGATTTGGTTCCTGTATTCCTAGAGAGTTTAGAAAAAGCAGGAAAACAGCGGGACCATAATTTTAAGCTTCATGTTGTTGATGCGGATGAATCGTATGTACCATCAGCGCTATTTGATAAAATGGTGCCGATCGGAACGGCAGAAGGACTTGTTGAGGAAGCACAGGTTCAATCAATAGACCGCGATCAACTCGGCCATGAGTGGGAATGGGAAGACTCGCCGGAGGTAACGCTTGTGCTTGTCGATTCAATAGATGAAGCAGTGTCGTTGTTCAATGAATACAGTCCGCAGTTTGTTGGATCCTTGATCAGTGACGATGCCTCCGAGCAGAAGAGATTTTACTCAACATTGAATGCCCCTTTTATTGGCAATGACTTCACCCGTTGGGTGGATGGGCAGTTTGCGCTTAAGAAGCCTGAGCTTGGCCTCTCAAATTGGGAGAACGGACGGCTCTTCGGTCGTGGGTCTATTTTGAGTGGCGACAGTGTATTCACCGTACGGACACGTTATGTGAAGGAATAGTCGTTGGTCAGGTGTTCAGGCTCCTGTACTTAGAGGTCTTTGTAGACTTGGTGAATCACATTCCATTCTGAATCATTTTCACTTGGGAGGCCCTGGCCGTGTTTTGAACTCAAAATAGCTGCATCAAAATCGACTTCGTCTTGGACCTCTCCCCTGATGATTTCCAGCTCGTAATTACTCCCCAGTCTACTTTTGGAAGCGATTATGACAACTCGATAGTTGTTTGACGCTATCGGGTTGAAGAAAAGCGTTCGATCGTCACAACGAGCTACTGCACTGTGGATGGTTTCACCGGCCGTCAGGTTGTATATCAAGTAAGAAGGATAATAGCTGCCGTACCCTGTGATCTTCACTGTGATTCCCGCTGGGTTGTGGACGTTCAGTAGATCAATCTCTTCTAGGTAAAACTCAGTGCCGCTGAGTTCAGTTGTATTGTCGGCACTGTGAATGAGCCCAATGGTTTTCTCATCAGCTTGAATAAAGTTTTTTTCTGTGAATTGACTCAGCTGGTACTCGTAAGAGCCGGTATCATTACTTTCGTAAGAGGCGACGGTAACAAAGAGTGTTCGGTTTTCATCAAATCGCACGAGCACAGACTCGGTCTCGCCTGAAGGCTTTTGATCTATTTCTTCAATTAGTTCCCCGGTTGCCGCGTCTTGCAAAAATATGAGCTGATCCAGGTCCTCCGTTCTTACTTCGATTTTGAAAATAGAATCGGCGGCAAAACTAGATATGAATGTATCACCATAATGATTCAAGCGTTTGAAACTGAAGTCATCGGTTGTGAGTTCGCCCATGTAGGTTTCAAATGAACTAGAATCGATGAGACCTTCTACATGATCCAGGTGAATTTCGAAGCTTTGTGGTAGGGTGTAGTCGATAGATGAAACTCTGAGTAGGTATTGCATTCCTTCCTCTGGCCAAAAACCTTCGCCGAAGGGGTATGTCGGGCTGTCGGGGTTACTGGGGCCGGACCAATCGATCATGAGTCTGCCTGTTTCAAGTTCCACCACTTTGATTGAGATCGGTTGGTCAATATCCGATTCTGCTGCTACTCGAATGGATCTAAAGGAGCCCATGGTATCGATGAGGTAATCAAAATGGGTCGGTCCGGCAGCATCAATTCCTCGGTTAAAAAGCCCTTTCACTGAAGAGCCTACTCGTAAGGTATGGGGCCCGTGAATAATACCACCATTGTCTTCGTGAGCAATTCTGTAGAAACCGGGGTCGGAATTGCTTATGATGATGGGGATGTTGTAGCGGCTTAGATTTGAGCCCTGAACAGGTTCTATAGAGATCTGTTCATGGTCATGCTGAAGTATTTCCCAGGTCACTAAGTCACTCGACCATTCCCGGTTCACGTCAATGAGAGGCACTGTGTTTCGGAGACGGAGTGTGCCTGTCGCTAAACTTTCTCCGTAGGATCTGTTAATAGCTAATTCCGTCTCGGGCTGATCGATCACAGTTGGATCGAGATAAAAAATATATTCCAAAAGCGGGCTATTATCATCCCCTTCATTATAGTCGGGTTCAGTCAGTTCAAATCCATTCATCCAGCTAAGAAAATCATTATTCAGGATATTGTTTATCCATTCCAGGTGGGTAGAAATTCTTGCATATGCAGAAATTGGATTTTCAGGTTTATCGCATCCGGCACCATAGTTGGATATGCCTATTTGTTCCCATCGGTTCAATGTATGATTAAAGGAGAGTAATGGCCCTCCACTGTCTCCCGAACCGCTTGAATGATATGGTTCGATATCCCCTGCCGGTATCACATTTTCACGGACGCGTCCGTCGTAGTATTCAGGCAGGTTTGCGAACTCCTGAGTAACAATTGACATATCAACATGCTGAAGGGTCAAGGTGTCCTGACGGTCTCGGAAATCGGTGTTGGTGATTCCCCAACCTACCAGCCGAGCTGTGACTCCCGGCATTTCTAAAGATAGATCCGAACTTAATTGCACCTTGGGAATCGAATCGGGAAGAGGCTCTCTTAATTGGATCAACGCAATGTCGTTATCCTTGGTGTAACTGTTGATGTAGTCGGAATGAATGAGAATGGTTTTTGGGTAAAACACCTGAGCTGTCTCTTCGTTTTCAAGATCGGCCGTTCCAAATACTATTTTGAAGCTCTCCGGTGATATGGCTTCGTCCACGCAATGTCCGGCTGTTAGAACCCAATAGGGGGCAATGGCCGTGGCACCGCAAAATTGTCTCGTGTTTCCTTCTATACTGGTCGAAACGAGGGCAGCCATCCACGGGTATTCTTCGATCGTTGCATCGACTCCACCCACAACGTGTTGGGTCGAGTCTGGAGCGTTTGCGATATCTTTGTAAGCTGACCAGGAAGGGGAGGAAGCCAAACAACTTAATGAGGCGACTAAAAGGGTGATTTGTTTCTGCATCACAGAGGGTGGGAATCCAAGGCTCTTTGAACGATGGAAATCGTTCAAGGCTTTTAATCGTTCACGGGTATTCATGTCTTGGAGTCTCCGCGGTTCATTTGCTCGGATTCCATTTTTGACTTTCCGCTATGTTACTCTCACAAACCTAATCATGCAAAACTTACCCCTGTGCTTACGATTGCTTTTTATTCTCGTTCTTTCACTTGTCTTTGTGACTGCAGCCGATGATTACGTTTTAGGGCCTGACTCGATGCCGCAAGCCGGAGTGCCTGAAGGTTCCATTGAAAAGCTCTTTTTTAATGACAGCAAAATTTACCTTGGGACGGAGCGGGACTGGTGGATTTATGTGCCAGCCCAATACGATCCTTCGAAGCCGGCCTGTTTGATGGTCTGGCAGGATGGGGGGAGCCGAGTGACTCGCGATGGCCAATGGCGTGTGCCCGTGGTGTTTGATAACTTGATACACAAGGGGGAGATGCCAGTAACGATTGGTGTTTTCATTAACCCAGGTGTGGTTCCTGCACCTCATGAGAATGCCACGGCGCGGTACAATCGCAGTTTTGAGTACGACAGCATGGGAGATCGCTACGCTCGTTTTCTGATTGAAGAAATGATTCCTCAGGTCGAGGCAAAGTACAATATTAGTGACGATCCAAATGACCGGGCGATTGCCGGTGCCAGTTCAGGAGCCATTGCCGCCTTCGGTGCGGCTTGGAATCGTCCTGATGCCTTCCGTCGAATCTTTAGTACGATTGGCACCTATGTTGGTTTAAGGGGGGGTGACGGTTACCCGACCTTGATTCGAAAAACCGAACCGAAGCCCTTGCGTGTCTTCCTTCAAGATGGATCGAACGACCTTAATCTCTATGGCGGAGGTTGGTGGGAAGCCAATCTGGATATGTATGCTTCGCTTAAATTCTCGAACTACGAAGTCAAAAACGCCTGGGGTGATGGCGGACATAATTCCAAGCATGGCGGATCCATTCTGCCGGATGCTCTCCGCTGGTTGTGGAGTGGATACCCGGCTCCGATCAAGGCTGGGAATATGGACAATCGGAGGACTCAAATTCTTATTGAAGGTGAAGATTGGGAGTTAGTCAGTGAGGGGCATAAGTTTACTGAAGGTCCGGCAGTGAATACGAAGGGTGAGCTCTTTTTTACCGACCTTCGGACTAGCGAAATCTTCAAAGTCGATCTGACCGGCAAGGTGAGTCTATTTGCCAAAAACACAGCAAAAGCCAATGGGTTGATGTTTGGCGCAGATGGAAGATTGTATGCCTGTGCAAATGGAGATAAGGAGATTGTCGCCTATGAAATGGATGGCACAAAAACAACGATTGTTAAGGGACATCCTAGTAATGATTTAGTCATACTTCCTACCGGAGGATACTTTACATCACCTGGCGAAGGAAAGGTTTACCACTTCACTTTCGATGGTCAGGTGAAGGTTGTGGATGAAGGTATGGAGCAACCGAATGGAGTGATGGTATCTCCTGACCAAACCCTTCTGATTATTTTGGATACATCCGATCGCTACGGATACTCCTATCAAATTCAGCCGGATGGTTCTTTGGCCTATAAACAGAAATACTATCACCTCCACCGGGATGATAACCAGACGAAGAGTGGAGGAGATGGGTTAACCGTCGATGTTGAGGGACGCGTTTACTTTACCACTCATGCGGGAGTTCAGGTAAGTGATCAACCGGGTCGTGTTCATCAGATCTGGGAGAAGCCACAATCCGGTTGGTTGTCCAATGCAGTATTCGGTGGACCGGAGATGAACTACCTTTACATCACTATCACCGATAAAGTGTATCGTCGAAAAACATCCACGCGTGGATTTCTGCCGTTTCTGGAGCCCATCAAACCACCTAAGCCAAGATTGTAGGGCGCGCTTTTTGATCACGGTACTTTTCAGAAGAACTAGCAGCTATATATTTCAACCACAGATGCACTCAGATGTAGGACTAATAAGAAGGATAACATATAATTTAATTTGTGTTCATCTGCGTCCATCTGCGGTT